>CAYSYF010000014.1:10828-44699 GCA_964435155.1 uncultured Ruminococcus sp. | reverse complement strand
CTGTGTTTGACCAACTTTGTGTGTTGCGGATTGGGTGTTTTGCTCTTATCTATTAATCTACAACAGTAGAAATTATAAGGAATTATTCGTCTCGTTATCGAATTTTTTGAATGTATTAATCTACAACAGTAGAAATTATAAGGAATTATTCGTCATGTAAGTATCTCTGAGCTTTTTATCATCTACAACAGTAGAAATTATAAGGAATTATTCGTCTTATGATTATACAGTGCAGGGCGCTTCGATCTACAACAGTAGAAATTATAAGGAATTATTCGTCTATATGCCTCGCGTATAGGAAAATCGATCTACAACAGTAGAAATTATAAGGAATTATTCGTCCACAGCGAATATCGTGCTGAGTTCCGATCTACAACAGTAGAAATTATAAGGAATTATTCGTCAAACGCCGCTGTTATTCTGTTTCCCTGATCTACAACAGTAGAAATTATAAGGAATTATTCGTCTTCCGCGTTTAAGGCGATATAATCGCGATCTACAACAGTAGAAATTATAAGGAATTATTCGTCGATCATGCCCATGACCCAGTTAAGCAATCTACAACAGTAGAAATTATAAGGAATTATTCGTCCCGTCGCCGTAGCCATAATTAACGCTATCTACAACAGTAGAAATTATAAGGAATTATTCGTCGAAAACAATCCAAACAAAAACAATCAATCTACAACAGTAGAAATTATAAGGAATTATTCGTCATCTTATCATCGGAAAACTCCGTTGAATCTACAACAGTAGAAATTATAAGGAATTATTCGTCGGCTCGACATATCCGAACTCGTAGTAAATCTACAACAGTAGAAATTATAAGGAATTATTCGTCATTTTTACGGTCGCAAAGGACTTCGTATCTACAACAGTAGAAATTATAAGGAATTATTCGTCACTTGGAACATCACACGTTCCGTCCCCATCTACAACAGTAGAAATTATAAGGAATTATTCGTCCGTGAGTGCTTTTATTATTGCCTTAAATCTACAACAGTAGAAATTATAAGGAATTATTCGTCTTACTTTATATTCCTTGTTGTTTGCTGTATCTACAACAGTAGAAATTATAAGGAATTATTCGTCTCAAGTAGGCGCGTAGCGCCCAATCAATCTACAACAGTAGAAATTATAAGGAATTATTCGTCCACGGTACACTTGAAAAACCATATTATATCTACAACAGTAGAAATTATAAGGAATTATTCGTCGTATACAACAAGCTTTGGATTGACGAGATCTACAACAGTAGAAATTATAAGGAATTATTCGTCGAACGTATCAATGCTGCTATGTGCGAATCTACAACAGTAGAAATTATAAGGAATTATTCGTCCTACCGAAGCAACCGAAAGCGAAAAGGATCTACAACAGTAGAAATTATAAGGAATTATTCGTCAGCGAGAATGATAATGTGTTCTACATATCTACAACAGTAGAAATTATAAGGAATTATTCGTCCTTAAAGATGGTGTTAGTGTTGTTTTCATCTACAACAGTAGAAATTATAAGGAATTATTCGTCATACAAGCTAACAGCGCAGCAGCAGGGCATCTACAACAGTAGAAATTATAAGGAATTATTCGTCACAGCGAGAATGATAATGTGTTCTACATATCTACAACAGTAGAAATTATAAGGAATTATTCGTCCCTGAAACTGCAGGGTCTGTAGGAAGCATCTACAACAGTAGAAATTATAAGGAATTATTCGTGATCACACTATTCCAGTGGGCTTCATTCATCTACAACAGTAGAAATTATAAGGAATTATTCGTCACGCTACTTGCTTTTTTCTTATTCAAATCTACAACAGTAGAAATTATAAGGAATTATTCGTCATGTGGCACTTCCTTTATATCGATAAATCTACAACAGTAGAAATTATAAGGAATTATTCGTCAAGCTATTGCATGAACAAGCTTCCCGAATCTACAACAGTAGAAATTATAAGGAATTATTCGTCCATATTCTATCTCACATGGCTGATGGATCTACAACAGTAGAAATTATAAGGAATTATTCGTCCATATAGGAAAGGAAAAATATAAATGATCTACAACAGTAGAAATTATAAGGAATTATTCGTCCTACGCCGCTTTGCGTCGATTTTAGCTCATCTACAACAGTAGAAATTATAAGGAATTATTCGTCCGAATGCTACGCGCTTTTCATTTTCAATCTACAACAGTAGAAATTATAAGGAATTATTCGTCCGCAAATAAAATGCAGCGCAGGAAAAGATCTACAACAGTAGAAATTATAAGGAATTATTCGTCTTTAAAAAAATCCTGCTGCTGATCGCCCGATCTACAACAGTAGAAATTATAAGGAATTATTCGTCAAGCAAAAGTTTGGAGATTATCATAAATCTACAACAGTAGAAATTATAAGGAATTATTCGTCAATAGTCGACAGACTGCGCGGAATAGTATCTACAACAGTAGAAATTATAAGGAATTATTCGTCAGCGACCAGTCATAACAGCATACACATATCTACAACAGTAGAAATTATAAGGAATTATTCGTCTTCTCGCTCATTGCCGCGCTAATACGGTATCTACAACAGTAGAAATTATAAGGAATTATTCGTCCCGCCGCTGATTTTGATGTCGTACATCGATCTACAACAGTAGAAATTATAAGGAATTATTCGTCCCATACCAACCCAATACAATTTTTTATAATCTACAACAGTAGAAATTATAAGGAATTATTCGTCATCCGCCCGAAGATCCTTGGGGCTTAATCTACAACAGTAGAAATTATAAGGAATTATTCGTCATGCTCAGCATGGCACACGTTATCAAATCTACAACAGTAGAAATTATAAGGAATTATTCGTCCGGATAATACACTAGTTCTCATTGATATCTACAACAGTAGAAATTATAAGGAATTATTCGTCATGTCCTGCTTGGATAAGGTCTACTAATCTACAACAGTAGAAATTATAAGGAATTATTCGTCTTCTATACTTAGGAAAACACTGTAAAATCTACAACAGTAGAAATTATAAGGAATTATTCGTCCCTTGTGTTGCCAATATTAACAAAGCTACTATACGATTCACCTTATCAATTTGTTTATAGCACACATTTTTCATGGGATCATTCCTTCGCATTTGACTTTGACGAATAATTAAGACCGAGGTTTGTAATTCATACGATCAACAACGAGTCATCATCATTTTTAGCATATCCAAACTTGTAAGTTTCACAAGTACTGCTCATCTTAAATATGTATACGCTGTCTGATTGATCAAATTTCTTGACGAATTTATTGCTGATATCTGCGATGATATTATTTAAAATTCTCTCGCTATTATCAATTTCATATACCGAATACTGTAAACGATGTCCGAATTTCTGAATGTATTTAGAAAATTTCGCCCTCTTTTTGTTGTCGGATATATCATAACTAATTATGATCATGGCATTTTCTCCAATTCAAATAACGGAAAACATTCGATTGGACTGGTTTTCATAAAAGCACAATAATATGTGTGGATATACTTAAAAATATCGCTTTTATATTCAAGCAAAGGCTCCATAAACAATTTTACATATTTGGCGGAAAACTCGTATCGGAGCTGCCATTGTCCATTTATTGCAATAAAATCTTCACTTTTTATCTGACGTAGATTGATTGCTTTTTTGAGCTGCATATCGATCAAGGGTCTAAAAGGCTCAACCATATCGCAAACCATTGATTTCCTCATATAAAATTGCCTGTGTAAAACACCCACATAGGTATCAAAGCCGTAGCTCTCCAGAATAGCATCAATAAAAGCAAAAAGGATCGTATAACCAATATCCAATGCAGAATTAACGTAATCTCGTTTCAGCCTTGGCTGCCTGCCATTCCAAATCACATTATTGAAATGATTACGAAAATACACCTTTGCCGCCAAGCCTTCAAACGCAAGGATCTCGTTTAGCCGTTCAGCCGTATCAAGCGAGATCGCATAACCTTCAAGAAGTGCTATCGCTTCTTTTACAGCATCGCTTTTACTTCTTACCTTATTTAACACAGCTTTCTGATTCGCTATCTTATTATATACTATTCTTCTGCCGATGTCAAATTCCTGATATGAATATTGCTTTTGTTTAAGCAAGGTATTGCCATCTTTAGCCGCACCAATAACAGAATACAATCTGAATCCCGTAGTCATGCAAGCAATATAAAAACCGAATTTAATAGCGCGCTGTATAACAACAGATGTAAATGAACAACAGCCAACAGCAAACACAATAAACAGCCTGTAACAGGTACACTGTAATTTTATTTTTCCGTCTTTATCTTTCACGATCAAATTATCGTTTGATATCGACATCTTTTCACCTTCGTTGAAAAAGACAAACACAATCTGCTTTTTTTGAAAGTCCTGTGCAGTTATCATCTCTCCTCCTTGATTGCTGAAAAAGAACAAAGCGGCTCATAGATACAGCGACTGCATTTTGTGATCTCATTTTGTATAAAAAGATCCATCGTGAACGAATTAAGCTCAGCTATAACCCTTTCAAATTTCTGAAACATAACAGGATCTTCATCCGGCAACGCAACAGGATAAGCTTTATTGTCGTGCATACTATATAGCCGTAGCTGATCAACAGTATGCCCCATCTCTGTCAAAGCAAAATATTGTGCATACAATTGAAATACATATCCATCGTAAACGGTTTTTATATACTTTTTTCGCTCGGTAAGCAGCCTTTTCTTAGTATCAAGAATATCGATCTTACCATATAGCCCATATTTTTCGCTGTATACAGATATGCCTGTTAAAACATCTGCACGTGTGGAATAAGTATCATTATCTACCGTTTCATGTGCGGCTTTGCCATTGATCTGATCGCCGCACTGAAACGTCATATTATCTGCGTCGTACTCAAGATTATGAAAATAGATAGATACGGGGCAAAAAATGAAATCATTCAAACAAGTTATCGATATCGTCTGCTCGCTCATTTCTGAACATATTTAAGCCATTCCTTGTTTGAAATGGATAGTTTAGCCTTCATCAGTTGATCCTCCTCTGTATTTTTGAGCACATTTATTGCCCAGTGGGCTTTTCTGGCGATATTGTATGCACCGTTAGCATCAGCATTTGCAGGCAAAACTGATGTATCATCATAATTGCGGCTGTCATAAAATACACCATCGTCATTCTTTATAGGGGAAATAAGATAATCCTCATCTGTGCCTGTAATACTGTTTCTCATCTGAAGAGTAAGGGACAATAATTTCAATAGCGCAGAGAAGAAATCCTTCTTATCCTGAAGAAGTATCTGCTCCTTAAGATCTATAGCGGTATGATCCACACCAAACTTATTGAACAGAGCAATAAACTCGTCTGTAAGCACAACTTTTTTGCTGATGAAATTACCGTTAGCTTCACTGCTGCGTTCGGTCTTGATTCGATCGCCAAAAGTGCAGACCGTCCATTTTCCCTTCGCATCTGTAGAGCCCTTAGGGAAGTTCTTATAATCAAAAGAAAACTCAAAATACTTTTCGTAAGAATTAAATGTAATATCATCAAATTTGCGCAAGAATGCAATCGCTTCCTCAACGCTAGTGTATTTAGGCTTAAGGAGATCTACAAATCCCGTTATCGGGTCTATCTTACTGGTAAGCCATGCAGGAACATAAAAAATAAAACCGTTTTGAAGTCCCATCTTTTCAAAGCTGACAAATTTCTCTGTAAGCTGATATGCTTTCAAAAGTCCACCGTTTTCATCGGCAGCAAGCTTTTTGTTTACGTAATAATTCAGCTTATCAATGAGCATCTTTTCAAACTTCTGATACACCTGTTTTTCTACTTTCACACGGCTGTTTTTGAAGCCCGAATTAAGATCCTCCATAGCAATGACTGCATCATACTTTATAGCTAGCTCGCATACCTTATGTACGATCTGACTGACATATCCCTCCTTGAGTTCTTTAATATTTTCGATGGTGCTCCAGCTTTGCCTTGCTTCAAGTCGTTCCTTTTCCTTTTTGGCGAGAAGTCGGTGATAATCCACCTTATACTCCTGCCCTTCAGCGCCGCCGATGATCTGATTTGCAGAAAACTGCTCAACAATAACACCATCGTCGTCAACGACAGTGATATATAAAAGATTTCTTTCGCCACGGTCAATTCCGATCACATAATTCCTATCACTGTTTTTCAGCGCCAATCTTACATCATTATTTACGCGTTCATTGCCTGATGCTTTAAAATTAAGCTTGATCGGTATATGAAGCGAAAACTGAGGTTCTGTAAAACGTTTATCCTTAATAAGATCATATTCAAAGAGGCTTTCCTTTTTGGGGTTATTGGGATTTTTATTCTTGATAGGCTGATTTTTATGATGAATAGTGGTTTCTTCCTTTTTTAAGCTCGGGAAGCGATAGAACATCTCTGCTTCACCATTTAGTTTATAAACCACATCTTTAAGATTGCGCTCATCAAAAAGCATTTTAAAATACAGCGTATGCAGATTTGGAGTTCCCTTGCTGCAAGGAGAGAAGTCTTTGGAATAAATTTGGAATAAATAAATCTTTCCTTTATCAACACCATCCATTACATATTTTTTTGATATATTCTTATACTTAACAATATATGATTGCGGTTGAATATCATTTAAAAAATCTGCCCATGAAATATATTCGGAATATTTTTTATACTTAAAATCAAAATATAAATCTCCGTTCTCATCATGTAGCATAGGATAATTGGGTATAAAATCTTCAGTGATATATTTTATAAGCTCCATTAATTGGGCGTTTGACATAGACTTTTTATCAAAATCTTTTGATAAATATTTTTTTATATTATCAGGAGGATTTTGAGGATTGATCTGTTTGCTGCTAAAATATTGAGCCGTGTCTTTTATCTGCTTATATACAATTTTTTTCACAACATCATTTTCATTCTCTGGCTCGATATTTACTTTAAAATAATTTTTATAATCCTTATCTACAGCAGCCAAATAATAGCGTTCGTCAAATTTTAACAGCACAGATTGATAGTCTTCTTCTTTATTTCTATCCCATCCCCCCAAAAATTGCGGATTTTCAAAATTCAGTTTTATCTTATCCTTAGAATAAGGCTTCTTCGTAACATGATTACGCACCATGTCATATAGCTTATCAAAATCATGCAGTGCCGCATAGCACTCCTCTAATGCTCCATAGAATATCATATCCCTGTTATCTTCCTTGCCAGTACCAAGAAGAGGCTTTAATAGCCGCTCAAGCTCCTTGATTGAGTCCAGAAAATTCTTTATCAGTTCAATATCCGCATCGTTTTTTGCAAGACGCTTTGAAGCTGTATAAGGTTTTGTCAGCAAGCCTTTGACTGCAATATAATTATCATTTATCGTTTTTATACACTTCTCAGTTTCAATTGAATAATACGTATCAAGTGTACTATATATACATTGCTCACAATTATCTAAATACTGCTGAAGCTGAGCAAAAGAAAAGCTGTCTATACGTTTCCACTGCTTATTACGAGCTTCAATATGCTTATCATAATTCTTGATTTTTTTAGCGGCATCATAATCGACATTCCAACAATCACGAATAAAACTCCATGAACCAACCATTTTATTGGATATCTCCGTAACCGCAGGACCATTTTTCACATATATTCCATCGGCATTATAAGCACTCAGATCATTAAACAGATCCTCAAGCTTGTCCAAAACCACTCTCAAATGGCTGATATAATAGTCATTGATCGACGATAGAAGCCGGTCATCAGACTCGAACGTTTCCGGAATAAAAGAAATGCTTTCCCTATCGCTTAAAATCTGCTTATAGAGAAGCTTCATTTTTGGCAATCGCTCGAATTTTTGATGCTTTTGGTTATATTGATTTACTATTTCATTTATGCCTTGCACTTTCGTTCCGTCAGAATTCGTATAGCCGCCAATAACATTATTACAACGCTCTATACCGCTTGACGTTAACACTCTATAGAAATTGTTGCAGCAAAAATACTTATCGAGCGGCAAGCCAACAAGACCCTCATATTCAGCACTTATCTGTTTCAGTTCAGATGATTCCAAAGCGGCTGATATTTTACCGAACACCTTTATATTGTCAAGAAATCTGGGGAGATTTTCATTTACACATCTGTATGCAATTCCGGTAGTCTTATCCTCATCTGTATACATATTCTTGCGATTATCCTGAAAACCTCTGAAATATGTAGCGAATTTGTCAAATTTCGCTACTGTTTCCAGCTCTTCGTCACTGCCTAAAAAGTCAGGAAGGATCTCCGTAATTATCTCCTTGTTGAAAAGCTTCTTATATTTTGAATGAGTTTTTAACGAAATAGCGATCTTTTTTCTATATTCCATTTCAAGCTCTGACATTATTTTCTTCTCAGCATCGGTCTTATTTGCTTTATAGTATAGATCCGCATATTCGGAAACATCAAAATCTTGTATTGAAGACAAGACCTCCTCAATAAAAGCTTTGTGATATCGATCAATATACTTTTTGACTTTTTTATACTCCTTGGCGCGCTCATCGTCCTGTTCAAGCAATCCCTTTGCAATGAAATGCTCCATAGTTCTACCATACGGGATAAGCTTGAATTGCAATGTTTTTGACAGTGAATAGCGGTTAATAAACGAATCGATCTTTTTCATAATAAGCCCTCCACAATTTGAAATAATACAGTTGCCACGTTTATTATAACATTCAGGTTTCGTTAATTCAAGCATAAAATGGGACAATTTACAAAAAATAATAGCAGAGCCGCACAAAGGCAGCTCTGCCGATCTTTCTGTAATTTTCATATAATGCAGTTGTGTTACTTCACTTCACCCTTAAGCTGCTGATTGCGTCTGATCTTCTTCGATGTGGTCTTGTCAAATTCCACATCGCGCACACGCAGCTTGCGGATAGTCTTTGCGGACGGCAGCGTTTTGTTTATATCGTCAATAACAGCGTGGAGCTTTTCTGCTGCCTCGTCCATATCTGCGCAGATATCGCTGTTTGGGAACACTTCAAGCGTGATAACGCCGTCCTCTGCGTAAACAAGCAGCTCCTTGACAAGCTCAACCATCGCAAACTTGTTTTCAAGCTCCTCGGGAGATACGTTCTCGCCGTTGCTGAGAATAATGAGGTTCTTCTTGCGGCCTGTGATGAAAAGGCGGTTTGTGTTCTCGTCAACATAGCCGAGATCGCCTGTGTGCAGCCAGCCCTCCTCGTCAAGAGCCTCTGCTGTTTCGGCGGGCATATTGTAGTAGCCCTGCATTACCGAGCCGCTTTTTACAACTATCTCGCCGTCAACGATCTTAACCTGACAGCCGTTTACTATCTTTCCGACATCGCCCGCAGTGCTTATGTCATTGAATATTCCGGTGGAGATACGGGGCGAGCATTCCGTCATTCCATAACCCTGAGCTATCGGAATGCCAAGCTCCAAATAGCCGTTCACAAGCTCGG
Source organism: uncultured Ruminococcus sp. (assembly GCA_964435155.1). Classification (GTDB taxonomy): domain Bacteria; phylum Bacillota; class Clostridia; order Oscillospirales; family Ruminococcaceae; genus CAG-115. The sequence goes on along the minus strand of CAYSYF010000014.1, from coordinate 35,242 downwards.
GTGCGAGATATGCGCCGCCGCTGTAGATACCCTTCAGCCTGCCGCCGAAGAAGCCCTGTGCAAGAGCCGCAGGAGGTATCTGCTTAGCCTTTGCCGCTGCCATTATCTGCTTATAGATAGTTTCAGCGATCATGGGAACCAACAGGATAAACGAGGGCTGGAACAGCTTCAAATTCTGTACGATACGCATCATGGAGTCGTTCACGCAAACGGTAGTACCGTATCTGAGCGAAAGCAGGAAGTCGCAGGAGAAGCAGTAGCAGTGATGGATAGGCAGGACAGTCAGCAGGGATTCTCCTACCGCGCTCTCGCCGTCCTGACACATGGTATTGTCGATAAGATTGCCATGAGTCAGCATAACGCCCTTGGACTTTCCTGTTGTACCCGATGTGTACACGATAGTCGCAAGCATGCTGTCATCAATAGCCTTAAGCTCTGCCGCTGTGTATTTCTCAATGATCTCAGCAATATTTGTATCAGCACTTTCGCATTGCTGGAGCGAAACATACACCTTGATATCGGGACAATTAGCCCTGATAGCAGGAAGCATAGGCTCATAGCGCTTATCAAAGAAGAATGCATTTACATCAGCCCTGTTCATGAGCTCAATGATATCCTCGGCAGAGAGCTGTGCGTCCAGCGGAACAGTGACATTGCCATTAAGGACTGTTCCGAAATAAGCCGTGAGGTACTGTGAGCAGGTAAGTCCGATTATGGCAGAATGTACCTTGCTTCCCTCAAGCTTCTCAGCAAGGAACGACGCCACGCGTCTGCTGTTCTCGCAGAACTGCGCGTATGTGGTTTCTGCGATCTCCTTGCCGTCCTTTTCCTTGATGAATATTGCCTCGCCGTGACTTTCGTCAGCGTGTCTTACAAGATCCTGTAAGGTCCTGATCTGTTCCTTTTCCATCGTACACCTCTTACTTCAGTGATTCAAGGTACTTGACAGCGTCACCCACAGTAGCAAGCTTTACGACCTCTTCCTCAGATACCTGCACGTCAAGAGTATCCTCCACCTCACCGAGCATACTCATGAAATCGTAGGAATTAAAGCCGAGATCCTCAATAAAACGAGCGTCCTCAGTGATCTGAGAGGGATCAACGTCAACATAGTTGCAAATGAGTTCCTTAAGCTGGTCTAACATAGTTTTATCCTCCATATTTAAAATATCTTATATCAGATCATATCCAGTATCTCACCGACAGTCCTGTTCTTGTCCTCAATTCCTCTGAACAGTACGCGGCAGAGATAATAATACAGATATTCCATCTCGTGCTCGGATACCACGTCATAGCGGTACTCGAAATTGAAATTCAGTCCGCCGTCCTCCATGCGGTGCATAACGGTAAGGTAGAGCGGCTGACCTGCTACACCGTTGGTGTACCACTTGCTCATATAGTTGATATCGGGCAGATCATCGCTTGCATTCTTAGCTTTCAGAGTAAGCGGCTGGTATGTAAGGCTCATGCTCTCGTAGCTTGCACCAGGCTGAAGCTTCCAGTACTTGCCGCGGTTGATGGTATGTGCAATGGGATCGTAGTTTGCGTGGCGGAACAGTCTGTTCTGCTCTGCCTGAATGATCTTCAGCGCGTCGATAAAGGTAGTTTCAGGCTCGATGACGGTGCGCAGCGGGAAGAAATGGATACGTGTTCCGCCCGAATTCTTCTCAAGCAGCGTTCCACGTCTTGCGATACAGCTCTTCACGGAAACGTCCTTCTCATTGTCATTGAACTTAGAAAGCACTGTTCTCAGACCCATCAGCAGCAGGCAGACGGGAGGGATATTGTTCTCCTGGCAGAAGTTCATGAGCGCCTCTGACGGCTCCTTTTCCAGCTCATATACTGAAATGCCCGCCTCTACAGACTTTGATACAACCATAGCGCTGCGCTGGGCAGGATTATTGTTTTCCCTTCTCTGTGTAAGCAGTCTGCCCATGCCTGTGAAATCGGTATACATAGGCTCGTCACGGGCGATCTCGTTCAGCCAGAACTCCTCGTCCTTCTTTGCAGCGGCAGAGCCGTTCTCGTATTCAAGATCCTTGATAAGCTGCTTAATGTAGGACATACCGGGCTTGGGCATCTCCATGCCGAACATCTTGGAGCAGTATATCTGCATTACATCACGGTCAAACGCAATGAGCGAGCTGGAGTCCATCGTCATGTGATCCACCTTGAGATAAACGCCGTTGTAGCCGTTAGGAAGCTGGATCATAACGATCTTGTTCATGGGCGAATTAAAGCGCTCGAAAGGCTCCTTCGTCCACTTTTCCATCTCTTTGTGAGCGTCCTCCTCCTTCCAGTAGGAGAAGTCCACCAGCGGGATATCACGATCGTCAAAAGGCACTACATACTGATAAACAGTGCCGTCCTCGTCCTGAATAAAGCGAAGTCGCATACTGTCAAAGCGATGGATAGCCTCCTTTATAGCCTCTTTGAGCATATTGAAGTCAACACCTGCCTGAAAATACAGACCTGTACCGATACACAATACCTGCGAGGGGCAATAGCGAATGGTGTAATTGTGGATCCTCTGCGCAGCAGTCAGCGGATAGCACTGCATGACCGTGCCATTGATTACGAACTCTTTCATATAAACAACCTTTCCTTATTTTATTTCGGGAACGTGCTTTGCCAGAAATTCTTCGAGCCTCTGCTCGTAAAGGGTGGGATTTTCAAAATAGCTTGCCGCATGACCCGCGTTCTCCACAACAAGAAGCTCCTTGGGAGAATTGCAAGCCTCGTAATTCTCGCGGCTCATTTTGGTGGGAACGAATGTATCCTGCTCTCCATGCACGAAGAATATCGGGAGCTTTGTGTTCTTCACCGCGTCCAGCGTTGAATAATCGCTGAAGCCGTAGCCTGCCGACTTTCTGCACATCATGTTGTTTATGTGCATAACAGGAAACTCAGCCATGTGATAATCGCGCTTCAGGATATGCGCAAAGACATCATAGGGAGATGTAAACGCGCAGTCAGAAATGACCGCTCTCACATTATCGGGAAGCTCCAGCCCTGCCGCCATCACAACGGTAGCTGCGCCCATGGAAACACCGTACAGCATAAGCTGTTTTTTGCTGTCAAAGCGCTGATTTATGTACTCTATCCATTTAAGGACGTCATATCTGTCAAGTATTCCGAAGCCGACATAATCGCCCTCGCTCTTTCCGTGCGCACGGTTGTCAACGATAAGGCAGTCATAGCCCTTTCTGACGAAATAAGCGCCGATAGACGAGCAGGAATCCCAGCCCGTGCTTGTGTAGCCATGAGAACATATCACAAGCGCGTTTGCCTCACCGTCCGCCATATAGAGGTCTGCGTGCAGGGTGATGCCGTCCCTTGCTTTTAACGTAATATGCTCGCTCTCGCGGGCGGAAAGATAATCCTTGTTCTTGTGGATAAAGTCGATATATCCGACCCATTTATCCTCGTCGCCTACTTCCTTTGCGGCAACTCTCGTAACGTCCTGACGGGGTATCGTCATATTATACAGCTTTCTTGCGCCGAACAGAGAACCTGCCGCGCCAAGCACCGCAACACCGCCGATAATTCCGGCAGTTATACCGATGACACTCATTGTATTGCCTCCTGTAAGCCTTTCTATCTTTTATTGGCTGCTTAATTTTACCACACTTTTCCGATTTCGTCAACTAAAAAATGTGGTCAGAAACTCAATTTCGGTAATTGTGTGAATTTCAGGCTGTGATGTGAATTTATTTGTGCATATCGTCAGTATATGATCGCCGATACGCTGTGTAAAGAAGCGGTTTTCGGGCATTGCCAGCACATCAAAGCCGCTGAAGCTCCTTGACATTCCCTCGCCCGTCAGCTTAACATAAGCCTCCTTCATCGTCCATACACGGCAGAACAGCTCCGCCTTATCCTCCGCCAAAAGAATGCTTTGCCGTTCCATTGGGTGGAGAAATCTCTGTGCGTGCTGCTTTTGCGGCAATATCTGCTGTATATCTATACCCACCTCATCTTCACCGCACGCGAGAGCAATATATTCGCCGCTGCGCGAAAGAGAAAAGCGGCATTCGGGGAACTCGGGCAGATAAGGCTTGCCATGCTCGCCGTAAGCAAAGTGCAGCTTTGCAGGCGCGACACCGCACCTCTCGGACAGCACCACCGAAAGCAGCAAGCCGCTCATAAGAGCTGTCACCTTGCCCCGCTCGGGGATCAGCCGCTCTATACGCGCCCGTCGGTCAGCGGTCAGCAGCGGCATATACTTTTCAAGCTCGGAAAAAGGCTTGTCGGGATCGAATTTCAGGAGTGTTACAACCATTTGCTGTCCTTTCTGTCGTGCTATGATTTTTATATTCTAATGATATCATTTATCAGCATTTATGTCAATGCTTCAAAAAACAGAAAACGTGCTCGGAGCGTAGCGGCAAAACAAGCAAAAGCTCCCCGAAGTCAGTTGACCTCGGAGAGCCGTTTTTATATCAGCCGCATATCTCGATGATAGCATTCGCGTATAAAACTGCGTCGCGCAGCAGCTCATCGACGGGAATGAACTCATCTGCGCCGTGCATATGGTAATCGGTATCGCCGCGCTCCGCGCCGAAAGCTACACCGCCCTCGATATTGTGGACATACGTTCCGCCGCCGATGGCTATGCACTCGCCCTTTTCGCCCTCAATGCGCTCATAGACGCGCAGCAGAGCCTGAACAAAGTCGCTGCTCTCGTCAACGCAGTGAGGCTCGTCACCCATGAAGCCGCTGAACTCGCAGCCTGCCGCATTAAGCGCCGAACGCTCCTTTCCCTCAACCTCTGCAAGAGAAAGGCAGGTCGGAAAACGCACGTCAACGGTACCGCGGCACTCGCCGTTTTCCATATCGAAAATGCTGAAAACAAGCGTTGCTGCGCCTGTGTTGTCCTCTGCTTTAATGCCGACAGAAGCTCCGTCCGTTTCACCGAACGGAAATATTCTTTCAAGTCCGCGCAGTATATCAGCCTGCCTGCCGCTTAAATCAAGCGTGTTCAGCAGCGAGATAAGCGCTGTGACAGCGTTTATGCCGCTTTCGGGAGTAGACGCGTGCGCAGATCTTCCCGAAGCAGTTATGCGCACCGCACTGTTTATTTCCTCGGCAATAAATTCCGCGCCGCTTTTATCAGATGCTATTGCCGATTCGACAGCGGAAAGCGACACGCTCACCTCTGCACAAGCCTTATCGGGGACAGCATTCGGAATGCTGCCGCCGTGGAAGCAGATCACCTCGCCGCCCTCATACCTTCCGCTGAACGTGGAGCGCATCATGCCCTTTTCCACATTTATCACAGGGAAGCTGCCGTCGGGAGTGAATACATTGGGGGGAAGCTTTGCGCGAGAGGTGTATATCTCCATATCCTCGCTGCCGTTCTCCTCGTCCGTGCCGAATATCAGCCGAACGCCCTTTTTCAGCGGTATTCCGAGATCCTTTATGCACTTCATCGCATACAGCGAAGCAATTGCAGGTCCTTTGTCGTCGATAACTCCGCGTCCGTACAGGATACCGTCCTTTTCGGTCAGCTTATACGGGTCGGTAGCCCAGTTTTCGGGCTGGCAGGGTACTACGTCAAGGTGGCAGAGTATGCCGAGCGCAGCTTCTGCGCCCTTAGGGCAGAGGTCGGCTGTGCCGACTATGTCAAAGCAGTTTTCAGCCGCAAAGCCCAGCTCCTCGCTTATATTCAGCATCTCGTCCAGAGCGCGTTTAGGCTCCTTTCCGAACGGTGCGCCGTCGCAGGGCTCGCCCTTTACGCTGGGTATCTCAATAAGCCGCGCGAGTATTGAAAGCATTTCGCCCTTATGGGAATAGATGTAGTCTTTAATTTGAGTCTGCATAAGCTCTCCTAATGGTATCAGGGACGATATGTGCCGAGATACCATAATTCCATGTCATCTTTTTTTATGTGTGAGTAGTATCCCTCGTATATCGTGGGAATAATCAAAAACGCATTGCATGGCTTGGGCAAAGCGATACCTCTGAGCTCAAAATCTTCTATCATCGCTTCGTTGATATTGGCGACATCGCTGCCCGTAATAAGCTCCCTCAAAGACGTAGTGAAGAAATCCCTTACATCTGCGCCCGAGTAGTCCTCGTCAAACACTACCGCGAAATCGTATGAGAATTGGTTTATCATTCCCGCGCCGAAATGTTCACGAAACTCCTCCTCGACAGATCTGTCAGCGTTCTGCGGAACAAAGACCTCTTTCAGCTTCTCTTCAAACTCCTCGTCCGTATAATCATCACCGAGGTATTTACTGTACGCATAGTCTATAAGCGCTTCGCGGTTTTCAAAGCATCCCACGAATACTGCTTTACAACCTCTGTCGTCGCTCCTGTCAAAAAACAACTGAATTTCCATGTTATTCATCCTTAATCAGTTCGGCAATCATTTCCGCAACCTTGTAAACATCACCGCAGCCGAGCGTTATAACAAGGTCGCCTGCCTCGGCGTTGTCCGCAACGTACTGTGCGACCTCCTCAAAGGTGGAGTACCACACACAGCCGTCTATCTTCTCGGCAAGATCCTTTGCATAGATGTTGTAGGTGTTCTTCTCGCGGCTGCCCATTATCTCAGTCAGCACTACCCTGTCCGCTATCGACAGAGCCTCGGCAAACTCGTCAAGCAGCATTGCCGTGCGCGAATATGTGAACGGCTGGTGCACCGCCCACACGCGCTTGAAGCTCATCTGCTTTGCCGTGTTGAGCGTCACAGCTACCTCCGCGGGGTGGTGAGCATAGTCGTCCGCTATAGTCACACCGCCAACCTCCGCAATATACTGGAATCGGCGCATAGTGCCGTGGTAGACCTCCAGACCCTCCTGCAAAGCCTCAACGGGTATTCCTGCCGAATACGCCGCCGCACACGCCGCAACAGCATTGTAGACATTGTGTATTCCCGGGACGTAGATACTGATACTGCACAGAGCCTCGCCCTTGTGCATGAGGGTGAAATCCGTGTGGAAATCGCTTACTACCTTGATATCTGCCGCATAGAAATCGTTCTTTTCCGTCTTGCCGAAGGTGATAACGCGAGCCTCGCTGCCGCTGTTTCGTACAGCCTCCATGGTATTCTCGTCGTCACCGTTCGCAATTATCATATCGGTAGTCTTTTTGCAGAACTTCGAGAAGCTGAGCTTCAGATTTTCCATGGTCTTGAAATAGTCCATGTGGTCGCGGTCAATGTTCAGTATCACCGAAATATCGGGGAACAGCTTCAGAAATGTGTCAGAAAACTCGCAAGCCTCGCACACCATGTACTCGCTGCTTCCTGCGAGTCCGCTGCCGCCGATGTTCTTAAGCTTTCCGCCGATGACCGCCGACATATCAATTCCTGCCGCAAGCAGGATAAGCGTCAGCATGGACGAGGTGGTTGTCTTGCCGTGAGTACCCGATACGCAGAACGCCTTGCTGTACCAGCTTGTAACAAGTCCCAAAAGCTCGCTGCGCTCAACAGTAAGCACGCCGCTCGCCTTTGCGGCGCACAGCTCGGGATTGTCTGACATTATCGCAGCCGTGTGAACAACAAGGTCTGCGCCCTCCAAATTCTTCGGGTCGTGACCGAGGAAAACGGGAATACCCATCTTTCTCACTGCGTCAAGGGTGGCTGTTTCGTTGTTGTCCGAGCCTGTGAGATAATAGCCCTGTGTATGCAGTATCTGCGCCAGCGGATACATACCGCTGCCGCCTATTCCTATAAAATGAATGTGCTTTTTGTCTGTAAGAAAGTTTTCCAAAATAAACATTCCTTTCGGTGTTGAGATGTTGCTTTGAAAATAATATGCGCCTATCTGAAATTATTATGAATAATACCATGCAGACTCTGCCAAAATAGTATTGTCAAAATTCAACCAGCTATGGAGGTACACATGGAGATCAGCGACATCAAGATCAGAAAAACAATGCAGGAAGGCAGGCTTCGCGCGGTGGTATCCATCACCATCGACGACGCTATCGCGATCCACGACATAAAGCTCGTGCAGGGCGATGAGCGAATGTTCGTCGCAATGCCCAGCCGCCGCGAGGACAGCGGCGTTTTCCGCGATATAATCCACCCCATTTCCGCAGACGTGCGCGAAAAGATTGAGGAGCAGATACTTGAAGCCTACAACGAATATATTCAGTGACCTTTGAGCATTACTGTTTTAAGGATAGCAAGCTGAGTTTTCGCATCGGCTATCTCATTATTCATTATCATTTCTGCCGCTTTTTCAAGCGGTATTTTTTCTATATCGAGAAATTCGTCCTCGTCGAGGCTCTGCTCACCGTAATGCAGCCCCTCTGCGAGGTACATATGGATCACCTCGCCACAGTATGCGGGGGTAGGAATAAGGCTGCCAAGGTAGGTGTACTTGTCGCAGGTACAGCCCGTTTCCTCTTTAAGCTCGCGCAGACCGCAGTCGTGGTGGCTCTCACCCCATTCAAGCTTGCCTGCGGGTATCTCAAGCATTATCTGATGGTGAGGATAGCGGTACTGCTTTACAAACAGCACATTTCCGTTTTCGTCAAGCGGCACTACGCACACGCCGCCGGGGTGCTTTATCACCTCGCGGGTAACGATATCGCCGTTTTCAAGCTCTGCCTTGTCAACAAAAAGCTTTACAACTCTGCCGTCAAATATCTGCTGACTTTCCAGTGTTTTTTCTTCAAGATGCATTATTCTATCTCACCTTTCCCTTTTTCTTCAAGCTCCTTCAGCACATGATAAGCCTCGTCATGCTCTGTAATGTGCGACTTTCTGATCAGCGGCTCGACATTGAGGAAATCGTATTTATTGGTGTCCATGAAGGCTTCCTCAACATCGGGGAATTGAATGGAGTCCACATTGCGGTGCTTTACCTCGCCCTTTTCGGGGCATTCATATATCTGCCGTGAAAGCTGATTTATATAGGCATTGTGAGCCTTTACGCCCTCTACCTGATCCACCCCGTACAGGTGAACATATTTCTTCGGCTTATGGCGCATAAAGCCATAAATGATCACAAGGTACATTCCAAGCAGCGCAATTCCGCCGACGGAACAGATGATACCAAGCTTCATTCCGGGCGTTGTATAGGTGAATACAACATTGCAGGTGCCCTTATTTACATACACCGCACAAAGACCGCCGTTCACCTTTTCGACTGTCACAGGCTCGCCGTTTACAGTCGCGCTCCAGCCGCTGTCATACGGCACGCTGAACACAACAAGCTCGTCCGTGTCGTACTCTGTACGCGCAGCAAAGCCGTCGTCCGTTATCCTGAACGAAGCAACGCCCGCCGCGATACGCTCCTCGGCGTCAGCCTTGAACTGCTCAAGCGTGATGTGCTGCGTTTCGCTCTCCTCAAGGCTAGTGAACAGATGTCCGTACTTCTCGCTCTGCTCCTCTGTCAGCACCACTGCGCGGCACATCAGCTTATCCGCGTCTGCTGACGCGGAAGAGATATCCTCGCTTGTGATGTAGCTGTCATAAGCAAAGCCCATCGGGAAAGCGTAATTGTTGATATAGATGTCATACTCGCCCTGTGTGCTGTGATATTCGTACAGCTCCAGCTCGTCAAGAGTATCGGCAAGCTTCTCTTCATCATAATCACTCTTTACCATGAGATACTTCACCCTCGCCATGGAGCGGAATGCGTAATACTCATTATCGGGAGCGGAATTTACAGAGCGTTCTATGCCAAGCAGCTCGTAAAGCTCAAATGTGGAGCTTGGGATAATGCTTGTAAAGCTCTTAAGGCTGCTCATATCCCACAGCATATTGACATTGTTTATCTCGCCGATCGCTTCCATGCGGTAGAACTCGGGATCGTCGATATGGATATCGGCGCTTACCGTCTTGTTGTAGCTTCCGACATACGGACCGAGTATCCTGCCGTAGCCTACAAAATAATATCCGAGTACCATGCTGCAAACGATTGTCATGCAAAGAAGCGCAGAGCCATACTGCCTAGGCTTTTTCCTGCGGGTACGGACAAGTACTCCCAGCATTATGAGGAACACTGCCGCAATACCTATCTGAACGTATACAGCAGGCGATACCTCCACTATATTCGGGAGTATCGCGGTTTCACCTGTGCTGCTGCCGCTGCTGTCAGTCAATTCATGCTCTATCGGGTGAAGCAGCACTATCAATGCTATCACGCCTGCCGCAGCAGCCGAGAACTTAATACCGAATTTAAGATCGCACTTGTCCTGATCTTCCAGCGCGTACACCGTCGCCATGCAGATGATGAGCGTCGGCATATAGAACCAGCGCGTGTAATAGTTATTGTTGAACATCGTGAACGCCGCGTTAAGTCCGGGAACGAATGCCATAACAAGACATACCGTGATCAGCAGCCTGCCCCAGTGCTTTTTCGCACCCTTCATGAAAGCGATGACTCCCGCCATTGAGAACAGCGGCAGATACAGTGCTACGCTCGACCACTTGGCGTTTGCTTCGGTAAACATATTAGTGCGCGCAGGCACCTCGGGCGGAAAGAACATAGCCTCCAGCAGCAGACCGTAGCGCTGCTCGCGGCTGAAGAACATAAAGCTGCTGTCGGTGAGGATATTGGTGGAGCGCGGAACGTCCAGCACCTGAAATATCGACGGCACGAACAGTATTCCCGCAATAAGCACTCCGACAATGCACTCAAACGCAAGGCAGAAGAAATCGCCCGCGTTTATACGGAAGCGCTTGTCGCAGCAGATGCGTATGATGAAGTAGATAACCAGGAATATGCACTCGCCTATGAAGAAAAAGTAATTTACGAACGCGTTTATCGCAACCGCAACTGCCATAGCGCCGCGGCGCTTGTTCATCACCGCCTCCTCAAGGGCGATGAGCAGCAGCGGGAAGAATACAATAGCCTCGTGAAAATGATTGAAGAAGATATTGTAAAGCGAAAAACCCGAGAACGCATACAGTATTCCGCCGATAAGCGCGCTTTCGGGCTTCTTCACGAACCTGCGGATATAAATGAACGCAAACAGCGAGCTAAGTCCCAGCTTCAGCGCCATAAGCGGTGCCATGAGATACTGTGATACGGACACAGGAAACAGCGCCGCAAGCCAGAAGAACGGGCTTCCAAGCGTATAGAAGCTGTAAGAGCCGACAAAATTAACGCCGAGGTCAGTCTGCCAGTTCCAGCCGAAATTGCCGCTCTGCACTGCCTCGATGCAGGTCTTATAGAACGGTATCTGCTGCGCATTGTAATCGCCGTAATAAATGAAATATCCCTGATCTATCGCCACAAACGGAAGGAACAGGATACACGCCATTATGAATGCATACAGAAATGCGCGTTTGTAATATCTTTTTTCTTGTTTGTACATCGTATTTCCTTAAATATACCGCTCCCCACAGCATAGGTGCAGGGAGCGCAGTATGCATTTATTACATCTTTTCGGGAGCCTCTACCTTAAGCAGAGTGAGAACATTGCGCAGTGTGGTTCTTGCAGCATCGCAAAGAGCGAGTCTGGAGAGCTTTACGTCCTGCTCTGCGTCCTTGATGGAGCAGCCGTCGTAGAACTTGTGGTAAGCCTGTGCAAGCTCGTATGCATAACGAGTGAGCGCAGAGGGATTGTAGTCCTTTGCGGCCTCGTTTATCATCTCTGGCATCTCGGCAAGCTTTCTTACCAGCGCAAGCTCGGAGGGCTCTGTAAAGCTTACAGCGCCGCCGTCGTACTTTACGCCGTCCTCTGCCATCTTCTCGATAACGCGGCAGATACGCGCATGAGCGTACTGAACGTAGAATACGGGGTTCTTGGAGGACTCCTCAACAGCGAGGTCAAGATCGAACTCAAGATGTGTATCGGAATTTCTGAGGTTGAAGAAGAATCTCGCAGCGTCCAGCGGAACCTCGTCAAGCAGTGTTGTCAGTGTGATAGCCTTGCCGCTTCTCTTGGAAAGCTTTACAGTTTCGCCGTTTCGTACCAGCATTACCATCTGCATGATGACAACATCAAGTCTGCTGTCGTCAATACCCATTGCGGACAGCGCGATCCTCATTCGCTGAACGTAACCGTGGTGGTCTGCGCCAAGAACATTGATAGCCTTGTCGTAGCCGCGTGTGATGAGCTTGTCATAATGATATGCGATATCGGGAACGATGTATGTGGGGAAGCCGTTTGCGCGCACAAGAACAAAGTCCTGATCGCCGCCGAAATCGGTAGCCTTAAGCCACAGAGCGCCCTCGCTCTCATAGGTGTGACCGCCTGCCTTAAGCTTCTCGATAACGTCCTTTACAGCGCCGCTGTTGTGCAGTGTGCTCTCCTTGAACCAGTTGTCGTACTTGATACGGTACTTCAGCAGGTCCTTTTCAAGGTTAGCCTCGTTTATGGGCAGCGCGTACTCTACCAGCGCCTTTCTTCTGTCCTCCTCAGAGAGCGCAGCAAGGCTGTCGCCGTGCATATCGTAGTAATTCTTTGCATGAGCTATGATATCCTGTCCGAGATAAACGTCCTCGGGCATGGGGAACTCAGCGGTATTGCCGTCCTCGCCGTATATAGCCTGTGTAAACTCGTCCATCTCCTTGCCCTCGCACTCGGCTGCAGCACGCTGTCCAGCCTCGGAGCAGATGTGCATATAACGCAGAGAAAGCGACTTTCCGAACTTCTCCACCTGATTGCCCGCGTCATTTATGTAGAACTCACGCGAAACCTCGTAGCCTGCCTCCTGAAGCAGAGAGGAAAGGCTGTCGCCGATAGCGCCGCCTCTTGCATTGCCGATATGCATAGGACCTGTGGGGTTTGCGGAAACGAACTCCACCAGCACTCTCTTGCCCTTGCCGAGGTCGGTCTTGCCGTAGTCCTCACCGAGCGCGATGATGTTCTTCACTACACCGCCGAACCAGTCAGCGCCGACAAAGAAATTGAGGAAGCCCGGACCTGCTACCTCGATCTTCTCAAAGCCTGTGCCGTCAAGCACAGCCGCCTCAACGATCATCTGAGCGATAGCACGGGGATTGTTCCTGAAAGCCTTTGCGGATACCAGTGCAGCGTTTGCGGAGAAATCGCCGTGGGATACGTCCTGAGGAATAGTCACCTGAAACGCAGGGATAGGCTCTGCGGGGATCTTTCCGTCAGCTACCAGCTTTCCGAGCGCGTTCATGATGATTTCTTTTACCTGGGATTTTGCTTCGTTTACAGCATTGTACATCTTTTTATGTCTCCTTTGATTTTGTCGTAGCGTTAAGGTCATCTCAAAAATCGGTCTGAAAAGGTAAAACGGGCAGGGTGTGTCGAGTGCAAGAAAAGCCGACGAAGTAAGGCTTTGTGCCTTTCGAGGAGGTTTGACGCAGCAATCGGCATACTATGCACATTTTACCTCAAACAAGATTTTTAGAGGTGACCTGTATTTTGATCTCATTTTCCAGCATAAGTCCGCCGTTTACGTCGATGGAGTACTTAACCGATATCTCACCGCCGTTGTCAGCCATCACATGACGCAGCGCTGTGGTGGTAATGCCTATCATGCAATCTCCGAACTCCGTGCCGTAGTGGCAGAAATGGCGCTTTCCCTGCTCGAATACAAGGCTGGAAAAGGCTCTGCCTGTTCGTGTCATGGTGACTACATCTTCCTTTACGCAAAGCTGTACATGACTTCCGTCAAAGCCTGTAGCCTCGCTCTCGTCGTAGTCGATATAGTACGAGCCGTCATGCTGACGATACTCGCCCTTTGTAAACAGCTCCGAGCTGTCTGTCTGCCCGTCCGCTGTCTGCTTTATATTCATCTTTATCGTTGCGTTGTCTGCCAATTTCTACACTCCAGTATCTTAATTTTCGGAACTGCGCTCGATAGAAAGCTCGATAAGCCTGTCAAGCAGCTCTCCGTAAGGGATTCCCATATTAGCCATAAGCTTCGGGTACATACTTATCGGTGTGAAGCCCGGGATAGTATTTATCTCGTTAAGTATTATGTCCGTATCTGTGACGAAAAAGTCAACCCTGGAAAATCCGCTGCAGCCCATAGCCATGTATGCCTTTTTGGCTGTTTCGCGAAGCTCGTTCATCTGCTCGTCGGATATCTTTGCGGGAATATCCAGCACAGATGTGCCAAGCTTATATTTCGCGTCATAGTCGTAGAACTCCTCAGCAGGGGTTATCTGACCGGGGATAGAGGCGATAAGCGCGTTTCCGTTGCCAAGCACCGCGCACTCTACCTCCTTGCCGATTATCTCGGTTTCGATAACCACCTTGCCGCTGTGAGCGAATGCTATCTTAAGTCCGTTTTTCAGGCCCTCGCGGTCTGCGGCTCTGGAAACGCCCACGGACGAGCCTGCACAGGCAGGCTTTACAAACATGGGATAAGCGCCGAGCTTTGCTTCTATCTCGTCACAGGCAGCGTCGATATCAGCGAGCGCTGTGCGGGTAACGTAGCAATAGGGCGCGGTCTTTATTCCTGCCGCGTCAAGGATAGTGTGCGTTATAGCCTTATCCATGCAGGCTGCGGAGGAAGTCATATCGCAGCCTACGCAAGGAAGTCCCGCAAGCGTGCAAAGACCCTGCACAGTGCCGTCCTCGCCGTTTACACCATGCAGCACAGGGAACACAGCGTCCACCTTGCGCACATGGCAGTCGTCCTCACCCATCAGGATAATGCCCTTATGCATAGAGTCGGGGCTTATCACCGCTGTACAGCAGTCGGGGTTGTTCTCCCACTCGCCTGTCTTGATATCCTCGTACTCGCCGGGATAATACAGCCAGTGTCCCTTCTTGGTGATACCGATGCACATTACATCGTACTTGTCAGTCGGGATATTAGTCAGCACGGAGTACGCCGAAACAAGCGAAACGTCATGCTCGCTTGAAGCACCGCCGAAAAGTACCGCTATCTTTAGCTTTGCCATAATACTCACCCGCAGCGAAAGCTGCGCCCTTTCTTTCTAGTGGAAGATGCCTTCCCAAAACAAACTATGCCGTGAAAAATATATGTATTCCGAATGTTTGCATAGGTCTGCATAATAATACAGTATATATTCTACCACAAAGCTTCGTTTTTTTCAAGGGGAGAAGCGTAAATTGTTCGTGAAATATGTGCAGGCGCGTCGGCAAAAAAATCTTGCGCGAGGCATATGTTTGTGCTATACTGGTGTTAGGTATACAATTCCGCTTGACGCTGAACATTATAATCAGAGGTGTTGTAATTGCTTCAATTTTACTTATCAATGGCACAAAGCGAAAAGGAAAAGCGGCTTGTTGAATTTCTTTACAAGCAGTACAAGCAGCTTATGTTCAAGACGGCTGTGTCAATTTTACATAATTCCGAGCTTGCCGAAGACGCTGTGCATGAGGCTTTTTTGAGAGTGATAAAAAATCTTTCAAAATTTTCTTCATATTCATGTAATGAAAATGTTTCTTATCTTGTTATTATAACAAGAGGAATAGCTCTCAATATGATCAATAAGCAGAACAAGATAACCGAATTGACTGAATACCTGCCCTCAGACGATGATATCGAGGCTGCTGTTGAAATAAAGCTGAGCTATGAACAGGTAATAAGCAATATCGAAAAGCTTTCGCCTGCGCTCAAAAATGTCGCTACACTATATTACGTTCATGGTCTGACAACAAACGAGATAGCGGAAATGCTGGACATGAAGATCAATACAGTACGCGTATATCTCATGAGGGCAAAGCGAACTCTCTGCGATACGGAAATGGAGTAAAGCATGAATAATAACGAGATTTTTGCCAAGGCACTGCAAACCGCTCTTGACGGCGATATACAAGAATATCAGAAGCTGTCCGACCATAGATTTTCGCGAAATTTTACGCGAAAAATGAAAAGCCTTATATACGCAAAGCCGCCTGCATTCTCCTTGGGCAATACGCGTGTTCAGTTAAGAAAATCAGTCGCTTGTGCTATTCTCGCAATTATTATGGCAGCACTTTTGACAGGCGCCACCTTTGCGGCTTACAAATTGTGGGAGCATTATCGCATAGAGGATCATGGGCTTTATTCTCTGCTTAATATAACCGATATTGATAACGCGCCAACAGCAATTGAGGAACGGTACAGGCTGGGAGCTGATTTTAGCGGATATACAGAAAATATACTTTCAGATGATGAAGTAATGTATTTTGTTGAATATGAAAATCCCACAGAAAATAAAACCTTATGTTTTTCTCAATATACCAAAGATAATGCTCAAAATGTTATGTTAAACACAGAAAATGCGATTATGCTTCCTACTGAGGTTTTAATAAATCAAAATCAAGGTATTATTTTTATAACATACCAAAACAGCACAGCTATAATTTGGTCTTTCGATAATTATTTATTCGAAATCGTAGCGAATGGTTTTAAGCAAAATGAACTAATATCCATTGCAGAAACTGTGAAAAAAGTAGAATAAAAAAATTTTTAAAAAAATTATGTAATGCTTCATAAAAAACCACTGTTTACGTTATAGAGGGCAACCCCAAAACAGAAACGGAGGTGAGAATATGAAAAAGCTTATATCGCTCTTGCTTGTGATGGTATTATGCTATACCTTATGTATATCTGCTTATGCCGAAGCAAGCGTATATGCAATCGGAACTGCTTCAAGATCCAGTATGCTGTCCATTTCATCAACTACTGCAACCTGCAAAAGCACATACACTGATACCAGCAATGAAACTGCGAAAGTAGTCATCACCCAATCGCTTGAAAAGCATAGCGGCTGGTTCTGGATATGGGACACAGTCGGCGGCGAATGGACAAAGACAACAAACGGCAGCTCCGCCGCTTTTACAAACAAGGTATATAATCTTACAAGCGGCACATACCGCGTGAAAACGGTTTTTGAAGTAACCGCCGCAAGCGGCGAAACCGAAACCATCACTATCTACAGCGAAGAAAAGACGATCTAAAAAACCACAGCCGTGCGGCACATTCAAAGAAGGAACACATGAGTAAAAAAATAATAACAATTGCTATTTTTATGGCATTAACATTAACAGGCTGTTCAGGCAACAGCGCAATCCCGCAAAGCACCGCAACATCACAATCAAAAACCGATATCAAAGCAAGCACCGAGGAGCAGCCTGCCCCAGAGTCCACTGAAATGCGCAGTGACAACGCGGAAATCATGCAGCTTGGCAACACGCTTGCCGAAAAGCTTCAAGCGCTATTCATGGATTATTTGCAGTACGAGCTGGAAAAAACAAAGCTTGAAACCTCCGATAAAACAGTTATATCCGATTGGAACGAGTATGAATTTCCGTTCAATAAAGTTGAAAATGAAAATATTACCTGCCTAAATGATCTGAAAAAGATTTTCAGTACTGTCTGCACCGAGGAATACACAGATGAGCTTCTCACCACCGATGTTTCTCACTTATTCAAAGATATCGACGGCAGCCTTTATGTGTGCGACACGACATTCTGCTTTCCACCGCTTGTTATCAATGTTTATTTGAGCGGTTACAGAGAAAATGGTGATACTATTGAATTTGTTCTTGTCGAGGAATCGGGCGATTACGACCCCGAGCTGGACGAAATGGTACACAACAGCGAATGGGACAGCACATTTACAATGACCGCAGTATTGACAAACGGCATATGGCTTATTGACGGTTGTGATAATGCCGACTCGGTCGGATATCGCTACAATGCGAGATGATTTGCCACACACGATGTTCTCACTATCTACAGCGAAGAAAAGACGATCTAAAAAAACACAGCCGTGCGGTACATTTAAAGGAGGAAATTTCTCATGAAAAAATTTAATTTTGGCAAAAAAGTAACTGCTGTGGGCTTGCTTTTAGCATGTATTGGAATTATGGCTACCCCTGTTTCTGCGGTATCAATTACTACCGCTACATCAGTTGGAGTAAATTATCATTATGTAAAAGATGGTACAACAAGTACGCATGATTTTGTTACAAATGTAAATAATGCCAATTCGGCATATTCATCTATTCCAACCTGTATAAACGCTTCTGCCCTTACCACTCCCCAAGCTGCGCAATTAAAAGAAGCGATAAAGGCTAATGTGGTTTTCCTGAATAGTCACGGCGACGCAGGGCTTATGAGGTTCAAATATTATTATGGCAGTACACTGAGAAATTTTGATATTAAAACCAGCACAACAAATGCTTCGCATGTTTCTTTAGATGATATTACACTATCTAACGTCAATCTTATTCAGTTTTTTGGTTGTCACACTGCCGAGGAGGACTCATCGGGCAACAGCCTTCTTTCTGTTGCTCGCAGCCAAGGAGCCGATTTGGCTGTCGGATTCAACGGAACAATCTCAACTAGAACAACCGCAGGTCGTGATTGGCTTGACGTATATCACAGTAAGCTAGCAAGCGGAAACACATGGATATCATCGTTTGCCGCTGCTTGCGTTGCAGAACCTAACACCAATATACAAGCAAATATGAAATACTCCGGAAATTCATCTCTTACAATTGCACCAACATCGACCGCGCAAAACATTTCGGCAAGTAATTTAAATTTTGACGTTAGCGAACACGAAGCTATTACCATTTCTGCCGATGATTGGTCAGAGTCCAATGCGTTTGAAGTTGCCGCAGATTTAAACCTTAATATTGACTCTGAGGAATATAATTGTTCGTTTACTCTACTCAACGAAGAAGACAACTCGGGGATTTATGTGTTTGATTATAACGTGGGAGAAAATATTACTTCTGACAAAGCGTATGCCGTTGTTGTTATGAACGGAAAGGTTGCTGATGTGATTTCAAACAACATAGAGGTTGAAATAGATAAAGAAGAAATCGCACAGAAATATAACACGCTCAGCACAGCAGCAGTTCAAACCGCTTCGCAAAACAGCCTCGAAAATATAGTAAACACAGAAGAACGATATACCTATGATTGCTCAACAGGCAAACTGACATATACGTATGTCGTGTATACAAAAGAAGACGGTGTAATCGTCGATAATGTTTTTGAATTAAATATATAACAGAGGAGGAATAGACTATGAAAAAAATAATTACACTTATTACGATGATGTGCTTAATTGCATTAGCAGGCGTTTCGGCTTATGCCGAAGATGTCAATGCGGAGATTTTGAATTTCACAGGTCATGCGTGGAATGGTGAAATATCCGAAGACACCCCCGATAGACTCGTTATATCCAATAACATAGTAATCTCAAGCGATCTTTTGCTTAACCAAAAACAAATTCGTATTGAGGATAACGGTATTCTAGAAATAACCGATGGTGCTAACCTGACATTATATAACACAAGTATTTTTATTGAAAACGGCGGAACAATGATTGTTTCTGACGGTACTGTCACTTTTGACGGAACAAATAGCGTCAGCAACAGTTCGGTGAAGAATGTCGGCACAATAGTTATAGCTTCCAAGGGCAAGTTTGATGTTAAAAAAGGTGCTTTCAGCAGTACATCGGAAAGCAATTTTATATGTAACGGCAAAATCTCCTGTGTAACAGAAAAACACTTCAACAAGGCAATAGCTACTATAAAAAATTATGATAACAACTTCAGCTTCAATAATTATTCAATGTATGTATATGCGTCTAGCCTCTCATCAGCAACAATCCAGTTCAAATATTGCATTGATAAAATTGAAACAAGCTACAAATACACTGCAACATTAAACAAAAAAAGCGGCATAAAGGTTACACGTTCACCTATAGAGCTTTCAAAAGTTTATAATGATGAACTGCGTCGTCAGCTTCTTGATAGAACCTGTGCTTATGAGGCAAGCAACGAGCTTCCCGCAGACTTTTACAGCGGAATCAAAAGAGAATATTATTATTTGTATAACTATACCAAAAAAACTTTAATATCTGAATATCTCTACTTTACGATTGCTTATGACGAAGATTGTTATATGACGTATGATAACACTGAGCAAACTTCGATTTTATAAACAACCTAAAAATCACAGACGTGCAAAAGCTGCACGGGAAGCCGTGCGGCACATTTAAAGGAGATACACATGAAAAGTATAAGCAAACGCGGAAAAATAGCGATTATAGCCGTAGTATCGGTAGTGGTATTGGCGGCGGCAGGATTTTTGGGGCTCTATATAAATGCAAGCGCAATCAGATTTGATTATTATAATGCTCACACAATGGTAGCTGACGAGAACTGGGAAGCGCTGAGCGAGCAGGGCTTTGGCGTTGACTATCCGTATTTCGGCAACAAAGCGGTAATGGAAGACGCTCATGTTTTTTCTTTTCCGTTTGGAATAGGCGAGGAAAACATTCCTGTTTATCAGGCGATAAATACCGTTATCGACAGATGGGCGCTTGATATAGCGCGCGAATACAACAATCTTGTTAAATGTGATTATACTGTAGAAAACAACGCAAATACACTGACAGTGGATTTTGATGTCACGGCTTATCCCGACGGATTGGACGGAGAGCCGCAAATGATTGAAAAAACATTTGTCTTTGATATAGAAAATGCAAGTGCCGACAACCCGCCAAGACTGATTTCATAAAATGCCGCACGGCAACTCCTATAACCAAAAACGGTATCGCACTTCACTGTACGATAACGTTTTTCTCATCTTATAAAATTCGTTCTTATCGGCTTCTCGGGCTCGAAGAAAACAATTCCGTTCTCCTTGCCAAGCTTGATGCACTTTAGCAGCCGCACCAAATTCTATGTTATGCGTGAAATATCGGGTGCATTTAGAGCAATTAGTATTTTATTCCGATTTTGATACCTCTTGTCAGATTTCTGTTGACTTTGTATTATTATGTATAAAGTTAAAGCAGACGCTTGACAGCGTCTGTAATAAAATGTATAATAATTAAGAGGAACACTTATGAAAACATTCCGCAAAATCGCTTTAGCGTTGGTTCTGGGGACTACAATGATGATCTCAGGGCTTTCATCAAGCGCGGCATTCTCTGCACCAATTGAATCTTCAGAAGCGCCAGACTATCCTGAGTTTATTTATCATGACGCTCAGAATAGCGCTGAAACATATACTGTATCTGAGGATATGTTTATTGAAAACGAAAGTTTTAATATTACAGCCAGCCCAAGAACGATCATTGGAGCAGATACACGCACACGGGTGACAAATGTAAACGCTGATCCGTTTAGGAAATATGTTTATATTGTCACAGAATTTGATGATGGTACCATAAGCACAGCTACAGGTTTTCTGATAGGCAATAAAACGGTAGCTACAGCCGCACATAATGTTTACTATTATTGCGACGAGGAGGATAGTTGTACCGGACATAGAGCTTCAAAAATAAGTGTACGCCCCGGTGGACTTTATTCACAATACGCTGTAAGCACCGCAGGTAGTGTTATGTACCCAAAAAACTGGTATTTAAGCAGTGGCACAGACCGACGCTACGACTACGCCGTTTTGAAATTGAACAGTTCGTATAATATCGGATATATGAATTTAGATTCAGTTACAAACAGTGAGTTAACTTCAATGAAAAATAGTGGCGATAATTTATATACATTTGGATATCCCTATGATAAAACAGATGGCACACTTTGGTGCTCAACTGGCGCTATAATGAATTACGATTCAAATTTCATCAGGAATTATATTGATATCGTCAAAGGCAATAGCGGAGGTCCTTTGGTAACCTTTGATGATAGGAGCACCGCTCTAGGAATTTGTATTACAGAAGGAGAAACATATAATAGATTTCTGCGTTTTAACAGCACAAATTTAGCTGAAATCAATACATGGCGAAACCAATATGAAAACTAGCGGGGGGGAACATATGAAAAAAGCTGTAATTACTGTAATCTGCGTCATAATCATCGTATTGGGAGTAGTGCTGGCTATACTATTTTCGGGAAAAAAAGAAGATGATTTTTACCACTATAATGATACCGAAAATCAAAGCACACTTATGAACATCGTAAAACCAGCAGATCCAAATGCGGTTATTGACACCTCGGAGGCACCGACTTATCCCGAATTTATTTATCATTAAAAACACGATAGCATAACCAAAAACGGTATCGCACCTCACTGTACGATACCGTTTTTCTTATCTTATAAAGCTCGTTCTTATCGGCTTTTCAGGCTCGGGGAATGTAATTCCGTTCTCCTTGCCAAGCTCGATACACTTCAGCAGCCATGCCATGTTCTTTGCTAGGATACGGACGGTCTGGATTCCCTCCTCGTCCTGCATTACCTGTTCGCCGTTTGAGCCGTGCACCTGATTCCAGTACTGCGACGATACGACCGGCATACTGCATATAGTCAGGTACTTGTTGAGCTGGTCGAATGCCGCCGAAGCTCCTCCTCTGCGGCAGCTTACGATATTGGCGGCAGGCTTGCCCATGAACGCGGACTTGCCCGAGTAGAACGCTCTGTCCATGAACGCTGTCATAAGTCCGCTTGCCGCTGCGTAATGCACAGGCGAGCCGAAGATGAAGCCGTCAGCCTCGCGTGCCTTTTCAACAAAGCCGTTGACGCAGTCATCGTCCATAAAGCAGCGACCCAAGCCCTTGGCGCACGCACCGCAGCCGATACAGCCGCAGATAGGCTTGTTGCCCACCCAGAATATCTCGGTGTCGATGCCGCTTTCATTTAAAGTCTTTGCCGCCTCGTTAAGAGCGGTATATGTGCAGCCGTGCTGATGAGGGCTGCCGTTTACAAGAATTACTTTCATGATGTCCCTCCGTTGTATTGTGTTTCCTTATTGAATATTATACACTTTTTCGCGGCATATTTCAAGTAGGTCAGCGCTTTTCGGGAGAATTGACGCCATTAACTCCGCCTGCCGCGCCGAATACTGCGCACAGGATAAGCTTCACCCATAACAGCGCTCCGCCGAATGTTCCCCATATTATCGCAACAAGCGTCAGCGGCAGCATATACAGTATGCCGCAGACAAAGCCTGTTCTGAGCCCATCTCGCCTGCGCAGCCGCCCTGCCCTCCTGCCGCCGAAAAAGCAGGACAGCGCCGCTGCAACTACCGCCACTGCGCCCGAAAGCCCCTGCGCAGAATCGGTCAGGAAAAGCAGCAGAGCCGCTGCCGCAGATAACACGAGCGTTACGATATATCCTGTTATGACTCCCGCCGCATACGGCAGCATACGATGCTCTCTTTTGACCCTGCGCATAGCTGTCCTCCAATATCATATACTGAAACAAATATATGCGCTATACGTCCGAATTATGGCAGAAAGCTATTGCTAAAACGGAATTTTTATGCTACAATTAAGGTATCATTTCATCATGAGAAAGGAATTATCATCATGACAGCTTTTACAACAGCCGATATACTGCTCCCGAAGCTTGATGCCGAGGGAATGTCAAAGTGGGCGGTAGTAGCCTGCGACCAGTACACCAGTGAGCCGCAGTACTGGGAAAAGACTGCCGAGATAGCAGGCGCTTCGCCCTCTGCGCTGAAGCTTATCCTGCCCGAGGTATACCTCGAAGCACCCGACGCAAAGCAGCGCATCTCCGACATCAACGCAGCTATGCTGAAGTACCTCTCCGAGGGTATTTTTGAGGAGTATAAGGACGCGCTTATCCTCACTGTCCGCACACAGGCTGACGGAAAGGTAAGAACGGGTCTTGTCGGAGCTATCGACCTTGAAAAGTACGACTACACAAAGGGCAGCACCTCCGAGGTGCGCGCTACCGAGGCTACTGTTGCTTCGCGTATCCCTCCGAGAGTTGAGATACGCCGTGACGCAGCCTTAGAGCTTCCCCACATCATGATACTCATCGACGATATTAAAAAGACCGTTATCGAGCCGCTTGAAGCGCGTCTTGACACCCTCGAAAAGGTATATGATTTCGAGCTTATGCAGGGCGGCGGACACCTTGCGGGCTACCTCGTAAAGGGCGAGGACGCAAAGGCTGTTTTCGCGGCGCTTGATGTGCTCGCGGACAAGGACGGCTTCAACTCACGCTACGGACTTTCGGGCGAGGAAGTGCTGCTGTACGCGATGGGCGACGGCAATCATTCGCTTGCTACCGCAAAGGCTTGCTACGAGGAGAAAAAGGCTAACGGCTCGGCTGACGCAAAGCTTGCGAGATACGCGCTTGCAGAGGTCGTAAATCTTCACAGCGAGGCACTGGAATTTGAGGCTATCCACCGTGTTATCGTAGACGCTGACACAGATGACCTTATGGATAAGATGACCGAAGCGCTCGGTCTTGTTAAGGGCGCAGAGGGGCAGAGCTTCACTGTCGTTCTGAACGGCGAGGAAGTGCAGTACACCATCACAAAGGAAAGCTCCAACCTCACCGTTGGCAGCTTACAGAGCTTCCTTGACGAGTATCTCAGCTCCAATAAGGGCGTTATCGACTATATCCACGGCGATGATGTAGTCAAATCCCTGTGTGAAGCTAAGAACAGCATTGGCTTCCTGCTGCCCTCCATGACAAAGGCAGAGCTGTTCCCCACCGTGATCAAAGACGGCGCCCTCCCGCGAAAAACCTTCTCCATGGGTCACGCGCATGATAAAAGATTTTATTGCGAAGCGAGAAAGATACGCTGACCGCGACGGCGCTGCGGTTTC
>CAYSYF010000014.1:0-10728 GCA_964435155.1 uncultured Ruminococcus sp. | reverse complement strand
AGATTTTATTGCGAAGCGAGAAAGATACGCTGACCGCGACGGCGCTGCGGTTTCGGACTGCGAACGCTACAAACATAAACGAGGATTTGAATTATGAATATGGTAAAGCTTGAGCGTATTACAGATATGCTTAAAAATCAGGTTGAATGGGGCATTGTAAAGGGCGCGGCTGCCTGCGTGCTGAAAAACGGACAGCCTATATACAAGGGCTGCTGCGGCATGGCAGACGAGGCTCGCGGAATCAGATGGACAGAGGATACCATCGTCCGCCTTTACTCCATGACAAAGCCCATTACTGCCGCTGCTGCAATGATACTTATGGACAGGGGGCAGCTTGACCTACAGGATAAGGTAAGCTGGTATATCGAGGGCTTTAAAAATCAGAAGGTGCTGGACGAAAACGGACTTCGCGACGCTGAAAGCGAGGTCACGATAAAGCAGCTTCTGGATATGACCTCGGGACTTTGCTACCCCGACGACTGGTTCCCCGCAGGCGCGGAGATGTCCAAGCTGTATTCACGGCTCGATGAGGAATACAAGGCCGGCAGCCCCTCCGACACACTGCAATACGCTAACCTCATAGGACAGCAGCCGCTTGCGTTCCAGCCCGGCGAAAAGTGGCTATACGGCACAAGCGCAGATGTTCTCGGTGCTGTTATTGAGGTGGTTTCCAAGAAGAAGTTCGGAGATTTCCTTAAAGAGGAGCTTTTTGAGCCGCTCGGAATGGTGGATACGGATTTCTACGTTCCCGAGGAAAAGCTGTGCCGCTTTGCCGAGAATTACGAGCCTAAGGACGACAAGCTTATCCCCTGCGAATGGCAGCACTTAGGGCTTACCTACCTTTGCAGAAAGCCCCCTGAGTTCCAGTCGGGCGGTGCGGGACTGTGTTCGACGATGAACGACTACGCGGCGTTTGCGACAATGCTGCTCAACAAAGGCATCTATAACGGCAGACGTATTTTAAGCGAGAACGCCGTGCGCTATCTCACCTCGCCACAGCTTACAGACAAGCAGCAGAGCGAGATAAACTGGGATAGCATGATAGGCTATAACTACGGCAACCTTATGCGTATCTGCAAGAGCGACTCGGACGGCGCAGGCTTAAGCACCTACGAGGGTGAATACGGCTGGGACGGCTGGCTGGGCTGCTTCTTTGCAAATGACCCGAAGAACGGCTACACGTTCCTGTATTTCATACAGCGCTGCGGCGGTCTCGGACAGCGCCCTATCCGCATGATAAAGCAGATAGTCTACGGCGCAGAGGACTGATAAAGCACCAACTCCCCATTACCATCATAGGCAATGGGGAGTTCTTTTTTACGCAAAAACAGCGAGAGCCAAAGCCCTCGCTGTTGGTGTTATTTAGCTTAAACCGACGCTGTTGTCTTGAACTTAGCAACCTCGTCGCTGAGAGTAACTGCAAGTGCGGAAAGCTCCTCGCTGGCAGCCGCACTCTCCTCTGCGGTAGCGGTAGTGTTGTGGATAGCTGCGTTTACGTTCTCCATGCCCGAAGAGATCTGATCGATAGCAGCGGTCTGCTCCTCGTTAGCCTGAGCGATACCTGTCATTACCTCGGAGATATCGCCAACGCCTGCTACGATGTTGTCAAGAACATCGGAAGTAACACCTGCAAGCTCTGCACCGCGGTTTACTGCCTTGATCGAGCTGTTGATAAGCTGACCTGTATGCTTTGCGGCATCAGCAGACTTGCCTGCAAGGTTTCTTACCTCATCAGCAACAACTGCAAAGCCCTTGCCTGCGTCGCCTGCTCTTGCAGCCTCAATAGCGGCATTGAGAGCAAGGATATTTGTCTGGAATGCGATATCGTCGATAACCTTCATGATCTGGCTGATCTCCTTGGAGGAGGTCTCGATCTCGCGGATAGCCTCCAGCATCTCATTCATGCTGCGAGAGCCTTCTTCAGCCTGCTCATTGGTGCTCTGTACGGTCTCCAGTGCGCGTACAACGTTATTGGTGTTAGCCTCGGTCTTATTGGCGATGTCCATGATAGTAGAGGTGATCTCCTCAACCGCAGCCGCCTGTGTAATAGCGTTCTGCGAAAGCTGAGTAGAGCCTTCTGCAAGCTGATTAGCACCCTCCTTGACCTCATTAGCGGAGCGCGCTACCTCGCCCATAGTCCTGTTGAGCGAAGTGCGGATCATATCCAAAGAGGTCTTGATCTCGCCAAGCTCACCCTTGTATTCAACAGAAGGAGCAACTGTAAGATCTCCGCCTGCCATAGATGTGAGAACGTGCTTGATATCGCCGATGCAGTCTGTCATGGTATTTACCATCGTACCCATAGCATCGGACATATCCTGTATCTCGCCGCCGATATTTGTGCTGGGAGCAGGGCTGGAAAGATCGCCGTCTGCAAAATCAGTAAGTCTGTTTGCGGTGAGAGTGATGGGAGCGCATATTCTGCTTACAAATCTTGTGATAAGCACTGCAACAACAGCCGCAATGAGAATAGCAATACCTACGATGATAAAGGCAGTACCCACAAGAGAGCCTACCACAGGCGACCAGCGTGTAGCAACCGCAAGAGCCCAGCCCTCCTCACCTTCAATGGGAGTATAGCCTACGAAGTAGGTCTCGCCGTTGATCGTAACCTTTTCTGTGCCGGAGTTGTATTGAAGCATTCTCTCAGAAAGAGATGCCATACCACGGTACTTGGAATCAAGATTTTCCTTATCACCAAGCTCTGTCATCATCGGAGCAAGCTCCTCGTTGCTTGTTCCTATTATCATGCCTTCCTTATCGATTATGTAGGCAAATCCGCCCTCGCCGAAGCTGACATGAGCGACAACATTGCTTATAATATCAGCGGGCAGACCTCCGTATACGACATAATCCTCACCCATTGAGTTGAAATACTTACCCATCATAATGGTGATCTCGTTATCAGTCATACGCAGCAACGGACTGGAGATATAGGAGCCCTTGCTTTCCATGGCTTTTATAAAATATTCGCGCTCGCTTATATCTGTGCTGTTATAAGTTCTGCCGCTCGCGTAAGCTATGGAGAAATCCTTGAAGTCGCTCATATCGGCGTAGTCCTCAAGAAGCTTTATTCTGTAATCAACAGTCTGCGCAGTATTTACAACGTTGCCGTTTTTGGTCACAGCATTAAACTGCTGATCCAAGCTCTCGACAAGGCTCTTGATATTGCCCGAATAGGACTCCGCAAGCGCTATAGCCTCGTCACTGTATGTATTGTTGTAAGCGATAGTAATAGAAATGATCGAAACAACCGCCATCGTCACAGCAACGGCTCCGATGGGTAAAAGAGTCATCTTTGTAAGCTTGCTCTTCAGGCTTCCCTTTTTATTTTCAGAGAAATCGAAAAATCCGATAAAGCTCTTGAATACACTTACGCACTTGCTCTTTATGACATCAAAGGAAATGGCTTTCTTTTCTTCGGGCTTTTTTGCCTCAGCAGCGGGGGCAGCCGCCTCAACAACGGGAGCTTCCTTCGCAGTGGGAGCTATCTCATCGAGAATAGCAGATACTTCATCAACTACAGGGGCATTCTCAACAGCTTCTGCTTCTTCCGAAACCGCAGCGCTAGCCGCATTTGCTTCTGCCTCTGCTTTTTCGGCAGCCTTTTTCGCGTCGGCTTCTGCCTTTTCAGCAGCCTTTTTTGCGTCGGCCTCTGCCTTTTCAGCGGCCTTTTTTGCGTCGGCTTCTGCCTTTTCGGCAGCCTTCTTTATCTTGGCAGCCTCTTTCTCAGCAGCCTTCTTAGCCTTAGCTTCAGCCTTTTCTGCCGCCTTCTTAGCCTTTTCAGCTTCTTTTTTTGCCGCGATCTCAGCCTTTTCCGCCTCCGCGGCAGCCTTAACAAGCTCCTCTTCATTCAGAGCAGCTTTGTTTTTATTTTCAATACCTTTATTTTTATTAGATGCCATACTATAATGCCTC
Organism: uncultured Ruminococcus sp.; assembly: GCA_964435155.1. Taxonomy (GTDB): domain Bacteria; phylum Bacillota; class Clostridia; order Oscillospirales; family Ruminococcaceae; genus CAG-115. The sequence goes on along the minus strand of CAYSYF010000014.1, from coordinate 6,810 downwards.
CTAGTTGCACAACTACGTCTTTTTACTATTATATCATAACTGTGCAAATTAGTCAATGACGCCAAAGGCAATTAGTTGACGAATATAACTTCGTTTTTTTGTGCATCTTTTACAATTTTCAATACTCGTTACCGTTGTTTTTATACAGTTTAATATGTCGGAAGGTTTCTTCTTCGCCTTTTTCCGCAAGCATGACAAGCAGGCCTTCAAGGAAATCCGAGGTTTCAGGGTGAATAACTCTGTTCGCCTTTGCTTTGAGGAAGTAGTCAAGCGGGTGGCGGTCAGTATAATTCTTGCCCTGATAGATCTTGCTCGCCGCTACACGGTCACAGAACATCTCTATAACATACTTCAGCGGCATTTTTACAGGCTCGTTGCGTCTTGTTTTCGGATTGTAGTCGAACCAGTACTCGAAATGATGGCGGTTTCTGCCCTTGTGATGAAGCCATGCCTTTGAGTAGCCGTAAGCCTCGCGCTCCGCTTCGTTGGGCGAGCGCGTTCCCTGATAATATTTCGCGCCTGCAAAAAACTCGGTGGGCGAGTATTTTGACAGGTCATGACGAAGCCCCTGCCAGCCTATTCCCGCCTTGAAGCAGTGCGCGATCACCTTGTGGCGGTGCTTTGTGATAGTTCTGAAATGCCCGAAAGCTCCTTTTAGCGACATTTGTTACCTCCGAATGAGCTGCGCCTTATCCCTCGCTTTTGTACAAGCTGTTGAACACGGGGCGCAGACGTTTGTAGAGCGGCACGGAAATAAGCGCCGCAACAAGTCCCTTCAGAATAGTGAAAGGCATATTGAACATGATAAGTACATCAAGCAGCCCGTTGATATTGCCGTCAAGCACAGGAATAAGACCCTTATACATACTTACAAGCGTGTCGATGTCGGTCTTGAAAGCCGCCGCATACACGGGATACACTACAAAGTAGTTGGACGCAATGCTTACAACGCCGCTTAGAACAGCGCCCATCACGCAGCCGATGATGACATAGGAATACTTGTGGAATTTACGCGCCATTATTCCTGCGGGCAGGACTAAGCACGCGCTGAGAATGAAATTGGACAGCTCGCCTACGCCGCCTGTCGCGGTGGTCATAAGACCCTGAAGATTTTTCAGCAGGCACACCAGCACTCCCGATACAGGGCCCATCGTGAGCGACGCCAGCATTGCGGGCATATCGGAAAAATCAAAGCTGATAAAGCCTGGCATGAACGGCACCTTGAAGCTTGTAAGCTCCGACAGCACTATCGACAGCGCTCCCATAAGTGCGGTGAATACCAGTCTGCGTACATCTACGCGCTTTTGTGTTTTTGTTGCGGTTGTTGTGTTGTTCATCGTTTCCTCCAATTCCTCGGGAAAACAGAAAGCCCGACACGGGTATTACTCCTATGTCGGGACGCAAATATGTTCTTTCTAAGATACACACCTGTTCTGATTCTTTCATCCGGACTTTGACCGTCGGTATCGGAATTTCACCGATTCAACCCAGGCTCTCGCCTTCGGCTCGCGGACTATACCGCCGGTGGGGAATCTCACCCCGCCCCGAATCTTTTTTGAAATCTGACTTTGTGTCGTCTATATCCGCCTTTTCGGTTAAAAATGCCGCACACTTCGTTAAGACTCCTTGACGGGCACAAAGCCCGCCTGCGTCGTCTTGCCTCGTTTGCAACATTTTTCTCTCGAAAATCCGCATATAGCCGCCGCAAATTCCGATTTCTGAACTAATAAATATATTTTGTGACGGATAGTCACTGCTACATTATATACCAATATGTCGATTTTGTCAATAGCATACTAGTGATTGTAATAAATATCATCTAACGCTTCAAATATCACATTTGCTTCCTCGGGATTTGCCTCTTTGCTCTTGCGGAAATGCTGAGAATATGTGATATAATAATCCGTTTCCCTGTTGCCGTATATTTCATTCGTGCTAAGCGTCAATGTGCCGCTTTCGTATGGATCGCCTGCATTTTCGGCAAAAAAAGCATCATAATCCAAAACTCCGCCGATCTCAAGAAAATACATAACGCTTATATCGCCATCAATACGTCCAAGTGAATGGATATACGCGGTTTGTTCCGACTCGGGAATGACGACACTAAATAATCTCAAAAGTTCTTCGCTTTCTTCATCAGAAAAATCACCGATCCATTCCGCTTCATCATAAAAACTAATGATGTGCTTCTGTGCGTTCAGGTCGTTAGATGTATTGTCTGCGCGGACACAAGAGCATAAAACAAGTGAAAATGTCAAAAGAAGTGTAATGCAGCGTAATACGACGGACATTATGATGATCTCCTGTACTTACTCTATATTCTGTATCTGCTCGCGTATCTTTTCTATCTCGCTCTTCTGGTCTACGACTATCTTTGTTACCTCGATATCCTGAACCTTGGAGCCGATGGTGTTTGTTTCGCGGTTCATCTCCTGCACAAGGAAGTCAAGCTTTCTGCCGATAGCCTCCTCGCCCGAAAGCATACTGCGGAACTGAGCTATATGGCTGCGGAGCCTTACAGTTTCCTCGTCAACGGCAGTCTTTTCAGAGAAGATACCTGCCTCAAGCAGGATACGGCTCTCGTCGATGTTTGCATTGTTCAGCACCTCCGTCATCTTGTCGAACAGCTTTTTGCGGTACTCCTCAACGATGATAGGAGAGCGCTCCTCAACTATTCCTACCCAGCCCTCGATAGTAGTGAGCCTTGACAGCAGGTCTGCCTTCATGCGCTCACCCTCAGCCTCGCGCATTGCGATGAACTTTGTCAGCGCCTCTTCTGCGACTGCCTTTACGTCAGCCCATAGCTGCTCCTCGTCGGCTTCCTCCTTGACAACGGTGAACGCGTCGGGAATACGCATAACGTGCGACAGCGAGAGGTCGTCGTTAAGCTCAAACTCGTCCTTTACGCTGCGCAGCGCGTCGATGTAGTCCTTTACCACCTCTTTGTTGATGGATATCTTCTCATCGGGTGCGTCAACATTGTATACAAGGACGGACACCTCAACCTTGCCGCGGCTTATCCTGCCGTTAAGCAGGGTCTTGAGCTTCTCCTCAAGAAATCCCAGACTGCGCGGAATGCGGCAGCCGAACTCGTAATATCTGTGGTTTACCGCGCGTATCTCAACTGTGATATCGCGTCCGTTAAGTATCTCATGACCTCTTCCGAAGCCTGTCATGCTTTTTATCATCTTTGTTTATCCTTTCTGAAGATAATGAAAAATTAGGAATTTACGTTACACTTACAGCTTGCTTATATATTTGTCCACAAATGAAGCCTTGTGTCTTATCATTTCTGATTGTTTGCTTCCTGCTTTTCGCAGTACTCTTCATACGCTTTGTCGATGACTTTCTCAAACGAATGATAGTCCTCCCAGTTGCCGATAAATTCCATAGGTAGGTCGCCCAGCTCCTCAATTACCCATTTTGTGTAGCCTCTGAAAAGCTTATAGATACAATAACTATGAACAAAGGGTAGAATATCCTCTGACACATCATAGCTCCACAGTTCTTTATTGCAGTATTCAATCAGAAATTCTGTGCCCGATATTGCTTCTTCCTTTACCTTTTTAACGCCCTCGCTGTTTTTGTGCTTTTTGCCGATAAAGTCGTGCTGAATTAACCACGCTGTAAAGAAACCAAGGTGATTGCCTGCGTACAAATCCAGCTCGTGACGTTGCTCCTCGGTAAGGCTGTCGGCTGAAACGCCTTTAAGTTCGCAGTATACTTCAGTTGCTCTGTCGTAAACGGGGTCGATTTTATCAATGCGGAAGGGCGCTTTTTTCATACCCTCAAAGTCGGAATTAAAATCAATAGGGATTTTATTCTCTATGATACAGCGGAAGTTGGATTGATGGCTCATTGCGTGCTTTGCGTAGAAATTCACCGGTTCGCCGCCGTTAATCATACTTTCATAATTAACCCTGAAGTTTTCCCGTTCCTTTTTGCTCATTTCAAAATACAGACGCTGGGCGACTTGCTCTGCCTGCTCTCTTGTGCCGAACTGCGTGATGAAATTCAGATTTGCGTGATAGCCCTTGGAAGGATATGTGCCTTCTCTTACAATCCTTTCCGCTAAAGCCTCGGGGTTGTTCTCACACTCGTACATAACAGGGAAACATTCTGTTTCCAGCCAGTGTGTAAACTCTCTGATAGCGTCGTCCCACATTTCCTCGGTTGCTACGTTCCAGCTAAGCCGTCCGTGAGGGATATCGCAGCTTTGTGTTCCTAGTCCCCATACGCCCGCTTTGGTCTTGTTTATCTGAACACCAAAGCCTGCATAAAGTTCAACGCTTACACCCGAAACATTGGAATAGCTGGAGTAAAAGCTTACGCTGTATGTAAAGTTTTTGCTTTTCTTTTTCATCTCATTGTTGGATTTAAGAAATTTCCAACCATCGGCTTCGTACCTCTCCGTTATTTTTCTGCATACACTCTGAAAAGCTTCTTTTGCTAACACATTTTATCCTTTCTCCGATAGAACCGCTTAAATCGTCAGCGTTTTACACCTCATAATACAAATGCTCTGCCCATTCCTGAATACCGATATACCACATCATTCTGTCTTTTATTTTCTGCAGTCGTTCAGCGCCGCTTGAATTACGCTCGTCCTCCGACATTCGGGCATACAAGCTGTCATATTCCTGCTGCATCACGTCCATGTTGTGATAAAAGTCCGCTATTTCTTTTTCGATATTTCTGATACTCTTCAGCATTCTCTTGTTGCCGACAGCAGGAAAAAAGGTCTCATAGGTTTCGGCAGCTTCCAAGTGAAAATATGCGCCCTTATGCTCTTCGAGAAAAGCTTTTGTTTCAGAGATTTTCTCATCGATCTCTTCCGCGTCGAAATAGCCTTTATTCTTTAACTCATCAAGAAATGAATATAAGCGCGATACGCCTTCCTGATAATCTCCCTGCAGTGCAAGCCTGAACGGGCTTTTGAATATCTTGGACTTTACCATTTTTGTATTCTTGCTAATCAATATCTTATATACGATCGGCGCTCCGTACTTATATTCGGAAACACCTGTAGTTCTATTGTCGCTTTGTACATATAAATATGCTCGGTTTGCCATAATATCTGCTCCTTATAATTTCCGTTCCCGAGGTACAGTCAACCGACCATCAGTTCTAAAATAAGCAGTATGTAAGAGCGCTTTCGTCATATCAGTCCCTTATCAATCATTGCCTGCGCTGCGGTCATTACACCGATCTTACCAGTCGGGAATGTAAGTCCGCCCTGAAGCCATACCGCATACGGCTCTCTGAGCGGTGCGTCAGCGGAAAGCTCGACAGATGCGCCCATTGTGAATGCGCCTGCCGCCATTATCACCTTGCTGTCATAGCCCGGCATATCCCACGGCTCGGGAGCCGCAAAGCTGTCAACGGGTGAGCCGCTCTGTATTCCCTCGCAGAAAGCGATGAGCTGCTGCTCTCCGCCCAGCTTTAAAGCCGCGATTATGTCCGTGCGCTTTTCGTTGTACTTCGGGAAGCACTCGTAGCCAAGTATCTCAAACAGCGCAGTCGCGAATACCGATGTTTTCAGCGCCGCACACACTGCCTCAGGCGCGTGGAAGATACCGAGGTACATTCCGCGAAGCTGGTTAAGGCTTGCGCCAACCTCCTTGCCTGTGCCGGGTGTGGTGAGCCTGTATGCACAAAGCTCAACTGCCTTTGCGTTGCCTGCGATGTAGCCGCCAGTTTCGGCAATGCCGCCGCCGAGGTTCTTGATAAGGCTGCCGATAATAAGGTCAGCGCCGACAGCGAGAGGCTCGCGCTCCTCTACAAGCTCGCCGTAGCAGTTGTCCACCATGATGATGCAGTCGCTGTTTACCTTGCGGACAGCCTTTACCATCTCTCCGATAACGTCGATAGTAAACGACGGGCGCAGCGAATATCCCCTTGAACGCTGGATATATGCCACCTTGCAGCCCTTTGCCCTTGCGGTTATTCCGTCAAGGTCGGGAGTGCCGTCGGGCAGCAGGTCCACCTGCTCATACTTCACGCCGAAGTCCTTCAGCGAGCCGATACCGTCGCCGTGGATAACGCCCTGAATGGTATCGTAAGGCTCACCTGTAAGCGACAGCATTGTATCGCCTGTGCGAAGTATTCCGAACAGCGCTGTTGTTATCGCATGAGTGCCGTTTACGAAATTATGGCGCACCAGCGCGTCCTCAGCGCCGAGTATCTGCGCAAAAACAGCGTCAAGCTTGTCCCTGCCGTCATCGCCGTAGCCATAACCGTTTGTACCCTTCATATGTATATCGCTCACGCGGTTGTCGATGAAAGCCTTCAGCACACGCTGTCCGTTAAGCTCTGCAAGGCGGTCAAGCTCTGCAAACGGCTCCTTGCACAACTGCATAGCCTTGTCTGCGGCTTCAAGCAGCGCGGGCGAAAAATCAAATAATTGCATTTATATTGTCCTCTCCTGATGAAAAATCATATCTATTTAATCATACACAATTTTTGTCCCGATGTCAACTATTTTCCACAAAACCGTAACCAAAAAAACTGAGCTGCATAATATGTACTATGAAACGGAAGCCTCAAAGGGAGGCGGAGGTTTCAGAATATTATTCAAGGAGGACATTTATATGTCATGCTTCAACTTTGGCGGCGGCAACTCTTGCTGCTGGATCATTATCCTCATTCTCCTGTTCTGCGTATGCGGTAACGGCAACGGCAACAGCAATGGCTGTGGCTGCGGCTGCGAGAACAACGGCTGCAACAACTGCTGCTGATATTCGTGCATAGCCTCTCGGCAGCCCTCCCTTCGGGGAGGGCTTAGACCGTCGAAAAAGTCCCGTTGGGACT
>CAYSYF010000013.1:20213-46624 GCA_964435155.1 uncultured Ruminococcus sp. | reverse complement strand
GCAATGAACGAAGCAAATCTTGAACAGTATTATATGAATATGGTAGGTGAAGAAAATGCAGAACATAATAAAGTCGCTTCAGTATCAGACAAAAAGAGATAACGTTACATACTACGCTTTTTTAGCTGTTATATTGTGCTATGTGATGGTCTTTTCTGATGTAAACGGTTTATTGAGTCTTACAGGCTCTGAATATTTCATTCAAGCTAAAGCGCTGTTCTGTATGCCTATAAGCATCTTTCTTGTGATCCTCGCTACACGCATTTGCGGCTGGGATTATGTTGACAAGACCATGAACTATGAAATACTCATCGGTCACAGCCGCAAGGAGGTCTTTCTGAGCAGGATATGGGTAAGCTTCTTCTGGTGTATGCCTGTTGCTGTACTGGTATTTGTTCTTCCGCCTCTTGTTCTTACCCTTATGAACGGCTGGGGAATTTATATGGGCATGGGCGATATGATACTCCGCTGTGTGCTTTCGGTGCTTACGATTTTCAGAATGTACTGCGAATGCGTACTGCTGACCTTCCTTACAAAGAGCTGTTATGTGGGTCTTATTGTAAGCTTTCTTTTCGTTGAGTTCGGTTTAACAATTCCTACGGCGTTAGAGGAAATCGGAGGAATAGAAGTCGGCAATTACGTGACAGCCTTTTCAATGGCGAATTTCACAGAGCTTATGACACCCGAAAAGTGGAGCTATCAGTACATAAACGGCAAGGACGAGATGCTTTATGATATGAGCGTTGACCCGTCGTTTGCGGCAGCAACGATCATAGTTTCCCTTGTAGCAGGAATCGGCTGTATCCTGATAAGCTACCTGTATTTCCGCGAGAGCGATATGAAGTAAGGGGGAACGCAGATGAAAAATATCATGAAGGCTCAGCTCATACAACTGAGAAAGGATAAGATCTGCCGTTTTATCTTTATTGGTATTCTGGCGGTAATGCTAATCATCGTGCTGATTATGGCAGATATGGCTTTCGGCGATATCAGGTTCACAGGCGGCGAGCAGGCAGTGATACTGCTGACGATGACACAGCTTCTGGCGCAGTTCTTTATGTACCTGTTCACAGCGCAGGCGTGCGGTGCTGACTTTATGGATAAGACCTGCAATTACGAAATAATGGCAGGTCATACAAGACGAGAGGTTTTCTTCGGCAGAGTAATTCCCACCCTGATTATAGGCACTGTCGGAACAATGATCCTTATAGCCGCACCCATTATTGTTGAGGTCATAATGCTGGGCGGCTGGGGTGATAAGGTAAGCTTTACGGATATGCTGCTGAGATTTCTGCTCATGGCTTTTCCCATTGCAAGAGTCATCTGCGAGTTTGTCTTCCTGACCTTTATCATCAAGAACCCTTATATCGTAATGGGTATCAGTTATATGCTGTGCATTATCCTCGGTATGTATGTTCCTGTAACAAGGGATCACTGCTTTGTGCTCGGCATGAGCAATATGAATGCCATTACCGTTATTGATCGATGGAGCAGCTTCGCGCTTGGCGGCGATCTTTTCTACATATATGAAACAGGACTTACCGCAGATTTTGTCCTGCCAACGATCATTGTTTCCGTAGCTATCGGCGCGGCGGCTCTGTTTCTCGGATACACGTTCTTCAGGAACGACGATATGCACTAAGGAGGATTTACAATGGAAAAGCTTGATTTAATTTTGGCAATTCTCCTGATTGTACTGTCTGTGGTACTTTTTATACTTTCAAAGGTTGCGGAAAAAAGAATAACTCAGAAATGGCGTATATGCTACGCCGCACCTGTAATAATGGGGCTTATTATCGTGGGACTTGCAGGCTTTGAAATCTATATGCTTACAGCATACATAGCAGCAGTTGTGCTGCTGGCAGGCTTCTTTAAGGACAGCGGAAGGCTGCGCAGGATCACTGCTGTCATAGCCGCAGTGCTTGCGGTCGTGACGATCCCTGTGTGTATGTCATCAAAAGGCTACCGTGCATATGATTATGTGCGTGATTTCAAGGACGGTATCAAGGCAATGGAAAGCCACTATGTACTGTCGGAGCACAAGGAAATTGATTATGATGCGCTCTATGATGAATTTCTGCCACGTTTTGAGGCAGTGAACAGCTCGCAGGACAAGCTGGAAAACATCATAGTGTGGACGGAATTTTGTGCTCGCTTCAATGACGGTCATGTATGCTTCGCTTCTGCAAATGGTATGGAGGCAGCCATGACCGAAATGTATGATAAGGTGCTTGGTAATGACTATGGTCTTGCTCCTATGACGCTTTCCGACGGAAGAACAGCGGCGGTGAATGTTGAGCCTGACAGCGAAGCAGCAAAGGCAGGAATACACAACGGCACTATTATTACATCATGGGACGGAGTAAAGCCCGAAGATATTGACGATGATGTGCTTAAATACTTCTCTTTTTCAGATAAGGACAACAAGGCTTTCTTACGCACTATTATCTGCGGAGGTACAGGAGGCGACAGTATTACTTTGGGCTTCCTTGATGACAGCGGCAATGAAAAGACCGCGGTTCTGCCGAAGCTCGGCACATATTACAGCGGCAGACTGAAGAATGCGCTCTCTGCGATCACGGGAGGTATAGAAACAGGTCATCTCATGTGGGAGGAGATCGACGAAAAGACATCTGCGCTTTGCATAAAGCTGATGATGTCGGACAGCGAGTCCATGGAAAGCGGCAATTACAGCAGCCTGAAGTATGACATAATAACTAAGCTTGAGGAGCTGAAGTCGCAGGGCAAGGATCATATTATACTTGACATGAGGGACAATGCAGGCGGCGATGGTGGAATGGTAAAGGCGATCGCCTCTGTTTTCGCTCCCGTGGGAGAGCATTACTATTGCACCGATGCACTCTGGAGCGATGCAGCGGGCGGTTATGTTACCGATGAAAACGGCAGATTTATAAAAGACAAGGATAATTACATTATTGGCGAGGGTTTGTGGGACGGAAAAGTTACGATAATTGTCAACCATAACAGTGTAAGTGCGGCAGACCACTTTGTTGAGGTTATGCAGGGTATGCCCGGTGTAACGATCATAGGCTTTACCGAGTCCAACGGCTCTGCACAGGGAGTAAGCGCCATACAGTTTGATAACGACACTATGCTGAGCTTTTCGGGATCGCTGCTCCTTGACGAAAACGGCGATGTAAGCGTTGATTCGGGCAGTGATTACGAAAGCGGCAATGATGTTGATGTGCTAGTCCCCTTTGACGAGGAAGCTGTAAAGGCGATCTTTGATGAGGGCAAGGATTATCTTATTATGAAGGCGCTGGAATTTTATTCGGAATGAATTAAATGAAAAAACGAGCATGGTAAAGCCGGAGGGCTGGTATCTCTTGACGGAGATATCAGCCCTTATGTTTATATATTTTTTTGTCGATTGATGTTTCCTATTGACAAAAAAATAACTATGTGATATAATTTTATCAAAGCAGCAGTTTAGCGTGCTAAAATCGCCGACTGCCGCTGAGGTTTGGAAAGCGAAAGGAGAAGTATATGTCAAAAATAGGAAAAAATCTGCTCGTAATAATTCTTATTACTGTGGTCGCGGTGGTTTCAATAGTGATAATGCTTGCCGCCCAGTCCCTTATCAATCTCAGTAATAACATACTTGATGAGCAGGCAGCATCTTTTGTATCCATAATGCAGAGCGATTACGGTGAGCTTGATGTTGAAGCGGATTATCTGTTCAATATCATCGGCGAAGATGCTCAGCTTCATACAGCACTCAGCAATAATAGCGCTGACGGTGTAAAAGAAGTGTATGAGAGCTATGCTTCCGACGAAAGCTCCTTCGGTGCTTTTTTCGGCTCAGACGGTTCTCTGATCTGGAAAACCGACAACTGTCCCGATATTACAGTATCCTCTGTTGTTAACGGTCTTAGCGCAGATGAAGAGCGTATGTATTATTGCTATGCACAGGAGTACAGCGGCATAGGCTCATATCTGGTAGGCTATGACCTGAAAGCTTATGAATATCTTGATCCCATACGAGAAAAAACGGGCGGACATTTCACTGTGTTCAAGGGCGATCTAAGATATGCGACCACTATCATTGATGACAACGGCGTTCGTTTTGAGGGAACGACCATGGACCCCGTTATTGCGGAACAGGTGCTTGTTAACGGCACAAGGTACAACGGTGAAGCGGTCATCAACGACGTAACTTACAATGTTTGCTACGAACCACTGATCGACGCTAACGAAAATATCATCGGCGCATATTTCGGCGGATATGATACAACGACTGTAAAGGGAATTGTTTCTGATAAGTTAATTCTGATGATAGTCGCAGGCGGTGTTGCTGGTATCATTGCGTGTGTGCTCGCATCGATATTGTGCTTCTTCGTTATCAAAAAGAAGATACTAACTCCCGTTAAGCAGATCAGTATCATGACCGAGGAGATAGCCAAGGGCAATTTCAGCTACAAACCTGTTGATGTACATCACACCAAAGATGAAGTGGGTCAGCTCCTTACCTCTGTTGATAATATGAGGGACAGCCTGTTGATATATATCAGCGATATTTCAAAGGTAATGCAGTCTATGGCAGACGGCGACTTTACGGCTCGTCCTGAGGTGGATTATACCGGCGATTTTGTAGAGCTTAGCAATTCCGCAGAGCATATCTGTGAACAGATGCGTAAGATAATTGACAGCATCTACCGCACCTCCGATAATGTATACAGCGGTTCCAGCCAGTCTGCTAACGGTTCAAATGCTCTGGCTGACGGTGCAACAAGACAGGCAGCCGCTATTGAGCAGCTCTCCGTTACTCTGAACGATATTTCGGACAAAGTCCGCAATACTGCCGAGAATGCACAAAATGCCCGTGCACTTGCAGACAACGCATCTGATGTTCTTGCTCAGCAGCATGATTATATGGATCAGATGGTAGCATCTATGGCTAAGATCGCTGACTCGTCTTTAAAGATCGAGGCTATTATTAAAACCATCGAGGATATTGCGTTCCAGACGAATATCCTTGCACTTAATGCCGCTATTGAAGCAGCAAGGGCAGGCGAGGCTGGCAAGGGCTTTGCAGTCGTTGCCGATGAGGTCAGAAACCTTGCGTCTAAGTCTGCCGAATCCGTCAACGATACAGTAGCACTTATCAGCGCTTCCACACAGGCGGTTGATGAAGGACGGCAGATCGCTGACAAGAACGCTGAATCCCTCAATCAGGTTGTAGCGATATTCGGTGAAACAAAACAGATGGTCGATGACATTTCCGCATCTGCTGACAGCCAGTCCTTGGCTATCGGACAGATCACGGACGGACTGGGTGATATTTCCGATGTTGTGCAGAACAACAGTGCTGCTGCACAGGAGATTGCAGCTTCCTGCAATGAGCTTAATGAACAGGCGATCAAGCTTAAAGATGAAGTTAAGCAGTTCCGTATCTGATTTCAATACATAAATACCGCAAAGCTGAAGGGCTGATATCTCCGTCAAGAGATATCAGCCCTTGTTATATATCAGAAATAGGAAAGACCGCTCATGATGTCCTTCTTGGAGTTGATAAGATGTTACTTCGCCAGAAACTCTGTTATTTTCTCGCTGATAAGCTCATGTTCGTAATCGTGAACATAATGCGGACAATCAAGCTCTATGTATTCTCCGCCCTCGACCTGTGCGATATATTCCTTCGGAATACTGCGCCATGTTTCCTTGTCGAAGCCTGTGCCGCCCGTGCCGTCGGAAATAAACAGCAGAATGGGAAGCTGAGGTACGCCCTTGCTCTCCACAAGCTTTGCGTTATCCTTGACAGCCTTAGTCTCATTAAGCATAGTTAAAGTAGCGGTGCGAGTGTAGAAAACGGCTCTGTAAATGTCCTTTTCTTGCTCGGTCAGCGTGCCGTGAAGTATCGCTTCGCTCTCCGAGATACCGGGCAGGATTCTTGTAATACCGAAATCCGCCGCCCAGCTTGCAAGCCCCAGTATAAACGAATTGATCTCCATGCTCTCATAGTATTTCGGCACAGCCATATCCAGTCCGATTATCGCGGTTACTTCCTCGGGGTATTTCTGCGCCCAGTACAGCGCTTCAAGTCCCGACATGGAGTGAGGACACAGTACATACGGCGCGGACATTCCCGCGGCAGTAAGTGCGGCTCTTGTGTCCTCCAAAATCGTGTCGATATCACGGCTTCTGTCAACGACATCGCTGAAGCCATAGCCGAATTTCTCCACCACTGCTATAGTATAGTCATCGCTCATAAGCGAATACAGCGATTTGAAATCCAGTATAGGGGAGCAGGTTCCGCTGCCCGACATGAATACAAGCGTAGTTTCCCCGTCGCCCTCGGTATAGACGCTCATATTGTGACCGTCCACCTCAACCAGCTTGCCAAGCGGTGTCAGCAGTTCTTTTTCGCTGTTCAGCCGTATTTTGTGATTGATGAAGATACCTGCCATCAGCAGTATCAGTACACCCAGAATTATCGCTGTTATAATCAATGCTTTTTTCCTTTTTGTCATATTTTTCTCCTGAGTCAGTGTGGTTTTGAAGCTATGCTATGTCCCAAACACGAAGTGTTCGATAGCTGCGAAGCAGAGGCGCAGTAAAGGGGCAGCCGTTCAATAAATTTGCCGCAAAAGCGTCAGCTTTTGGTATAAGGCAAATTTATTATACCACACATCGCCATAAATGACAATACAAAAATAAATTCAGGGAGGGTAACTATTTCCTCCCTGAATATGTGCTTCACCCAAACCTCTCCCGCAGCTTCTCCAGCGCCCTTTTTTCTATCCGCGAGATATATGACCTCGAGATTTTTAGCTCCTTTGCGATCTCGCGTTGAGTGAGCGGCGTGCATACCCTGCCGTTCTTATCGGGAATACCGTAACGTTTGGCGATTATCTCACGTTCGCGTTCGTCAAGCTCCTCCTCAATGAAGCGGTACAGCTTCTCGGAATTTATTTTCAGCATCACGTCCTCTTCAACATTTATGTCTGCACTGCATATATCAGCGAGAGTAAGGGCATTTCCTTCGGTATCAGAGTCGATCGGGTCACTGATGGATACCTCTGTTAGCTGATGCTTTATTTTCCTGAAATGCATTTTTATTTGGTTATCTATACACTTGGACGCATAGGTGGAAAAATGATTTCCCTTGCTGTAGTCAAAGGTTTCGGCGGCTCTGATAAGACCGATAGTGCCAATGGAAATAAGATCGTCCTGATCGTTTGAGTCGGGATAGTTCTTGTTTACGATATAGGCAACCAGTCGGAGATTATGAATGATCAGTGTGTTCCTTGCCTCGCTGTCACCGTCTGCGATCATCTTTATGCACGCTTCTTCTTCTTTTTTTGACAACTGCTTCGGAAACATATTTCTGTTTTCAAGATGCAGTCCGAAAAAAAGCAGATTTTCAAGTGCCATCTGTATAAATATCTCTAGCATTTATTATCACCCCGCTGTAATTTTATTAGTATCCGCCTGTACATAATTCCGAAGAAAAATAAAAGTTGACAAATTGCGTCAAAGGTGATATAATCATGTTTTGCAAAGTATTGTGAGTTCAGATGTCGGAAAGAGTGCGTATGGATAATATCGTTATTTACAGCAAGGATAATATGATTGAAAAGAGCTTGTTTGACCGTCTTTTTTCATTGCTCGAGATTTCGTTTCCTACCAGTGAGCGCAGAACTTATTCGGGGCATCTGTCTGAGTTTGATAACGCTGAGTTTCATAGCATCTGCTATGTTCCGAATGAGCTGAAGGCTGTTCTTAATTACTGGGATTTTGGCGAGTTCGTATATGCTGAGCATTTTGCTGTCGCTCCCGAGCTTCGCGGTCAGGGAACAGGCTCTGCGCTTATGGGTGAACTGCGAGCCGTTGTCGGCAACAGAACGCTGGTGCTTGAAGCTGAGCCTCCCTCTGACAGCAGCATAGCTGCGCGGCGAATAGCGTTCTATGAGCGTCTTGGCTTTATGCTGAATGAATATGAATATATCCAGCCGCCATTGATAGAAGGCGAAGGTCCGATACCGCTTGTAATAATGTCAGCTCCCGATAAGCTTACAGAAAGCGAATATATAAAGATACGAGATCGCTTATATAAAGATGTATATAAAATCCTGTAAGCAGTATATCTAATAGTGTAGAAAAAGAATAGGTGATCATAATGGCTACTTATGTAAGAAGCATGACCGAAGGCAATGAGCTTGGTCAGATATTGAGATTTTCGGTGCCTTTGCTTGTAGGTAATTTATTTCAGCAGTTATATAATGTTGTAGACTCGGCGATAGTTGGTAGGTACCTTGGCAGTGATAAGCTTGCCGCTGTCGGCTCGACAGGCTCGATTACATATTTGTTCTTTGCGCTGTGCATAGGACTTGCAACGGGTGCAGGAATACTTATTGCGCAGCGTTTCGGTGCAGGCGATCATGACTCTGTTAAGAAGCTTATATCGAATTCAGCTTATGTGCTGCTTATATTCGGAGTACTTGTAAGCGTAGTTTCGACTTTGCTTGCAGAGCCGCTTTTGCGCCTGCTCAATACACCTGATCATCTTCTTCCCGATGCCGTTGCGTATATGCAGATTTCCTGCAGCGGTACTGTTGCGGTCGCAGCGTACAACTGGATAAATTCTGTCATGCGCTCGCTCGGAGATGCAAGGACACCGCTCTGTTTCCTTGTGTTTGCAAGTCTTTTGAATGCAGGTCTTGATCTGCTGTTTGTGGTAGTCTTTCAGATGGACGTTCAGGGCGCGGCGCTTGCAACGATAATAGCGCAGGGCGTTTCTGCGATTGGCAGCATAATCTTCGCTTTCAAAAAAAATCCCTGCTTTAAGCTGAATAGAGAGCAGTTTGCGCTGCGTCCCGATGTGTTCGGAAAATGCTTTGCGACAGGTACGCCGATAGCCTTACAGAATGCATTTGTATCTATCTCAATGATATCGCTTCAGCGCACCGCTAACGGCTTCGGAGAAAATGTCATGGCAGCATACACGGCTTCCATGAGAGTAGAGCAGCTCGTGCAGCAGCCATTTGCTTCGCTGAACGTTGCAGTATCTACCTTTGTTGGACAGAATATCGGTGCAGGAAAGCTTGACCGCGCTGTAAAGGGTTATAAGAAGAGCGTCCTTGCAGGCTTGGGCTTTGCGCTGATTATGCTGGTCATATTTATGTTTTTCAGCTATCATATCGTAGGTATATTTGTAGACAATCCCGCTGTGCTTGAGATAGGTGAAAAGGCGCTTAAGCTCACTTCGCTGTTCTATTTTCCGCTCGGACTTATCCATATCACACGCGGTATGCTTAACGGTGCGGGAGATGTAGGCTTTGCTCTGCTTAACGGTATCGCGGAGGTCGTCGGCAGAATAGGCTTTGCCTATTTGCTTGTCAATTTCACGCCTTTAGGTCATTGGTCGGTGTGGGGAACTACCTGCCTTACGTGGGTGCTTACAGCACTTATGAGCCTTGCAAGATACAGGTGGGGCAGTTGGCGCAGGCGGCTTGCTGTAAAGTCCGAAAACGCATGAAAAAGAGTCGGGTTAAAGGCAAACAGTTGTATATAGGTATTAAAAGACACTTTCGATTTTCAGGTCGGAGGTGTCTTTTCGATTTTGTTATGAATGAATATGTCTTGACAAGCAAACAGAAAAATATTATCATAAAACTGCCGAACCTTTTTATCTTTTTTCAGACTTATAGAGCGTAAAACGTTTTGCAAGAGGTATAACCAATGAATGACTACATCTCAAATGAATTGATTGAAAATACGTATCTTTTCTGCGTTAAGCGAATTTCCGACTCTGAAGCAGCGCGGGATTTGTCGCAGGATATTCTGTATGAGGCACTGCGTGTTATCGCGAGCGGCAAAGAATTTGTGAGCTTTTATTCGTGGTACTGGCAGATGGCGCGAAACAAATATGCCGACTATATAGCGCACAAACAAAATGCCGCTCTTCCTATCGAAATGGCAATAGGATTGACGGCTGATGATATGCAGCCTATTGAATGTCTTATCACTGCAGAGGATATTTCAACGCTCAATTTTTCACTGTCAAGGCTAGCCTCACTTCACCGCGAAATTATTATCCGCTATTACTTAAAAGAACAGACGATACCACAGATTTCCACAGAGCTGAATATCCCTGTAGGAACGGTAAAAAGCCGCCTGTTCGACGCAAAGAAAAAACTGAAAGAGAGGTTCGATAATATGAATAATACAGGAAAAACTGCTTATGCTCCCGCTGATGTAAGCTGGTGCTGGGGCTATGCCTGCACAGATGCATCGCTGCTTATGAAAAGCTCAAAAATCTATCCGCAGATCATGGTTATCTGCCGCAATGAAGCTAAAGGGGTAAATGAAATTGCAGACGAAATGGGTATTGCTCCCGTTTATCTCGAAGAGGCGCTTGAAAAAATGCTGAAAGCAAATCTTCTCGTTTCAAACGTAAAGGGAAAGTATCAGGCAAACTGGTGTGTATTTCCGCGCGAAGCGCTTATCAGCGCCCAGCTTCATGCCTGTGATGTGTTCCACAATAACGGCTTTGGGGAAAGAATAACGGAAAAGCTGCTCGGATTAAAGGAGAGAATAACTGCACTTGATTTTTATGGCAATCACTTTGATTACAGATATCTGATGTGGCTGCTGTATGTTCAGGCAGGCTATGTTATGGGGCATTTCGGCGGAAAGCATTACCGCAGCAAATACGGTGATAAATACCCCAAAGAAGCGGAAAGAAAATACGGACTTACAATGCACTACGTTCTGCCTGACGAGAATTGTGACTACTCGGCTCTTGATAAGCTTCGCGAAATTGAGTGGTCTTGCCTTGAACAGGGATTTCACACCGCGAAATACGGCACAGTGCTTTATCACAATGATTTCGGTCATAGCCCATTTCCGAATGACAGCGTTGATGATATAGGTGAGTTCCGTGCAGGGCGTGACCGTTGGGTTGACGGCGAGAACATTTCACTTCTTGTAGAGCTTGCCGAAACTCCTGATAAAAAACTATCCGCGTTTGAAAAAGAAAAGGCGGCAGATTTCATTAAAAACGGACTGCTGAAAAAAGATGGTAATAAGCTGGTCGTTCAGCTTCCGATAATGAAAATAGATGTTCACAGTAAGATTTGGTGTTTGTTGAGAGATCAGTTAACGCAGCTTGCCGAGGAGTATACCGACCTTGTTAGCACGGGTGTTGAGGAGATACTGCTTCCTTATGTGCGTAAGGATCTGATGAGTAACTTTATCCACTGGGATATGAACCGGTTTTTTGAGCCTAAAAACGCGTTGTTCTATTACGGCTGGGACAAGGCGTTGGCACAGCCCGAGGATTACAGCACCTCCGCCGCAGGACTTTATATTATTACAGAATAAAAACATAGCCACCGTATTGCATTTGATACGGTGGCTATTGTTATATCCGTTTTCAATTATTCAAAGCTGTCCTCTTCGTCACGGGAGTTGAACAGCTCAACAAGCTGCTGCATTTCTTCCTCAGTAAGCGAGATACCCTTGCTCATTCTTGTGTGATCGGGGGACCACTCGCGGATATCAAACTTAGGTTCGCGGTCGTTCCAGCTTACCATGTTCAGCTCCTTAGTCCAGCCCTTTGCGTTTTCGGAGATAACACCAAGCTCCTTGGTGATCTCAAATTTGATCTCAGCCATTTATTTTTCCTCTGCTTTCTTGTTTTTGGGAGCCTTCGGCTCCTTTTTCTTTTTGATCTTAGTTGTGTCAGCTACGATTATGCTGTCGTATACCGCATGATATTTCGGCGGCACCAGCTTGTTGAGGTGGAGCTTGCCGAAGAACCATTTGGTAAACGAAGCGTTTTCGTAGATGTTGTTGAGAAATGTATTTATATGATTTACATCGCCGCTTTTGTGGTCGATGAAGTCATGCAGCTTTGCAGGCGGCTCATACGTGACTATGAAATCGACGTTATGATCAGCCTTTTCAAGATTTCTGATACCCTCCGAAAGCTCTTCCTCTGTGGGAATTTCTCTCGGCCACCAGTTCTGCCCCTCGATAAGCTCCATAGAGTCGTCGCTCTGTCCGCCGCCAAAGGTGAATACGGTCTTTTCTGCGATCTCATAGACCTGACCGCGCATAAGCTGACGAAGCCTGCCGCTTATCTGACGTGTTTTTCCGCCGCACCATTCGCTCACCTCGTATTTTTCCAGCAGGTCGTAGTTCTCGTGCGAGCCCTCAACGAAAAGCACGTTGTATCTGCGCTTTCCAATCTTTTTGAGCAATTTTTTCTCTTCATCACTTCCGTTCCAGATAAAACCGAAGTCGCCGCAGATGATAAGCGCGTCGTTCTTTTTAAGCTTGCGCAGGGCAGGGGACTTAAACCTTGAAAAATCTCCGTGGATATCGCCTGTAATATAGATCATTTATAAATTCCGTCCTTGTAAATTTGGAAAATTATTAAAATTCGGTTACAATTTCACAAAACCACTTTACAATGAGGTGGTTTATTTGATATAATAGAATAGTAAATTCAATGATTTGCCTAAACTAGAAACATCTATATAATATAATAACTTATTACGGGGGATTTGTCTATATGCGAAAAGTTAAAAATTTTGCTGTAATTATGTCAATAATTTTACTATGTGCTACTTTTTTCGGTAGTTTTACCGCTTCGGCGGCATTTACGCCGAATTTCGACCTGAACAGT
The DNA here is from genome assembly GCA_964435155.1 of uncultured Ruminococcus sp. Taxonomy (GTDB): domain Bacteria; phylum Bacillota; class Clostridia; order Oscillospirales; family Ruminococcaceae; genus CAG-115. Next base: position 33,969 of record CAYSYF010000013.1, on the reverse strand, counting down.
GAAGGCGTGTACATGGTAAATACCGATACGGATATTGTTGTTGTTTCCAAAAATGCACACAAAAAGCTCTATCCTGCGTCCACTACCAAGATAATGACCTGCCTTGTAGCGCTTGAAAACATAAAGGACTTCAACGCCTACGTGCTGTGTCCTTATACTGCATTCAACGAGTTCAGCGGAGATAATCCCAATTTCAACGGTGGAGTTTCCAATGCCGCTATCGAGCCTCGCCAGACCAATATCACCTATTGGGATCTGCTGTATACTCTGATGGTATGCTCCGCGTGTGAGTCCGCAAATATCCTTGCTTATAACATCGGCGGCGAGAGCATCGAAAATTTTGTTCAGATGATGAATGACAAGGCAAAGGAAATAGGCTGCAAGAATACGCACTTCTCCAATCCTCACGGACTTTTTGATGAGAATAACTACACCACAGCCTACGATATGTATCTTATCACAAAGTATGCTATCGACAATTATCCCCGTTTCATGGAGATATGCGATACTTATTCCTATGATATGCCCGGAAATTCAGCGTATCCCGACGGCTATACAAAGTATCAGACAAATCAGATGATGATGCCCGACAGTGAATTTTACTTTGAGGGCGTCCATGGTGTAAAGACAGGCAGTATCGACTACTATTATTACAAGAATTCCGACGGAACATTTGATTACGAGAATGTGGATTCGGGCAGCAGAGCGCTTGTAACGACAGCCGAGCGCGATGGCTTTCATTATATTATAGTTTCGCTGAATGCTCCTTATTTTGACAGCGAGGGAAATAAGATCCAATCTTCTTTTGAGGATCATGTAAATCTGTATAATTGGGCATTTGACGAGTTTGCTTATACCCGTGTTATTGAAAAGAATGAGCAGATCACACAGGTCGATGTTGAAAAGGGCAAAGATGCTGATAAGGTAGGTCTTATCGTTACCGACAATTATTATACGCTTCTCCCGAAAACTCTCGATGCGTCTACGATACAGCGCAAGATAACCTATGCTTCAGACGAAGCGCTTGAAGCTCCTGTTGATAAGGGTATTGAGTTGGCTACATTGGAGCTGTTCCTGAATGGTGAAACTCTTACAAGGCTGCCGCTCGTTACCGAAAGCCGCATTGACCTTGATATGATGGAGTTCTACAAGGAAAAGATCGGTGATGTTATGGCGACATGGCAGTTCAAGACGATAGTTGTTCTCGTTATAGTGCTGATAATCCTTTGCATTATTACCGGCGCGCTTCGTAAGAGCTATAAAAAGCGTGTCGCAGATATGAACCGCCGCCGCAAGATAAACCTTGCTTCGCAGAAAAAGCCTGCAAAGAAAAAGACAAATCGGTGGTGATCCTATGAATGTAAATTTTATCGCAATGGGAAAGCTCAAGGAAAGCTATTACCGCGAAGCTTGTGCCGAGTATCTTAAAAGAATGGGCGCGTTTGCCGCAGCAAAGGTGTTTGAGCCTGCGCCCGTCGATCTTCCGCAGGACCCGAACAGAACGCAGATAGAAAAGGCTCTTGAGCAGGAGGCTGTCCGTATCCGCGAGAACATAAAGCCTGCCTCGTTTACGGTTGCGATGTGCATTGAGGGAAAAACGCTCTCTAGCGAGCAGCTTGCGGACAAGCTTCAGGATATCGCAAATCGCGGTATAAGCACGGTTAATTTTATTGTGGGAAGCTCGTTCGGGCTTTCCGAGGAGCTGAAGCGCTCTGCTGATTTGCGTATGTCGATGTCGCCTATGACATTTCCCCACAGCCTTGCAAGAGTAATGCTGTTTGAGCAGGTTTACAGAGCTTATTCTATTATAAACAATTCCAAGTATCATAAATAAGATAAAAACGGCAGGGAACACCTGCCGTTTTTTAACTTGCGCTGCCTGTCATTCTCATGCCTGTGGGCATAGTGTTGGGAATTTCCTCGGCGGTTATCTCGGGCGCAGCGAACAGGCTGCCCATGTTGATTGACGATTGCCCGTAGCGGCTGCGTATTCGTTCTATGGCAAGCTCTATCCTGTCGTGCTTATCGCTTTGAGGCGCTGCACCAAGTATAAGCTGCTGCGGCTCGTCCTCCTCCGCCTCAGGGAGAAGCGTTATCGTGCGCACCGTTATTGCCCGAACTCCGCGCTCCCATTTGTAATTGCTCTTAAACAGCGCAAAAGCAGCCTCCGCTATTTCCATAAAGGATTGTGTGGGAGCGTTAAGCGGACGCTGGTGCTGCTTTATACGAAGCAGATTATCCTTTATTGCTATCTGAACTCCGCCCGCGCGCAGCCTGTATCTGCGAAGCCGCTTTGCTATATCCTGTGAAAGCTCGTAAATTACCTGCCACACCTCGTCCTCGGTGAATATATCGGTTATACAGGTGGTGCCGTGTCCTACGCTTTTTATCGGTTCGCAAAGGCTCATGTGGCGCACAGGGGAGGAGTCCAGCCCGTTTGCGTATTCCCACATCTGACGTCCGCATTTTCCGAGCTTTTCTTCAAGAAATCCCACGTCTGCGTCCGCAAGCTCGTTTATGGTGCGTATTCCGTAGCTTTTGAGAAATTTCATTGCCGAGCGTCCCACGCCCAGCATATCCGAGGCAGGAAGTCCGCCTATTTTTTCGCGGAATTTCTCTTTTGAGATAACCGTCACAGCGTCAGGCTTTTTCATGTCCGAGCCAAGCTTTGCGAATATCTTGTTGAAGCTCACACCCACCGATATAGTAAGTCCTATTTCGTTTTTCAGCCTTTGCCGAAGCTCCTCGGCGATCTTTTCACCGCTGCCGAACAAAAGCTTGCTTGCTGTAACGTCCAGCCAGCATTCATCTATTCCGAAAGGCTCTATGAGGTCGGTGTAATCTTCGTAAATTTTACGTGCCAGCGCCGAGTATTTCATATACTCGTCAAAGCGCGGCGGTACTATGATAAGCCCGGGGCATTTCTGCTGAGCTATCCAGATAGCCTCGCCTGTCTGAACACCGTATTTTTTCGCAAGGTCGGATTTTGCAAGCACAATTCCGTGCCTGTCCTCCTTGCTGCCGCACACAGCCATAGCCTTGCCCGAAAGCTCGGGATTAAGCAGTATCTCTACCGAGGCGTAAAAAGAATTGAGATCGCAGTGGAGAATAGTTCTTTCCATAATTGTGCTCCTTTGAAATTGCTTTGAGAACATTTTGGGAACAATATGATTATAGCACAATATGAGAACTTTGTCAATTCTAAAAAGATACAATTTGATAACAAAAGACCACCGCTTGAATACGATGGTCTTACAGTTATTTTTCAATATGATCTTCAATTATCTTGAACGGCGTTTCGCTCGTTTTCTGAAATTTCCTGTTTCTGAGGAACAGCCAGTTATAGGTAATAGTGCGGTATTTCGTGATTATCTCCACCTTGTAGCCACGCTGTATGCCTAGCTGCTTCAGCGGCGAGTATCTTACCTCTGTGACATCTATATAATATATTGCGTCGCAGTTGCCTTTCGGATCGGTAATGCGAAATTCCAGACTGTCCGCCTCAAAGCGATACTCGGGATAGCTTAAAATATAGTACATACAGATGAGCACCACGCCGATTATCAGAATGCTCAGAACCGAGCAAGCGATTTCTATGATCATTACTGTACTTTTAACAGATTCGTTACCGAGTACGATGAGACAAATAATACACAAAATAATAACGATCGGAGCTGTGGTCGCTCTGACCAATCCGTGAGGAGAGGAGAACGTGCCTTTCGCAATGATGAGTTTTTCTTCGCTGACAGGCTTTACTTCAATGCCGGCAGGGTGGAGGCGCTCATCGTGCTTAACAGGACGTTCAAGCTTTGCGCTTTCGATAATTTCCTCTCTCTGCGTCTGATGCTCTCTCATGTGTCTGAAGTAAAGATCGGGATCGGTTTCCTTGCGGAGTTCCGCGCGGTCTTCAAGAATATAGAACGGCGTGTTTTCGGGCACCATATTGGCGTGAAGATTGTCGTAGATGTATTTGAAGGTGTGTGTACTTTTCCTTGTGACTACGGTCACTACAAAGCCTCTTTGCCATTTGAAGAACATCAGCGGCTCATAGCGGACGTTCATGATGTTCATGTAGAAGAAATCCATCGTCTGCGGTCCGTGGAATATCGTAAGCTTTGATTCGTCTGCCTTGTAGTAGTATTCCGACCCCTTTATGATCAGCCTCAGTGCGATAAAGCATATCAGCAGCCATATTGAGAAGCCTGTCAGTAACGCCAATGCAAGAAAGAAAAATACTTCCGGGTCAGGAGGAAAGCTTGCAATAAGCGCAAGATCTATTCCTACACAGCCGCCGACGGCAATCACTGCCAACAGTACGAGATAGAATTTTTCTGCACTGTAAGGGCAGTGGAAGGAGCCGCTTGTTTCAAATCCGAAGCGCTCATCGAGATTGGAGCTCCGAGCCTGCAAAGTAGTAAATGCCATATGTGCCTCCTTTGATTTAATGTGCTAAATCAATTTTAGCATAAATCACATTATTTTTCAACTATGAATTACAACATTTTAGTAAATTGTATGCAATAAAATAACAAGTCGAAAAAAATCCGTTTGATTTTTAATTAACAGTATATTCCGCTTGACAATATCACATATATATGGTATTATATAAGTATAATAAATACACAATCTAGTGACTGAATGAATATTTGATGCCATGATAAAAGAGATATAGATTATATGGCTGAAAGGAAGTATATATGAGTTGGTTTGAAGAAGAGTGGAAAAACTTTGTTCCGGGTAAATGGAGCAATAACGGAATAAATGTTCGTGATTTTATACAGAGAAACTATACACTGTATGAAGGCGATGAGTCCTTTCTTACAGGTGCAACAGATGCCACAAAAAGCCTTTGGGCGCAGGTAATGGCTCTTTCCGAAAAGGAGAGAGCGCAGGGCGGTGTTCTGTCTATGGACACTGATATAGTTTCTACGATAACCTCTCACGGTGCGGGTTATCTCGCACAGGAGCTTGAGCAGATAGTGGGCTTTCAGACGGATAAGCCCTTCAAGCGTTCGCTTCAGCCCTTCGGCGGGATCAGAATGGCACAGGCTGCCTGCAATGAGTACGGCTATGAGGTAGACGAGGACGTTGTAAAGATATTCACCGAGTACAGAAAAACTCACAATCAGGGCGTTTTCGATGCATACACACCCGAAATGCGCCTTGCAAGACGCTCCGCGATCATCACAGGTCTTCCCGACGCGTACGGCAGAGGCAGGATCATCGGTGACTACCGCAGAGTTGCTCTCTACGGCGTTGATATGCTTATCGAGGACAAGAAGCAGCAGCTTGAAACTGCACCGAAGCGTATGACAGCGGAGAATATCCAACTGCGCGAGGAGCTTTCCGATCAGATCAAGGCACTTCACGACCTCAAAAAGCTTGGCGAGATCTACGGCTTTGATATCTCAAAGCCTGCCAAGAACGCCAAAGAGGCTATCCAGTGGCTTTATTTCGGCTATCTCGCGGCTGTAAAGGAGCAGAACGGTGCTGCGATGTCGCTCGGCAGGACTTCGACCTTTATTGACATCTATATCCAGCGTGATCTTGACGCAGGTATCATAACAGAGGAGCAGGCTCAGGAGTATATCGACCACTTCATCATGAAGCTGCGTCTTGTGAAGTTCGCAAGAACTCCCGAGTATAACGAGCTTTTCTCGGGCGATCCCACATGGGTAACAGAGTCTATCGGCGGCGTCAATATCGACGGTAAGCCGCTGGTTACAAAGACCTCGTTCAGATATCTGCATACTCTCGATAACCTCGGTCCCGCGCCCGAGCCTAACCTCACGGTGCTGTGGTCTGTAAATCTTCCTCAGAAGTTTAAGGAATACTGCGCTAAGATGTCTATCAAGACCTCGTCTATCCAGTATGAGAACGACGATCTTATGCGTGTTACACACGGCGATGACTACGCTATCGCGTGCTGCGTTTCATCTATGAGAGTCGGCAAGGAAATGCAGTTCTTCGGTGCAAGAGCAAACCTTGCAAAGTGCCTGCTTTACGCTATAAACGGCGGTGTTGACGAGCGTCTTAAGATACAGGTCGCTCCCAAGTACAGAGCCGTCGAGGGCGATTACCTCGATTACGACGATGTAATGGAAAAATATAACACTATGATGGATTGGCTTGCAGAGCTTTATGTAAACACTCTGAATGTTATCCATTATATGCATGACAAATACAGCTACGAAAAGCTTCAGATGGCGCTGCATGACAGAGAGGTAAAGCGTTACTTCGCAACAGGTATTGCAGGACTTTCCGTTGTGGCTGACTCGCTTTCCGCTATCAAGTACGCTAAGGTCAAGTGCATTCGCGACGAGGACGGTATCGTGGTCGATTACGCGGTTGAGGGTGATTTCCCCAAGTACGGCAACAACGACGATCGCGTTGACAGCATCGCTGTTGATATCGTTGAAACATTTATGGAGAAGATCAAGCGTCACCACACCTACCGCCACAGTGTTCCCACAATGTCTATCCTTACGATAACATCAAATGTTGTTTACGGTAAAAAGACAGGCAATACCCCCGACGGCAGAAAGATGGGAATACCGCTTGCCCCCGGCGCAAACCCCATGCACGGCAGAGATACACACGGCGCGGCAGCTTCGCTGTCCTCTGTTGCTAAGCTTCCCTTCAAGCACGCACAGGACGGTATTTCCAATACCTTCTCCATTGTGCCGGACGCACTCGGAAAGGGCGGACTTGCAATGATCGAGGATCTTGATTTTGACCTCGGCATGACTGAGGAAGAGCTGAGAAAGGCTGCTGCCGATGAGCAGTAATGACGAAGCTAAAAAGCTTGCTGAGCTGCTTGATAAGCTTTGTTCAAGCGGCTCTGAGCATATAAATGTCAGAGGAAGCGGGGAAGCTTCCGACGGCGACTTTGACATCATAGAAAAGACAGAGAAAAGTACAGATTGCTGCGAGGGCAATATGGCTTGCCGTATTCCTACGCTGCACAAGGGCATTGATGACAAGGAGGACTAACTATGGATAATAACAAGCTTCAGGTGGATAACCTCGTTTCGCTGCTTGATGGCTACGCTATGAAGGGCGGACACCACCTTAATGTAAATGTATTCACAAGAGAAACGCTGCTGGACGCACAGGCTCACCCTGAAAAGTACCCTCAGCTCACTATCAGAGTTTCGGGTTATGCGGTGAACTTCAATAAGCTGACAAAAGAGCAGCAGGACGATGTTATCGCAAGAACGTTTCATACCAAGATCTGAGTTTTACAAGGGCGCGGGTTACCGCGCCTTTTGGTATATGTGAGGTGATAGTTATTACAGGCAGAATACACTCCACCGAAAGCTTCGGCACGGTAGATGGCCCGGGTATACGCTTTGTAGTGTTCATGCAGGGCTGCCCGATGCGCTGCAAATACTGCCACAATCCCGATACATGGAGCCATAGCGGGGGTACGGAAAAAACAGTGGCGCAGCTTCTTGGCGAGTACGAAAGCTGCAAGGAGTTTTATAAAAACGGCGGTATTACCGTAACGGGCGGCGAGCCGCTTATGCAGATGGATTTCGTGATCGAGCTTTTTGAGGCTGCAAAGGCACAGGGAATACACACCTGCCTTGATACTTCGGGAATTACATTTGTACCCGAAAACAAAGATAAGTTCGACAGGCTTACGAGGTCCACCGATCTTGTGCTGCTTGATATCAAGCATATACAGCCTGCACTTCATAAGGAGCTAACCGCACATGATAATGCGAATATCATAAGCTTTGCGCGTTATCTGTCTGATAATGGAGTGCCTATGTGGATAAGGCACGTTGTTGTTCCAGATATTACGACCGATGAAAAATATCTGTACGAGCTTGGACGCTTTATCGGCTCGCTTAAGAGCGTAAAGGCGCTTGATGTGCTGCCTTATCATGTGATGGGAGTATCGAAGTACGAACAGCTTGGTATAGATTACCCTCTGAAAGATGTTGAGCCTGCAACGCAGGAGCAGACCACTGCGGCAAAGGCGGCAATAATGCGCGGTATACGTGACGAGCGCACAAACAAATGACGGTGGTGATGAAATGAATATTTACGGTATTACCCCCTCTGAGCTTGAGGAGTATTTTAAAGGCATTGGCGAAAACGCTGCCAAAGCGGCGATACTATTCGATCATATCTATCGCAAAAATGGCTCGGATATCACACCGCCGCAGTTTTCACAGCGCGTGAATGCGCATCTTTCGCGTGACTTAACAAAGCAGTTGCCCGAGATCGTTGAAAAGCATGAGGCTGATGATGCGGCAAAGCTTTTATTGAAGCTTTCTGACGGTGAATTTGTCGAAACAGTGCTTATGCGGCAGCATTTTGGCGGCAGCGTTTGCATTTCTACGCAGGTAGGCTGTGCAATGGGCTGCGCTTTTTGTCAGAGCGGTAAGCTGAAGCGCCGCAGACATCTTCTCCCTGAGGAAATGGTGGGGCAGGTGATCGCAATACAGCGTGAGTTCAATGTACGGATAACAAACGTTTCTGTCATGGGAATAGGCGAGCCGTTCGACAATTTTGAGAATGTGCGCAGATTTTGCGAGATACTGACCGCTCCAAAGGGATTGGAGATAGGGGAGAAGCATATTACAGTATCAACCTGCGGACTGGTTCCCGAAATATATAAATATGCTGAACTGTCCCACCCGTGCAACCTCGCTGTCAGTCTTCATGCGCCTAACGATGAGCTGCGTTCAAGGCTTATGCCGATAAACAAGCGTTATCCGCTCGGTGAGCTTATAAAAGCGGCTGAATATTTTTCCGTCAAGGCAAACCGACGCGTTACGCTTGAATATATCATGCTTGATGGGATAAATGATCTCCCTGAACACGCTCAGCAGTTGGCTGATCTTATCGGTGAGAGGGATTTCTACGTGAACATAATTCCTTACAATCCTACCGAAGCCGACGAGTTCAGAAAAAGCAGCTACGCGCGTATTATGTCTTTTTATGATGTGCTGAAAAAGAACAGGATAGGTGTTACGATGCGCAGGGAATTCGGCTCAGAGCTGAAGGCTGCCTGCGGTCAGCTCAGTGCGGATCACAGCAAATAAAAAAGGCGAGTCAGACTCGCCTTTTGCTTATGTATCATTTTTTAACAGTGCAATGAGAATGAGGGCAGGGGGAATCATTATCAGTATGTCGCCAATAGTAAATACCCCTGTGCAGATGGTGACTATCAATGAGAGTATACAAAGTCCAAGCATTGCCGCTGAGCTGATAAGAGCTCTTTTGTCGTTCTTGGAAAGCCCGAAGAAGCCTGTTACGGCAAATCCGACCAACGTTATCAGTACACCGAATATATTTCCGATCATACCCATGAACGATCCGTCTTCAACAACACGGAACAACGCAAGCCCTAAAAACCAACTGCTGGCATCTTTTGCGAAGAAAGCAAAAATAACTGCTGCCACAGCGATCAGAAAGCAGAGCAAAGAGCCAACCTTTCTCATATATTACCTCCTGTCAAATCGTCATATAAAAAGATAGCCTGACCCGAGCGGTCAGGCTTTGGTGCCGGTAGTGGGGGTCGAACCCACACGGTGTTGCCACCGACGGATTTTGAGTCCGTTTCGTCTGCCAATTCCGACATACCGGCATTTGTAAACAGCTTTTATATTTTAACATAAAACCGAATTATTGTCAATACCTTTAATGAACAAGAAAAAAGCGACAAACCGCATTCTTTTGCCAATTGTTGAAATGCAAGAAAATTTTTAGCAAAACCTCTTGATTTTATACAGGTTTCATGGTAAAATATGAAATGTAATCGTTTTAACGATAATTTCATGATGAATTTACATGGAGGAAGCTATGAAAAAAAGACGTATTGCAAAGGCGTTTGCAAGCTTAGTGCTTGCTATGTCGCTGATGCTTGGCGGCTGCTCGGGCGGTAACAGCTCTCAGAGCGATGCTGCGCAGACATCTGATGGTACGGTCGTTGACGGTACAGCGGCAGGTACTCAGCCCGAGGGAAATGATCTGACCTCGCTTGAGGTTATCCGTCTTATGGGAAACGGAACAAATCTCGGTAATACACTTGAGGCCTATAACCATCAGGGCTACCTTAACGGTATGAATCCTGCTGACATGGAAACAGGCTGGGGTCAGCCCTATACAAGCGCTGCGATGATCCAGTCAATGAAGGACGCGGGGTTTGATACGATCCGAATCCCTGTTGCTTGGACAAACGGTATGAACTTCGAGAGCGGCGACTATACAATCGACGAGCGCCTGATGGCTCGCGTTGAGGAGGTCGTAAACTACGCTCTTGACGCAGATATGTATGTTATAATCAACGATCACTGGGACGGCGGTTGGTGGGGTATGTTCGGCTCCGCTGATGAGGCTGTCCGTCAGCAGGGCTGGGATATCTACAATGCTATGTGGACTCAGATCGGTGAGCGCTTCAAGGATTACTCTTATAAGCTTATATTCGAGGCAGCCAACGAGGAGCTCGGTGACCGCCTGAACGATAAGGAGATCACAGGCAGCACGGGTGTGCTTACACAGGACGAGTGCTATGAAACAGCAAACAAGATCAACAGCGAGTTTGTAAAGCTTATCCGCGCTCAGGGCGGTAATAACGCTGACCGCTTCCTGCTTATTGCGGGCTACAATACCGATATCACTATGACCTGTGACGAGCGCTTCCAGATGCCTGAGGACACAGCCGAGGATAAGCTTCTTCTTTCCGTGCATTATTATACTCCCTGGGATTACTGCGGAACCGATGCTGTAAACAGTTGGGGTTCTCCTGCCGACTATAAAGAGCAGAACGAACTTTTTGAAAAGCTTAGCAAGTTCTCTGATGCAGGCTACGGTGTTGTTATCGGTGAGTACGCCGTAATGGGCAGCAATAAGGATAATCGCTGCGATTTTTACGAAAATCTTCTCGATAACTGTGATCTGTATGATTTCTGTCCTGTTCTGTGGGATTGCAGTGATTTCTACAAGCGCCGCAGCGACACCTTCTCGGACGAGGAGCTTGTAGAGCTTTTTGACGAGCGCCGCTATGCAAACGAAGCCGATCTTTCCGTCAAGGAGATCAAGGATAGTGCTAAGACAAGACTTGCTGACACATTAGAGGGCGCAACTGAAAGCTTTGTTTCCAGTGACGAGATACTGCCTGCTGATGATAAGGCGGTAGCTTGGATCATGTTCCAGAGCGGTGATTGGGGCATTGCATACAGTGTTGGCGATAATTACGATCCTTCCAATAAAACGGCAGGCGTTCAGGGTAAGAATGTTGAGATCACAGGTGAAGGCACTTATACCGTAAGCCTTGACTTCACGGGCTGCGGTACTGCTTACGGCACTGCATTCTCTGCGCTTGGTATCTCCAACGGCGAAACGCTGTTCCCGGGTTACACGATCACTATTGATCAGATCCTTATCAACGGCGAGCCTTATGAGCTTGCAGGCAAGGAGTACACTGCGTCTGATGACGGCAAGTGTACAAGAGTAAACCTCTACAACGGTTGGGTGTCCGCTCCTCCCGAGGAAGCAAGAACTGCTGACGGCGACCTTACAGGCTGTACAGCGCAGATCATGCCTCTTGGCAATAAGGACGCAGTAAAAACCCTTTCGGTTACATTCACTTACAAGGCCCCTTAATTCTATATGAAAGCCCTCTCAGCGAGGGCTTTCCGTGTATACAAAGGAGAAAAATATGTATAAAGCAAACGAAAACAGATACGAAAAAATGATATATAACCGCTGCGGTAAAAGCGGTCTGAAGCTTTCAGCGATCTCACTCGGCTTTTGGCAGAACTTCGGCTATCAGGACGATCTCGCTAATATGGAGCAGATGTGCCATACTGCTTTCGATCTCGGAATAACTCATTTCGATCTTGCCAATAACTACGGCAATCCCTATAATGGCTCTGCAGAGGAGAATTTCGGTAAGATACTTGACAGGGGCATGAGAGCCTACCGTGACGAAATGTGCATTTCAACCAAAGCGGGCTATGATATGTGGCCTGGTCCTTACGGTGACAAGAACGGCTCAAGAAAATATCTGATATCCTCGCTTGATCAGAGCCTTAAGCGCATGGGTCTTGATTATGTGGATATCTTCTATCATCACGTTCCTGATCCCAATACTCCCGCAGAGGAAACAGCACTTGCTCTTGACAGCATCGTAAAGCAGGGAAAGGCGCTTTATGTCGGCATATCAAATTATAATAAGGCGCAGACCGAGGATATAACGAAGATATTCCGCGAGCTGAGAACTCCCTTTGTGGTAAACCAGCCATCATATTCCATGCTCAACCGCTGGATAGAGCGCGACGGTCTTGATAAGCTTGCAATTGAACAGGGCTTTGGAATAGCTGTTTTCTCACCGCTTTATCAGGGATTTCTTACAGATCGTTACCTCAACGGCGTTCCTGAGGACTCCAGAGTAGGCAAGGGAAGAACGTGGATAAAGAACGAGCTTAACGATCAGATGGTTGAAAAGCTCAATAAGCTCAATGATATAGCCGCCGCGCGCGGTCAGAAGCTTGCACAGATGGCACTTTCGTGGGTCTTGAGCAATCCTGCTGTCACAACAGTGCTCATCGGAGCCTCGCGCCCATCTCAGATAGTAGATAACGCGGCGGCGATCGAGAAGCTTGAATTTACCCCTGATGAGATCGCGCTCATCGAGTCGGTGATAACCGGCTGATATTTTCATTTTCATAGGTAAAAACTACTTGAAAAAAACTTCGTACTATGCTATAATATATAAGATAATGATTAGAGCAAAAAGGAGTATTTTGCCGAAATCGTGCATATAACCGCGCAGAGCGCCGTTTAAGCGGCGTGATGGGGCTTGTGCAGGCAGGGTATTCGGGAAAGGAAGTTTTATACATGGCAAAGATAGCTGTATTAGGTTACGGCGTTGTCGGAAGCGGCACTGTCGAGGTCTTTTACAAAAACAAGGAGAACCTGGAGAAAAAGGCAGGACAGGAGCTTGATATCAAGTATATCCTTGATATCAGAGATTTCGACGACAGCCCTTACAAGGAAAAGTTTGTTAAGGATTTTGACATCATTCTTAATGATCCCGAGGTTACTGTGGTCGCAGAGGTGATCGGCGGTCTGAAGTTTTCCTACGGTTATGTAAAATCCTCACTTGAAGCAGGCAAGAGCGTCGTGACCTCCAATAAAGAGCTTGTTGCCGCTAAGGGCGCGGAGCTTCTTAAGATCGCAAAGGAAAAGAACGTAAACTTCTTCTTTGAGGCGAGTGTAGGCGGCGGTATCCCCGTAATAAAGCCTATTCACAATTGTCTTGAGGCAAACGAGATCGACGAGATCGCAGGTATTCTTAACGGAACCACAAATTTCATACTCACAAAGATGATCCGTGACGGAATGGGCTTTGATGAAGCGCTTAAGATCGCACAGGATCTCGGCTATGCCGAGCGTGATCCCTCTGCCGATGTTGACGGTCATGATACCTGCCGCAAGATCTGTATTCTTGCTTCCCTTGCCTTTGGCAAGCATGTATATCCCGAGAATGTCCATACAGAGGGTATCTCCAAGGTGACTCTTGAGGACGTAAATTACTGTGATAACTGCGACTGCAAGATAAAGCTTATCGGCTGCGCTAAGAGAGAGGCAGACGGCGAGGTGTCCATTGGAGTTTTCCCCGCAGTGATAAAGGACGACAGTCAGCTTGCAGGCGTAAATGATGTATTCAATGCTATCCTTGTACGCGGTGATGCGACAGGCGACGTTGTATTCTACGGTAAGGGTGCAGGTAAGC
>CAYSYF010000013.1:0-20203 GCA_964435155.1 uncultured Ruminococcus sp. | reverse complement strand
GGTAAGCTTCCTACTGCAAGCGCAGTGGTATCTGATATCATTTCCGCTGTCAAGCACCAGAATACCAGCATATCCCTCACGTGGAACGACAGCGAGCAGAATTTTATCCGCGGCTTTGATAAGTTTAGCTGTGCAAATTACATTCGTGTTCTTGCAAAGGATAAGGCTGCCGCAGAGGCAGTCATCAATGCAGAGTTCAAGGGCGTTGAGTATCTTTCCAGAAATAATATGCCTGCAAATGAGCTTGCTTTTATTGCTGATGTTATGACTGAAAGCGAAGTCGAAGCAGCGTGCGCAAAGCTTTCTGAGTGCGCTGAGATACTCGGCAGGATTCGTGCGCTTGATTATTGATATTTGCCGCAAAGGCTTTGATATGGAGGTTTACCATGGGTGAAGCAATTACACCAAAGTACAAAAGAGTTCTCCTTAAGCTGAGCGGTGAGGCTCTTGCGGGAGAAAAGGGCATAGGTCTTGACCTTCCCACGATTTCCAATATATGTGCAAGCATTAAAAAGTGCGTAGATGTTGGCTGCGAGATCGGCATAGTTGTCGGCGGCGGAAATTTCTGGCGCGGCAGAAGCAGTGAAAATATGGACAGAGCAAGAGCCGATCATATCGGAATGCTTGCGACTGCAATGAATGCGCTTGCTGTTGCCGATGTGCTGGAATCTCAGGGTTGCGTTTGCCGCGTTCAGACTGCCATCACGATGCAGCAGGTGGCTGAGCCGTTTATTCTCGGCAAGGCTATCCGCCATCTTGAAAAGGGCAGAGTTGTTATATTCGGTTGTGGAACGGGCAATCCCTTCTTCTCCACAGACAGTGCGGCGTCCCTCAGGGCAGCCGAGCTTAATGCTGATATCATTCTGAAGGCTACGATGGTCGATGGTATTTACGACAAGGATCCCAAGAAGTTCCCCGATGCACAGAAGTATGATGTCATCACTCATCATGATATACTTGTAAAGAGGCTGCAGGTAATGGACAGCGCTGCTGCTGCTATCTGCACTGAGAACAACATACCCATGATCGTATTCGATCTCAGCCGTCCCGATAATATTCTGGACGCTGTTATGGGCGAGCCTGTAGGTACGCTCGTAACAAAACATAAGGCTTAATTTTACCGCCGTTACGGCAGAATGGAGTTAGTTATGAAAGAGATTATGGATAACACCAAGGAAAGAATGAACAAGAGCGTTACTGCTCTCGATAATGAGCTCGCTACTATCCGTGCAGGAAGAGCTGATCCCCGCGTTCTTGACAAGATCGCAGTTGACTACTACGGAACACCTACTCCTGTAAATCAGATGGCTTCCGTAGCGGTTTCCGAGGCTAGAATACTTGTAGTCTCGCCCTATGACGCTTCCACACTCAAGACTATCGAAAAGGCTATTCAGGCGAGCGATCTCGGTATCAACCCCACAAATGACGGTAAGTGCCTCAGAATCGTATTCCCTCAGCTCACCGAGGAGCGCCGTAAGGAGCTGTGCAAGACTGTCAGCAAGACCTGTGAGGACAGTAAGGTAGCTGTACGCAATATCCGCCGTGACGCTCTCGATAAGCTTAAGGCTAAGAAGAAGGCAAGTGAGATCACAGAGGACGACATGAAGGACGGCGAGAAGAATATCCAGAAGCTGACTGACAAGGCTATCGAGGAGATCGACAAGATCGGCGCAGCTAAGGAAAAGGAAATCATGTCCATCTGATGGAGAATATTACTGTTCCGCAGCACGTTGGTATTATCATGGACGGAAACGGCAGATGGGCTAAACAGCGTCTGCTGCCCCGTAACATGGGGCATAAACAGGGTGCTGCGGTATTTAAAAAGACAATAAACTGGTGCAGAGAGCTTGGCATAAAGTGTGCTACATTCTATGCGTTTTCTACGGAAAACTGGAAGCGTCCCGCTGATGAGGTCGAGGGTATAATGAACCTGCTTCGTCAGTATATAAAGGACATCAGGGCTGCCGCGAAAGAGAATATCCGTATCATTATTATAGGCGATATATCGCGCTTTGACGAGGATATCCGTTCTGAGCTTGTTGATATCCAGCATGACTCAAAGGATAATGACGGCTTTATCACTGCAATTGCACTTAATTACGGCGGCAGGGCAGAGATCGTCAAGGCTGTTAAAGAAATCGCAGACATGGTAGCCGGCGGTGCTGTGTCCTCTGACGATATTTCCGAGGAAATGATCGAACAGCATCTTTATACCGGTGAGATGCCCCCTCTCGATCTGGTCATACGTCCAAGCGGCGAGCAGCGCTTGTCAAACTTCCTTATTTGGCAGGCAGCTTATGCTGAATTTGTATTTATGGACGTTTTGTGGCCTGATTTTTCAAAAAAAGATCTTGAATACGCTGTTGAACAGTATGCTTTACGCAATCGCAGATATGGCGGCATTTAAGAGGAAGGACCTGTTATGGCGAAAAGACTGCTGTCGGCTTTTGTCGGCATTATCGTTGGCGTTAGCATTATAGCTATTGATAATATATGGCTGTACACTGTAGCGGTGACTTTTTTCAGCGTAGTAGGCGTATGGGAATTTATCCGTGCTGTTAAGTGTACTGAGTTCAAAATGCTTACTGCTGCCAGTCTTATAGTAGCTGCCGCAGCTCCTTCTATATTGATATTTGATCTTCATTGGCTTATTCTTCCGGTTTTTTCGGGATTTATGTTAGCTTTGTTTGCGCTGATGCTTGCAAAGCATAAACGAATCAAGATAGAGCATATATCTATGTGCGGCGGCGCAGCAACGCTTATTCCTGCGGCGCTTTCCAGTATCATCTTATTCAGATATACTGCCTCGGCAGAGGATACCGTAATGGGCGTTTTCCTTGTTGTGTATCTTCTGTTCTGTGCATGGCTTGGTGATTCGGGAGCGTTTTTTGTCGGCACATTTCTCGGAAAACACAAGCTTTGTCCTAATGTCAGCCCCAAGAAAACTGTAGAGGGCTTCATTGGCGGTATCGTCACTGTCGGTGTCGGCGTTTTCCTTGAGGCGCTTATATTCAACCTCTTCATATTCACCGACATTCAGATCAACTATCTTGTTGTGGTAATTATCGGCATGATAGCTTCTGTTTTCGGTGTTCTTGGCGACCTTTCCGCTTCTGTTGTCAAGCGTGAATTTGGTGTTAAGGATTTCGGAAATATTATGCCGGGTCACGGCGGCGTACTTGATCGTTTTGACAGCGTCTTATTCGTTGCGCCGTTTATTTACATTGTTTATCAGTATTTTAGCCCCATCGTTGTATAATTTCGCTGGTGTGGTACATCTTGTTTTATGCACCCGAATTATCCGTGGGTAAGTTCCTGCCCATTCACTTTGCTGTGAATGGGTGGTTTTGTTAAGAGAGTAGTTATGAAAGAGATTGTTTTGCTTGGCTCGACAGGTTCTATCGGTGTTCAGACATTAGAAGTCTGCCGTGCGCATAATATTAAAGTAAAGGCTTTAGCCGTTAAAACCAGTGTTCAGGCACTTGAACCACAGGCGAGAGAGTTTCAGCCTGAATATGTTTGTGTATACGATGAGAGCAAGCTTTCTGATATGCGTGAAAGGCTTGCGGATACAAATGTTAAGGTTGTAGGCGGCATGGACGGACTCTGCGAACTCGCTCGTCTTTCCTGCGATATTGTTGTAAATAGCGTTGTGGGAATGGTAGGACTGCTTCCTACGATTGAGGCGGCAAAAGCAGGTAATGATATAGCACTTGCCAATAAAGAAACCCTTGTTGCAGGCGGAAAGCTTGTGACTGACTGCGTTAAGGAGCATGGGGTCAAGCTTCTTCCTATCGACAGCGAGCATTCTGCTATCTTTCAGTGCTTGTTAGGCGCTTGCGGAAATCGTTTTGAGAAGATTTTGCTGACCGCTTCGGGCGGACCTTTCTTCGGTAAAAAGCGTGATGAGCTGGTAAATGTAACACGCGAGCAGGCATTGAAGCACCCGAACTGGTCTATGGGCGCAAAGATAACTATTGACAGTGCAACCTTGATGAACAAAGGTCTTGAGCTTATAGAGGCAGTGCATCTGTTTGACGCGCGTCCCGAGCAGATAGAAATAGTCGTTCACCGTCAGAGTATAATACATTCTGCGGTCGAGTTTGAAGACGGAGCTGTCATTGCGCAGCTTGGTTCGGTCGATATGCGTATTCCCATACAGCTTGCGCTTACGTATCCCGAGAGATTGCCTTGTCCCGCAAAGAAGCTGTCCCTTTTTGATGTCGGAGAGCTTACCTTTGCCCGCCCTGACGAAGCAGCTTTTACCTGCCTTACCGCGGCAAAAAAAGCTATCTCTGTAGGCGGTAACGCGCCTTGTATCGTGAACAGTGCAAACGAGGCTGCTGTAGCCTTGTTCCTTAACGATAAGATACGTTTTCTTGATATTGGTGATGCTGTCATGTCGGCGCTGTATAGGATCAGCTTTATTGCTCAGCCGACGCTTGACGATATCCTGTCCACACAGCGTGCTGCTGAGGAGTTTGTACGTACTGAATACGGAGGTCATTGATGCAGTTTGTTATTGCAATTTTGGCATTTTGTGTAATAATAATCATACATGAGCTTGGACATTTTGTTGCGGCAAAGCTCTGTGGAATACAGGTAAACGAGTTTTCGCTCGGCATGGGTCCTGTGCTGCTCAGAAAGCAGGGCAAGGAAACTGTATATTCGCTGCGCGCTATCCCCATCGGCGGCTTTGTGTCGATGGAGGGCGAGAATGACGACAGCGACAATCCCCGAGCTTTTAACAGAAAGCCTGTCTGGAAGCGAATGATAGTAATTCTTGCAGGCGCTGTAATGAACCTTATACTTGGATATTTTGTTTCCGTAGGTTATGTCTGCGCTATGGACGATGTTGCTACAACTACAGTAAGCACTTTCCGCGATAACTCCGTAAGCAGTCAGCAGCTTATGCTTAATGACAGGATAACCTCCATTGACGGACTGCCTGTCTTTACCTCGACCGATATTATCTATAAGCTTCAGAGCGGCGGCACGGCAACAGATGACGGTCACGTAGCGTTTGATATCGTTGTAGACAGAAACGGCGAGTCTGTTCTGCTCGAGGACGTTAAGTTCGAGCTGCTTAGCTCTGAAAACGGTATAAATTCGATCTATTTTGATTTTACGGTATATCCCATGGATAAGAATGTCGGAAGCGTACTTTCCGAGGGCTTTCGTGAGTCTATCTCGACAGGTCGCCTCGTAATGCTTACCATTTGGGACCTTGTGACGGGAAGATACGGTCTTAACGATCTTTCGGGACCCATCGGAGTAGTCGATGTCGTTTCACAGACGGTAGAAAAGGGCTTTTTAGAGGGGCTTGTTGATTTTCTGTATATCGTTTCGCTGATAACGATAAATCTCGGAATTTTCAATCTTCTTCCCATACCTGCTCTCGATGGCGGCAGATTTTTATTCCTTGTTATCGAGGCGATAAGACGCAAGCCGATGAAGCCTGAGCATGAGGGCATAGTTCATTTCATAGGCTTTGCTCTGCTTATGGTCTTGGTGGTAATCGTAACATTTAACGATATAGTTCGTATCTTCACGGGAGGCTAATGTGAGCAAAAAGACAGTAAGGGTCGCTGACCTTACACTCGGTAACGGAAAAATATATATCCAGTCTATGCTGAATGCTTCGGCAGGCGATGTTGACGGAAGCGTCAGACAGGCTGTACAGCTTGAAAAGGCAGGCTGCGAGATCGTTCGTGCAGCAATTCCGACGCTTGAAGATGTAAGGCTCATTCCTGCAATAAAGTCAGCGGTGAAGATTCCGCTTGTTGCTGATATCCATTTTGATTACAGGATAGCGCTTGCAGCGGTTGAAGCCGGCATTGATAAGGTGCGCATAAACCCCGGTAATATCGGATCGCGCGACAGGGTAAAGGCTGTTGCGGACGCCTGCAAGGAGCGTGGTGTTCCGATAAGGATCGGTGTCAATAGCGGATCGCTTGAAAAGGAGCTTCTTCAGAAATACGGAAGTCCTACTGCCGAAGCGCTGGTTGAAAGCGCCGCTAACCATATAAAGCTGCTCAACGACAGCGATTTTGACGATATCGTTGTCAGCATCAAGTCCTCCGATGTCCGCCTTATGATAGAGGCTTACAGGCTGTTTGCAAAACGATTTGACTATCCGCTGCACCTTGGCGTTACCGAGGCAGGAACAGAGCGTATGGGCATGATCAAGTCGGCAATGGGTATTGGCTCATTGCTGTGCGACGGTATCGGTGATACCATAAGGGTTTCGCTTACGGCTGATCCCGTCCGCGAGATATATGCGGCAAGGGATATCCTTAAAGCTTGCGGTATCGGCGGTGGTGTTCAGATAGTTTCCTGTCCTACCTGCGGCAGAACAAAGATAGATCTTATCGGTCTTGCGTCGCAGGTCGAAGAGCTGTGCCGCGATATTGACAAGGACATAAAGATCGCGGTTATGGGCTGCGTGGTGAATGGTCCGGGCGAGGCGCGCGAGGCTGATCTCGGTATTGCAGGCGGCGACGGTGTAGGGCTTATCTTCAAGAAAGGCGAGATACTGCGGAAAGTCCCCGAAGCTATGCTGCTGTCTGAGCTAAAGAAGGAAATTGAATTACTGTAAGGCAAGCCTTACATGGAAGGAAGTTATAAATGTCTGCAAAAATCAGTGAATTGTTTGACAAGCTGACTCTCTCTGCTGCTGTAGCAGACGGCAGAGTGCTGAAAATGGTTTATAATGAAACGAAGAATGCTCTCAATATAAACCTTGAGCTTGATGATACTGTACCTGCTTCAGAGCTGATTGCTTTGGGCGAGCAGCTTACTGCTTCGCTCGGAGAAACAGAGGTGGCAGTGTACCCGAAATATCACAGCTCGCTTTTCACAGTGGATTATCTGTACGAGATAATTGCATTTCTTAAGTCGAAATTCGGCGCTGTAAACGGTTATCTTGACGATATAGAGATATCTGATGATGGTGATACATACGAGATATCGCTAAAAAGAGGCGGAAGAGATATCCTGCTTGGAATGGAGATAGATAAGAAGATCTCCACCTATGTCAAGGGCTTTTTTGGCATAAAGATAAATGTTGTATTTACAGGCACAGCCGAGCTTGATATCGAGCAGGTACTTATTGAGGAGCAGTCTGCGCCTGTACCTGTGATATCCTTAACGCCGCCTCCCGCTGCGGGCGAGAATAAGTATTCAGGCGGAGGAAACGGCGGCTCAGGTGCTCCGAGAGGCGGCGGAAACGGCAGACGTCCTGCTGTGCTTGAAGAAGCAAAGGAGATAATGATGCCATTTGAGCATGAGAAATTCAGCAGCAAGGCAGAGCTTTTCTACGGCAAGGGAATTTCGGAAGCTCCGCTCATGATGTCCGAGAACTTCAACGAGGGCGATGAGGTAACGCTTTGGGGCGAGGTGTTCAAGACCGATGAAAAGACCTCACGCGATGGAAATACCTTCATTTTCACTGCATATTTTTCGGACAAGACCTCGTCTGAGATACTTAAGATAATCACACCGACTACAAATGCAGATGTTATTAAGAGCCACATCAAGCCGGGTAAGGCGATAATCCTCACAGGCAAGTTTGAGTTTGATACCTTTGCAAAGTGCCTTAATCTGCGCCCGTATTCCATTGCGAATGTAAAGGTAAATCAGCGCAAGGATAATGCAGAGGAGAAGCGTGTAGAGCTTCATATGCATACCAATATGTCGGATATGGACGCGCTCACACCTGCAAAGGAGCTTGTGAATCAGGCTTTTGCGTGGGGACATAAAGCCGTTGCTATCACCGACCACGGCAACTGTCAGGCTTATCCTGAGGCTATGAACACCGTAGAGAAGATACGCAAGGACGGCGGCGAGATGAAGGTCATCTACGGTATGGAGGCGTATTTTGTCAACGACAGCGGCGCTCTGGTTGAGGGCTGTACTGAGCATGGCATCAATGATGATATAATCGTATTCGATATAGAAACCACAGGTCTTGGCAACGAAACAGAGCGTATTACTGAAATAGGTGCTGTAAAGCTCAGAAATATGGAGGTAGTGGAGGAGTTCCAGACCTTTGTAAATCCCGAAAAGCCTATCCCTGCAAACATAACTGAAATAACAGGCATAACCGACGCTATGGTAGCTGACGCTCCGCATGAAAAGGACGCTCTTGAAGCGTTTATCGGTTTTGCGGGCAGCGGTGTGCTTGTTGCTCATAATGCCGCTTTTGATACAGGCTTTATCCGTGTTGCGTGCCAAAGACAGGGAATAGATTACGATATCCGCTCTGTGGACACGCTTGCACTTTGCCGCGCGGCACTTCCGCACCTAAAAAAGCACAAGCTTGATATCGTGGCAAAGGAATACAAGCTTGGTGATTTCAACCATCACCGTGCTATTGATGATGCTAAGATGCTGGCGCTTATTTTCCAGCGCCTCATTTCCGATGCAGGAAAGGGCAGGGAGCTCACAAAGCTGGGCGATCTTAACTCTATCCTCGGTAATATCGACGTTAAGAAGCTGCCGATGTATCACCTGATAATACTTGTTAAGAACAAGGCAGGACTTAAAAATCTGTACAAGCTTGTTTCTCTTTCAAACCTTAATTATTTCTACAAGAAGCCGCGTATTCCGTTGTCTGAGCTTTTAAAGCACCGCGAGGGACTTATCCTCGGCAGTGCGTGTGAAGCGGGTGAGCTTTTCCGTGCGATACTTGACGGAAAGAGCGAAAAGGAGATAGAGAATATTGCATCTCTGTATGACTATCTTGAAATACAGCCTATCGGCAATAACGAGTTTTTAAAGCGTTCGGGCAAGGTTGCCGACGATGAGGGTCTGCGTGACCTAAACCGAAGGATAGTTGCGCTCGGTGATAAGCTCGGAAAGCCTGTTGTAGCTACCTGCGACGTTCATTTCAAGAACGCCGAGGACGCTGTATTCAGAAAGATACTTCAGGCAGGACAGGGCTACGGTGACGCTGATAATCAAGCGCCGCTGTTCCTGAGAACGACCGATGAGATGATGAAGGAGTTTGAGTATCTCGGAGCGGAAAAGGCAAAGGAAGTCGTTATTACAAATACCAATGCTATAGCCGACATGGTAGATGAGGATATCAGACCTATTCCCAAGGGTACTTACACTCCCTCTATTGAGGGCGCTGAGCAGGAGCTTCAGGATCTCTGCTGGTCAAGAGCGAAGGCATGGTACGGCTACAATGATGAGATACCCGAGATAGTTTCGGCTCGACTTAATAAGGAGCTTGACGCTATCATCAAATACGGCTTCTCCGTGCTTTATATGATCGCTCAGAAGCTGGTTAAGTATTCTGAGGATAACGGTTATCTTGTAGGCTCGCGAGGCTCGGTTGGCTCAAGCTTCGTTGCGATAATGTCGGGTATCTCCGAGGTAAATCCGCTTGCACCCCATTACCGCTGTCCCAAGTGCCGCTGGAACGAGTTCGTTACTGACGGCTCGGTAGGCTCGGGCTTTGATCTGCCGCCTAAGAAATGCCCGCATTGTGATATCGACATGATACGCGACGGTCATGATATCCCGTTTGAAACGTTCCTCGGCTTCAAGGGCGACAAGGCGCCCGATATCGATCTTAACTTCTCAGGTGAGGTTCAGGGCAAGGTACACCGCTATACAGAAGAACTGTTCGGTAAGGATCATGTGTTCAAGGCGGGAACTATCTCCGCTGTTCAGGATAAGACCGCATTCGGCTTTGTCAAGAAGTACTGCGAGGAGCGCGGCATAACCTATAACAATGCCGAGATGGAGCGACTTTCTGTCGGCTGTACGGGCGTTAAGAGAACCACTTCACAGCACCCCGGCGGCATGGTAGTTGTGCCGAACGAGTTTGAGGTATACGACTTCACCGCGGTTCAGCACCCTGCCGACAAGACCGAGAGCGACATGATAACCACTCACTTCGACTTCCATGCGCTACATGATACGATCCTAAAGCTTGACGAGCTGGGACACGATGTTCCCACGCTGTACAAGCACCTCGAAGACATGACAGGCATAAAGATCGCTGATGTTTCTACAACTGACCGCGATATCTATGACCTGTTCGTTTCAGTTGCGCCGCTGAAAGCTTCAAACGAGGAGCAGCTTGGCGTAAAATGCGGAACTCTCGGTATCCCTGAGTTCGGCACACCGTTTGCAATGCAGATGCTTCAGGACGCGCAGCCCAAAAACTTCTCCGATCTGCTTCAGATCTCGGGTCTGTCACATGGTACGGACGTATGGCTCGGAAATGCGCAGGATCTCATCAAAAACGGCACCTGTACGATTTCAGAGGTTATCGGAACGCGTGATAACATCATGGTATACCTTATGCATAAGGGCGTTGAGCCGGGTCTTGCATTCAAGATCATGGAGATAACCCGTAAGGGTAATGCTAAAAAGCTGTTCGATGACACTATCTATCAGGCGTTCAAGGATAATAATGTTCCCGAATGGTATGTTGAGAGCTGTAAAAAGATCAAATATATGTTCCCGAAGGCTCATGCAGCGGCTTATGTAACGGCGGCTGTAAAGCTTTGCTGGTTCAAGATAAATCGCCCGTGTGAGTTCTACGCGGCAACGCTTACAAAACATACAGAAAATCTTGAGGTTGATACTATCCTCAAGGGTCAGGCGGCAGTAAATGCGCGCATCAAGGAGATACAGGCAATGCAAAAGCCTACCGCAAAGGAAGAGGGCGTTGCTGACGCACTTATGCTTGTGAACGAAATGATGCTTCGCGGAATAGGTGTGCTTCCTGTTGATATCAAGAAGTCAGCAGCGGCAACCTACCGTGTAGAGGACGGAAAGCTGCGTCTGCCGTTCCTTGCAATACAGGGCTGCGGCGAAAACGCTGCATTCAGGCTGAAGAGCGTTATAGATGCAGGTGATTATATCTGTGTTGACGATATCCAGAAGCAGAGCGGACTCAACAGCTCCGTAATGGAAACCCTTACTGCAATGGGCGTTTTCAATGGAATTCCTCAGTCTGCGCAGATGTCATTGTTCTAAAATAAATGCTTTTTGTTGAAATGTGCTGTGCAATATAACGAAAAGATGTGCAGCACTTGACAATATTGTGCTAATATGGTATCATAGTAGTGTGCTACTACGCTAAAGTGTTATAAAAACAAAATGAAAGGGAAATCAAATTGAAAAGATATGATCTGCTTACTCCCGAGGGAACCCGCGATCTGTTGTTTGACGAGTGTATCGCAAAAAGGATCATCGAGGAGCGTTTAAGAAAAATATTCAGTGGTTACGGATATTCCGAGGTAGTCACCCCCGGACTTGAATTTTATGATGTATTCAACGGCAAGGTGCGCTATTTCCCGCAGGAGTCCATGTATAAGCTGGTTGACGGCAAAAACAGAATGATGGTTCTCCGTCCTGATAGTACAATGCCTATAGCAAGGCTTGTTGCGACAAGACTTCGTGAGGAGCCGCTGCCTTTAAAGCTGTTCTACAATCAGAGCATCTTTATGGTAAATCCCAAGAACAGCGGTCGTGATGACGAGTTCGCTCAGAGCGGTATTGAGATACTCGGCGGAAAGAGCAAGGCAGCCGATTATGAGGCTCTTGTGCTTGCTGTTCAGGCTCTTTCTGCCTGCAGCGATTCTTTTCGCTTGGAGATCGGAGAGAGCAGCATATTCAGACTGCTTGTTGATGAGCTTGGCATAAGCTCGGAGCAGTCCGAGAATATCCAGTCCCTTATCGAAACCAAGAATTACCCTGCGCTCGGCGATGCGCTTTCCGCTTATAGTGGCGCTGCTGCTGACGCGCTCAGAGCGCTTCCTACGCTTTTCGGCTGTGACGAGGTTTTTGCCCAAGCTGAAAAGTACATGATCAGTGATGAGCTGAAAGAAAAGCTTGCCGCCTTAAAGGAAACTTATGATGCGCTTCGCGCTTCGGGTATCGAGGAAGTAAAGGTCGACCTCGGTCTTGTACATAAGAAGAATTATTATACAGGCATAATCTTCCGCGGTTATGTCGAGGGCTATGGACAGCCTGCGCTTTCAGGCGGTCGTTATGACAACCTTATCGGTGATTTCGGAAGAGATGTTCCCGCAGTGGGCTTCGCGATAAATGTCGAAGCTGCTGCAAAGGTGCTTCTGAAAAATACCGATACTTCGCTCAGCACACCCGCTGATATTATCGTTCATGCTGCCGAAGGCTCTGAGGTAGAGGGACTTAAGCATTGCACAGCTCTTATTAACGAGGGTAAAACAGTGCTGAATTCTGTTTTTGCAACCGCTGAAGAAGCTGAAAAGTACGCAAGGGCTAACGGTATCCGTCGTGTTGATATCGTTTCTGATAACGGCATAACAACAAAGGAGATCTGATAATGGAGAATAAAAAGATAAGAATTGCCCTTACAAAGGGCAGGCTTGAAAACAAGACCGTCGATCTCCTTGACAAGATCGGTTATGACGTATCGGAGCTTCGCGACAAGGGCAGACGACTTATTCTGTCTATCCCGGGCGAAAATATCGAGGTAGTGCTTGCAAAGGCTGCCGATGTTATCACCTACGTCGAGCATGGCGTGTGCGATATCGGTGTTGTAGGTAAGGATACTATCATGGAGTACGGCGGAAAGTTCTTTGAGATAACTGATTTGGGCTTCGGCAAGTGTAAATTCGCGCTTGCAGGAAAAAAAGGCGAGGATTTCTACAAGGGCTACGGCGTAAAGACGGTCGCTACAAAATATCCCAACGTTACAAGAGGTTATTTTGAAGCGAAGGGAATGGACGTTGATATCGTAAAGATAGAGGGCTCTGTTGAGCTGGCTCCGCTCGTTTCTCTTGCAGACGGTATCGTAGATATAGTTGAAACAGGTACAACATTAAAGGAAAATGGACTTGAGGTTTTTGAAGATGTTGCTCCTATCTCGGCAAGGCTTATTGTAAATACGGTAAGCATGAAGCTGAAGCAGGAGCGTATATCGCAGATAGTTAAGCAGATAGAGGAGAATTTATAATGATAAAGATAATCAAGGCTGACGGCGCAGAAAAGGAATTTCTCGCCGAGGTAGAAAAGAGAGCAGGCGAGGTAAACGCCGATGTTGAAAAGATAGTAAAGGATATTCTTGCAGATGTAAAGGCAAACGGCGATGCAGCTGTTAAGAGCTACACAGCAAAGTTTGACTGCCCCAACGCGCAGTTCTACCGCGTTCCCGATGAGGCTATACAGGACGCTCTTACAGAGTACAACGAAACAAATTCCGAGTTCGTGATGGCTATGCTGAATGCTGTTGAGAACATCACAGCGTTCCACCAGCGTCAGAAGCGCGAGGGCTTCTGCGTTACCGAGGAGAACGGCGTTATCATGGGTCAGCGTGTGCGCGGACTTGATAAGGTCGGTCTGTATGTTCCGGGCGGAACAGCAGCTTATCCCTCGTCCGTTCTGATGAATGCAATTCCTGCAAAGATCGCAGGTGTCAAGGAAGTCATCATGGTGACTCCGCCTCTCAAGGACGGCACTGCTAATAAGGATATCCTTGTTGCTGCGGCTCTCTGCGGAGTTGATAAGATATACCTTTGCGGCGGCGCACAGGCTTGCGCAGCACTTGCTTATGGTACTGAGGAGATCCCCAGAGTGTCCAAGATAGTAGGTCCGGGCAACATTTTTGTTGCCACAGCAAAGAAGCTGCTTTACGGTACTGTTGATATTGATATGTTCGCAGGTCCAAGTGAGATACTGGTTCTTGCCGATGAAACTGCAAACCCCAAGTACCTCGCCGCCGATCTCATGTCGCAGGCAGAGCATGACAAGCTTGCTTCTGCTATCCTCATCACAACAAGCATGGAGGTAGCGGAAAAGACACAGGCTGAGATCGAGCGTCAGGCTGCAATGCTCTCCCGTAAGGAGATCATCGACTACTCTATCGACAACTACGGCGCAATTATCGTATGCGATGATATGGATTATGCTGTGGAGCTTGCAAATGCACTTGCTCCCGAGCACCTTGAAGTTGTTACCGCAAATCCTATGGAATACATCGGAAAGCTTGATAATGTTGGTTCGCTGTTCCTCGGTCAGTATTCTCCCGAGCCTCTCGGTGACTACTACGCAGGTCCTAACCACGTTCTTCCTACAAGCGGAACAGCGCGTTTCTTCTCGCCCCTCGGCGTAGAGAGCTTTACAAAGCGCTCAAGCTATATTTACTACACAAAGGACGCCCTGCTTGACGCGGCTGATGATATAATCCTCATTGCAGAGCGCGAAAAGCTTACAGCGCACGCTAATTCTATCAAGGTAAGAAAAGAAGATTGATAATAAAGGAGTTCCATTATGAATAGAACTGCACAGATAACAAGAACTACAAAGGAAACCGACATCTCCGTAAAGCTTGACCTTGACGGCGGAGCAAAGGCTGATATAAATACAGGGATCGGCTTTCTTGATCATATGCTGACAGCGCTTGCAGTACACGGCGGTTTTTCGCTGGAGCTTTCCTGCAAGGGTGACCTGTATGTTGACGGTCACCATACAGCCGAGGATATAGGTATCGTTCTCGGTATGGCGTTCAAGGAGGCGCTCGGTGACAAATCGGGAATCATGCGCTACGGCTCTGCGTTCATTCCTATGGACGAATCGCTTGCTTTCTGTTCGCTGGACATCAGCGCAAGACCCTTTCTTGTTTTCAATGCGCAGTTTACAAACGAAAGGGTAGGGGAGTTTGATACCTGTCTTACAGAGGAGTTTATGCGTGCTTTTGCGTTCAATGCGGGAATTACCCTGCACCTGCGTGTTGAGTACGGCAGCAACGATCACCACAAGATCGAGGCTCTGTTCAAGGCAATGGCTTATGCTCTCAAAGCGGCAATGAAGCGCAACGACGATGGCTCTGTCGTTTCCACCAAGGGGGTACTTTAATGATAGCGATAATCGACTACGGCGCAGGAAATCTGTTCAGCGTTAAGAATGCGCTTGATTTCCTCGGTCTTGAAAGCATAATTACCAAAGACCCCGATGACCTCAGAAAAGCGGACAGGCTTATTCTGCCTGGTGTTGGCGCGTTTGCTGACGCTATGCGAATGCTGAATGAGAGCGGTCTTGTCGAGGTGATAAGGGAAGAGGTGCAGAAAAAGCCTCTGCTCGGAATCTGCCTCGGAATGCAGATGCTTTTTGAGAAAGGCTATGAGTTCGGTGAAACAGACGGCTTAGGTCTTATAAAGGGCTGTGTGAAGCTGATGCAGCCTGAGGGAAACCTCGCAATTCCGCATATCGGCTGGAATGAGCTTGAGAAGAATGAGCCTTGCAAGCTGCTTTCAAAATGCGGCGATGGTGAGTACGTGTACTTCGTACATAGCTATGCGGCGGAGTGCGACAGCAAAAACGTTGCTGCGTACTGCGATTACGGTATGAAAGTGCCTGCACTCGTTTTTGAGGGCAATGTTTACGGAGCGCAGTTCCACCCCGAAAAGAGCGGCGATACAGGACTTAATATCCTGCGCTGCTTTGCGGAGCTGTAATGTATAAAACTTAACTTTTACGCAATTTATAAGGAGAAAAAATGGTAATCTTACCTGCAATCGATATAAAAGACGGCAACTGCGTGCGCCTTTTCAAGGGCGATTACGGCACAGTGGAAAAGGTTGCCGAGAGCTACATGGACACTGCGCGCTCGTTTGAAGCGGCAGGCTCAGAGTGGATTCACATGGTAGACCTTGACGGTGCAAAGGACGCTACTCAGCAGAATAAGGAGATATTCCTTGATGTAGCGAAGAACACGGGCTTAAAGGTAGAGGTTGGCGGCGGAATACGCACGCTTGACACGGTTGAGATGTATCTCAGCGGCGGAATTTCCCGTGTTATCATTGGTTCTGCGGCTGTAAAAAATCCTCAGCTTGTAAAGGACGCGGTAAAGGAATACGGCGACCGTATAGCTGTCGGAATAGACGCGAAGAACGGCTATGTTGCCACCGAGGGCTGGCTGGAAACATCTGATGTATATTTCACCGAGCTTGCAAAGGCAATGAGCGACATCGGCGTGAAGTATATGATATTCACCGATATCTCCAAGGACGGAACGCTGTCGGGCGTGAACGCTCAGCAGCTTAAGGAGATAAACGAGTGCTGCCCTGCGAACATCATCGCAAGCGGCGGTGTTCACACTATTGAGGATATCCGAATCTGCAAGGAGCTTGGTCTGTACGGCACTATCTGCGGCAAGTCCATTTACAGCGGAAGTCTTGATCTGAAAGAGGCAGTGGAGCTGGCTAGAGTCTGAACGGTATAATAGATAGGTAACTGCGTCGCAATTTTAGCAGTTTACTTGAATATGATCTCGATTTATTATTTCGTGATAAATATTATTATATCGAATTTGATGAAAATGGTTTAGCTTATGATATTTACATTGCTGAATGTAAAGGCGGCTAAAATACATATTGAAAGGAAAAATTATGCTTGCAAAAAGAATAATCCCCTGCCTTGATGTGCGTAACGGAAAGGTAGTAAAGGGCGTAAATTTTGAGGGTGTAAAGGACGTAGGCGATCCCGTTGAGCTTGCTATCCAGTATAACAAGCAGGGCGCGGACGAGCTTGTCTTTTATGATATAACCGCTTCCTATGAGGGAAGAGGCGTTATGCTTGACGTTGTCAAGCGCACTGCGCAGCAGGTATTTGTACCGCTGTGTGTGGGCGGCGGTATCGCTACCGTTGACGACTTCCGCGATACGCTCAGAGCAGGCGCGGATAAGGTCTCCGTAAACTCTCAGGCTGTCAAGAATCCGAAGCTCATCAGCGACGCGGCTGAGATATTCGGCAGTCAGTGCGTTGTTGTCGGAATAGACGCAAAGCGCAACGACAAGGGCGGCTATTCCGTATTCATCAACGGCGGACGTGTTGACATGAATCTTGACCTTGGCGACTGGGTAAAGGAGATAGAGGAGCGCGGCGCAGGCGAGATCTGCCTCAACTCCATTGACACAGACGGTGTGCGCGGTGGATTTGATATCGAAATGCTGAAATTCGTTTGCGACCGCGTGAATATCCCCGTTATCGCAAGCGGCGGCTGCGGCGCTATAAACCACTTCTCCGAGGTGTTCGAGCAGACGAATTCCTCCGCGGCACTGGCGGCGTCGCTGTTCCACTTCGGCGAGCTTACGGTAGGCGAGGTCAAGGATTACCTCAAGAAAAAGAATATCGCGGTGAGGTAAGGGATGCTTCTCGACAAAAAACCAAGTAAAAATGCGCTGAAAATAATAGACTTCCTCGGCTGTGACTGCGTGTATTTTCCGCGCTCCGCAAATAACAATGATTTGATTTTGAAATACAGCGAAGCGCATAAAAAATGGCGTAAGGGCGGCAACACTTTTCCTGTAATTATTGTTGTTGACGATACATTGACCGAATGGCTCACCGAGATAATCACCGAGGAAAAAACTCCGCAGCAGCTACGTGAGGAGATCCTTTCAAAGTCCTCATTATATCGCAAGGAGCTGATTACAGAGGGAAAGTCCAGGGAGCAGATATTGGAACAAGCTCGTACAAATGCCTGTGCGGACGGAAAGCAGCTTATTCAGGAGCTTATCGAAACTCGCATAGAGGAAATGGAGCTTGATGATGAGAATGATTTTCTCGACTTTTCCGAGGAAGATGTGCTGCGTGAGTCGTGCGAGGGTCATGCTGTGCGGAAGTTTATAGGCTTTCGTGATTACAGTAATAACTGTGTTATGGAAACTATCCTTGCATATATCCCGACAACAAAGCCGTTCGAGGTGTTTGCGTGGGTGCCGTTCGGTGGCTGGAACGACTGTCCGAGCGCCGAGGATATGATAAGCATATCACGCTATTGGTACTTAAAGCATAATGCAATACCTGCTGTTATTTCGCACGACACGCTGGAGTTTTTCTGCGCTCCGCTTGATATGAAAAGCGCAATGGAGACCGCAGTTGAGCATTATGCCGTATGTCCCGACAATGTTGATCAGGGAATAGGTACTGTTGCGGCGCTTGCCGATTCGCTTACAAAATCGACCGTGTGGTGGTTTTGGTGGGATTAGAGAGGTAAACAATGGGACTAATAGAAGAAACAAACGAACTCATGCTCGATTTTGACAAGCTCGCAAAGATATCGCCCGAAAACAAGGTGATCCCTGTTGCTGTGCAGAATCTGCATACCAAAGAGGTCATTCTCGTGGCGTATGTCAACGAGCAATCGCTTAAAGAAAGCATAAAACAGCGCAAGGCGATCTTCTGGAGCACCTCGCGCAACAAGCTGTGGTACAAGGGATTGGAGTCGGGAAACACCTTCACGCTCCACCATGTTTTTGTAAACTGCGAGCAGAACTCGCTGGTATTTCAGGTGACGCCCGATAAGGGCAACATCTGCCACACCAGTTGGAACGGCGTTGCAAATAATTGCTACTACCGCGAGCTTGATATGGAAACCATGAAGCTGATAAATCTTAACGAAGTAAAGGAGAACTAATTATGCAGGCATTCAGAGATATGTACGACGTTGTCGTAAACCGCAGAGATAACCCTCAGGAGGGCAGCTATACCTGCTACCTGTTTGAAAAGGGACTTGACAAGATACTGAAGAAGTGCGGCGAGGAGTGCACCGAAATGGTCATTGCTGCCAAGAACGCAGACAAGGACGAGCTTTCCAATGAGATAAACGACCTTATGTATCACATGGTCGTTTTAATGGTTGAATGCGGCGTTTCTGTTGACGATATCGAGAAGATAATGGTGGAGCGTGCTGCAAAGATCGGCAACCTTAAGCAGTTCCACGTAAGCGACCATAACACTTGATGCCATGGAGATAGCAAAGCTTTTAGACGGCTATGGCGATGATATCTTTGCCTTAGCTCTTATTGTGACAAAGGATTTCGATTCAGCAAAGCAGGTGTTTGTAAAGACGTGCCTTCAGTATGAGAAGTTCAGTGATGATATCGAAATGTACGATCTTGCTGTTGAGGTATATAAGCAGTGTGAGAAAGTTGACAATAACGATTCCGCTGTTACCTTGACCGGAGTGGAGCTTGATTCCAAGCGTCAGGCACTCTTGGAGATAGTCCTGCAAAAAACGCAGAAGGTACGTTCTGTTATACACCTGTATTATGAAAATGACCTTGATGAGGCTCAGATAGCCAAGGTAACAGGGGAGAGCGAGAAATACATCAGAAGCGTTCTTGCTGAATTTCCTGAGGAGCTTAAAATTTCACTTGATAAGCATTATAAAGAGATCTGCATCAAGATCAAAGCAGAGGATAAGCTTAAATCCTATGTCATGCGCGCAGTATCAAATCCAAACAAGCGCGATTTTGAGGTAAAGGACGAGGCTGTTGCAAAGCACGTCTGGTCAACAAAGCAGAAGGTCATCGTTATAGTCGTTGCCGTAATAGTGACTTTTGCACTGAGCTTTATTATTCCAATCGTCGAGAAATATTTCGATATGCTGGAGGACGAAAGCGGTTATTCCTACGAAGTCCCCGAAACTGATGAGATATTCAGATATACTTATGAAGCCGAGAGTACGGAATCGGAGTAATTTGTTAATTTTTTTGCGAAAATATATTGCTTTTTATGACGAAATGCGTTATAATTAAAGTAATGGTTTTATAACCAACATCAAAAAACAAAGGAGATAATTATTATGTTAGTTTCTGCTAAGGAAATGCTGAACAAGGCTCGTGAGGGCAAGTATGCCGTAGGTCAGTTCAACATCAACAACCTTGAATGGACAAAGGCTATCCTGCTCACAGCTCAGGAGCAGCAGTCCCCTGTAATCCTCGGCGTATCTGAGGGTGCAGGTAAGTATATGTGTGGCTACACAACGATCGTTGGTATGGTAAACGGTATGATCAACGAGCTCGGTATCACTGTTCCCGTTGCTCTTCACCTTGATCACGGCTCTTTTGAGGGCGCTAAGGCTTGCATCAACGCAGGTTTCTCCTCCATCATGTTCGACGGTTCTCACTATCCTATTGAGGAGAACATCGCTAAGACAACAGCTCTTGTAAACGCTTGTGACGTTCTCGGTATCTCTCTCGAGGCTGAGGTTGGCTCCATCGGCGGCGAGGAAGACGGCGTTGTTGGTATGGGCGAGTGTGCTGATCCCGACGAGTGCAAGGCTGTTGCTGATCTCGGCGTAACAATGCTCGCTGCAGGTATCGGTAATATCCACGGCAAGTACCCCGAGAACTGGGCTGGTCTTTCTTTTGAAACTCTCGCAGCTATCAAGGAGAAGGTTGGCGATATGCCT
>CAYSYF010000012.1:0-46883 GCA_964435155.1 uncultured Ruminococcus sp. | reverse complement strand
ACGGGACTTTTCCGCCGGTCTAGAGGACTGCTTGTTGCAGTCCTTTTTTATTTGGTATGACTAAACAGAAAACCGCTTGAGCAAACGCTTAAGCGGTTTTTTATAGAGCCATTTTACGAGTGTTCGGATAATCATCAATAAATCACACCCTATAAAGCCGAATATTATTACATGGTCGATGTCAATGGCACAGAAACCATCGAAGATGCCCATTCCGATGCCGTTGTAGCGGTCTGTAAGCTTCTCCGCCTGTGCAAAAATCACGTTGCACCGACTTATGGGCAAAGCTCACGTCCTTCAGACCAAGCTGCTTTATCGCATTATTGAGCTTTGAAGTTTCATCGCTCTGCTTTCTGACAGCGATGTCAAAGCTCTTTTTGCTTCGGCTTTTCGAGGGTTGATACAGGGGGAGTAACACCGTTCTTGACAGCTATGCCCTCCTGCTGCTCAAGGCTGGTGAGGCTTGTCTGCTGTCTTTGAATATCATCGCTGAGCTGATCCGGCTTGAAATATGCGGACTTCTCCTCAGACTTATTGATATTAGAGAGCTGAGCATTGATATTCGCTAACTCCTCCTGAGAGAGCTGTGCGAGATCGGTCTTTGTGTCTGCGAACATATCGGGGTTTAAATATGAGGACTTCTCCTCGGACTTATTGATATTAGAATGCTGAGCATAGATATTCGCTAACTTCTCCTGATAGAGCTGTGCGAGATCGGTCTTTGTGTCTGCATACATATCGTGCCGGTCGTTGACAAGCTCATTTATACGCTTTTCTATATGTTCACGAAGACGCTGGTTGCTGTCGGATTGGGAACTAATACCTGTGTCGATAGAAAGCTGGCGGCTGAGGCGCTCAGAAAGCTCGGTCTGCTTAGCCGTATTTGCGGCAAACGCTTCTTGGTTAATGCCTTCCTTTCTTTTGAAAATGGTCTCCCACTGTCTGTAGGTATTACATTCTTCCTCAAAGGCGCCGAAAATCCTGTTGAGCATTCTCTTGAATATATTGGGCTTTTTCGGCTGACTGCTTTCAGCGTCCATGCCATAGTAGCTTGACTTGTTCAGGATAACAGGCTCATTATTGGCGTTGACGATACCAAGCGCTGTGCCGTCAGGGTGCATCGCCTTAGAAAGAGCTTTCGAGATATCCTCCAGCGCGCGCCTGTAATCGGCGGTTATACTTTCGGTGTTAGTTATAGTGCCGTTCTCGGTGCGAATGTTGTTATTGAGCATGAGCACATCATTCATTGAGATATCGGATACCTGAGAAACGTTCCTGACAAGTATCACAGAGATGATACCGTGCAGATGCAGGCTCGTATGATCCTGATGATCGTTCGCAATGCCATGGACTGCGTTATAAAAGGTATTTGCTGCCTCGGGAGTGTTATAATGATCCATTAAATTAAAGTTTATCATAGCTTTTATCCTCGTCGTTGTAAAATTGTGATGGTATATCAGCAGATCATAAGTC
Source organism: uncultured Ruminococcus sp. (assembly GCA_964435155.1). Taxonomy (GTDB): domain Bacteria; phylum Bacillota; class Clostridia; order Oscillospirales; family Ruminococcaceae; genus CAG-115. The sequence goes on along the minus strand of CAYSYF010000012.1, from coordinate 45,410 downwards.
TTTTTTCAAGGAGAGATCAGTTTTCTGCGCTTCGACCTTTTGGGTCATCTTCAATTCGGTAGTGTCCAACAGGTCGTTGAGGGATATCCTTTGGCTGCCTGATATCTCGTCTATGCCCCTCTGCTCCGCCGATCCTTCAAAGGCGTCGGTGCGCATTGCAGCTTCGAGCTTTGCAACCTCCATCGTTTTTGTTTGCAGATGCTTGCCGTCCTGTAGCGGGTTGTGGCGGAATTTGTGGCTGTAGTCGGCACTCAAGCCCATAGTGCGCTCTGTGCGGGCATTCATCTCCTCATAGTTCTTAAGCGAAGCATCATAACCTGATTTTTCCGACTTATACTTCTGGCGGTATTGTGAGCTGAAGATATATTTGAATATGTTGAAGCTCGGCTTTTCAGGCTTTTTGGCATAGACCGAAGAATCGAATACAAGAGGTTCATCTGTTTTTGCCTGAACTATGCCGATTGGGAGATGGTAGCGGTCTGTATCAACTCCATCGCTGTGCTGGAAATGCTTTGCTGCAAGATCTATAGCAAGCTTGCCTGAGATATATCCGAGCATTGCCTTGTAGTTATGCTCATTCACATCATCTTTGAATACAAACGGAGAGCCCTGTTCATATACGCAGTCTGCAAGTGTTTTTACATCTTCTATAGTGGCATTGTCATAGGTGAGATCAGGCTTGTTGATTATTACGCTTAGGATATCCTGCATAGGCTCGGTGTTTTTTCTCGCCGCTTCGTCTATGCTGTTTTTCATTTGAGCAGGCATAATTAAGTCTGAGTTTTTCCGCTGTTCATCAAGGGCGACATAAAGATTGCCGAGCATCTTGCTGTTTCTGTCGTTGATGAAGCTATCAAAAGAAGCATCATAATCCAATTTAACTATCATAGCGCACCTCCGAATGAAGTTTTGTGTTTCTGTCTATTTATACGCAGAAGTTGTTTGTTTGTAACAGATCTTTTTATTGAAGTATTTATTGACGCTGTCAAGCTCTGAACGATTGGATTTAAAATAAGTTTTTACGATTTTTTGAAGTCGTTGAAATCGTCAATGATGTATGCCGTTTCGTCACCTTTGGCGAAATTTGTGTGATAAGCCTGCAAGCTTGGATATACTGTCATTTTATACGGTCAAAGCCTAAGAATGTAACAGCATAATTATGGCTTGCTATCCGCCGACGCTTGGCGAGGTAGGCGCTGCCTGACCGCCTGCTGTAGCTGCTGAAAGGGGGGCAGTCGTGTTTATAGGGAAATTATTCGCACCCACATAGGTGGAATAGACCTTTGCATACGGAAGATCGTTCAGCGTATATGCCACTTCCTTGGAGCTACTGCTGCTGAGCTTTCCGTTTTTGTAGGTGTTGGTGGTCGTTTTGTGAGTGGAGCTGTTAAAGCCGATAAGAGTACAGGTTCCGCCGTCTTCGCTGTATGCGGCATAATAAGCACCGTTTGCAAAGGTGGCGGTCGTTGTATTTCCTTCGCTGTCCAGCTTAAATTGGCGGAAGCCCTTTGTCATGCTGCAGGTATATATCATATTTGCTGAGTTTACTGCGATAGACGGCATCTCGTCAAGCGACATATAGCTGGAGCTGTCATCAAGTTTTATGGACGCAACATTTGTATAGTTTATCGGGTAATAAGCGGCTAACCATGTGGAATCTATCTCCCATAGCTCCAGACGATCTTCATATAGCAGCAGGAGATAGCTGTTATTTGAAGAGTCGGTGCAGGCGGTAAAGCCTTTAAGGCTTTCGTCCTCGCTCTTTCCCTGCAGCGAGATCTTCTGCCATTTCAGCAGCTCTTCGCCATTGTATAGGTAATTGTAGAGAGTGACGTTATCCTGTTCCTCACTTTTTACATGGAAATAGGTCGCACCGTAAAGATCGCTGTCACCGCTGAAAGAGGTGCATAGATTTCCTACCGAGCCATCAAAGTTTCTTGCCAGACGCAGGAGTGTATGTGTGGGCTCTTCACTGGCGTCAAAGGTTATGTCGTATATAGAGCTTTTAAATTCGTCCTCGGCTTCTTCATCGCTGTCGGCACTCGGCACACGCATAAACGCAGCGGTGATGCGGTAAGCATAGGCATCTGTAAGTGCGATATCATAGCAAAGGTATTCTCCGCCCATTTCCTCCTTTATCCAAGCCTTATCATCTTCGCTAAGGCTGAATTTTTCCTGTATCGTCATATTGCTGATGTACAGAAAGGTATCACCGATACAAGCCATACCCGTGCCTTCGGCGTCAAGGTCCGACGCCATTGAAACGCTGCCTGCCTCTTTTTTGTAGAAGCCTTCTTCAAGGGCAGTGTAGATATTGTTTTCAAAGTCGTATGTGGCTAAGCAGTAATAGCCCGTGTTTTTGTCGTTTCCCTTGTATTGGGGATTGGCTGGGGCAGTGAAATAGTACAGAGTTTCATCGCCGCTGAGTGAAAGCAGATGAAATTCCTCTATCCCCGACTTCAGGCACTTTTCCTCATCAATATAGAAAGCGTCTTTTCCTGAGGGGTAGGAGGTAATGACCTCGCTGTTGTATGTTGTCGTGTTCCAGTCGTTCGCAGTGCCGCTTTCCTCGGTCTCGTCCTTGTCCTGCTCAGATACTATATCCAAGAATATCGAGGTGCAGCCGCACAGTGAAAGGAATATGGACAGCATAAGCAGCATCGCCACGGCTCTCAGGGGCTTTCTATACATTTATCTCACCACCGGTCTTTTGTTTTTCTGAACGATATAATATATCAAAGCGGCAATTATAACTCCCGCCAATATCACTGCGACAGCCAGCGGTTCAGCCATAGACGCTGAGTTTATCTCAATGCGTATGGAGGTAGTGTTTCCCGCTTGATCAACTGCTGTCACACGATAGATACCACTGCCTGACAGAGTAGTATCGCTGCTTTCAGGCATACCATTCTTCTGCACTGTTATCGTACAGGGAGTGTCAGCGGTCACTGTGACATCTGTATCAAACACGATATCGCTGCTGCCGTTGAAATACAGCACAGGCGCAGTCGTATCCCGTATCAGCAGAACCGTCAAGGTGTTTACGCCGTTGCTGTAGGTGACAGAATATTCTCCGTCATTTGAAAAGTAGCAGTAGTTGTCGTTAAACGGATATTTCTCCCCGTCAAGCAGTACATTCTCAATGTAATAGCCGAAGGGAGGCTGATATATTCCTAAACGATTGGTTGCGTTAATATACACATTAAAGGCAAACACTCTTGTTTCAAGCGTACCGTCTGAATGGCAGGCAGTAACAACAACACTGTAGGCACCGTCCTCATTTATCACGCCGTTCTGCGGCAGAGGGTATACTGCGCCGTCACGCTTTACGGTACAGTAAAGATACTCATCTATAAGGAGCTTTGCGGGAGTGCTGACAGTTTCGCCGTCAAGTACATTTGTCCATACCTTACCCGCATCGCCAAAGCTATAGGAGTATCCGTCGCCGTCGTCAGTCGCCTCCAGTCTGCCATAGATGTTCTCGGCTGTTTGACCGCTTACTGCCTCCTCGGGAGGAGCTATTTCCACCTCATATACGAGGCGGCGTTGGTCGCTTTCGGCAGGCGAGTAAATGACTTCGATCACATAGCTGCCCATTTCGCTCAGTAAAGGAACGGAATACAGGTCGAACGGCTCTCCGTTTTTCGTTGCGTTTATCGTGACATCGGGAGATTCTGTTGCTATCCATAATGCGGAAACAGTAATGCCTGTAGCAGAGAGCAATTCAGACGTCCAAAACTCGCTTTCTTCGCTGAAAGAATACCGATACATTTTGGTCTCCTCGTCAAAAACCGCTGTAAGTTCATTTTCGGCGTCAGCAGCAGTGCTTGACGGCAATACATCAAGCCCCTCTGCGAATGCGCTCGTTGTACCGCTTAGCGCCATAAACGCAGCCAATATCAATGATAGTGTTTTATTTTTGAAGCTGAGCATCTTTTTGCATTTCCTTCTGTGGTGCGCTTTTTGTTACCGCTGCCTTTGTCATGCTTTCCTCACGCAAAAGCTGTGCATAGGTCATTTTGATACGGAAAGGACCGCTGCTTTCAACTGAGTGCTCAATGGCTGCGGTAGGTGTATTTGCCGCTTTGCCGTTCATGCGCGCCACTTTTTCCTTTTTCAGAACTGCCAGTTCCTTTTCCCAAGCGGCTCTGCGCTCAGGGTCGTCAAAATAGCTCATTTTGTTTCCTCCGTAAGATATTCGCCAACAGCGCCGTTCACAGCGCCATAAAGCTGCGTGTCGCTTTTGCTGAGAACAACGCAGTATTCTTCAGGCTCAATATCAGGCATTATGCAGCAATTTATGCCGTCGTTTTCGCTTATCAGCTCCAGCGCCTTGCTCTCAAGGCATAGAAATGCGTCAAGCTCATCATTCTTCAGCATCTCAACAGCAGTATCGGGTGCAGAGCAATATAAAATGTCATTTGCAGATTCGAACATTATCTGTCTTTCGACGCTGTCAAAAAGAGCGCTGTCTGCGCCAAGCAGCTTTTCCGAAAGCTCCGACAGAGCGGTATAATACTCGTCTGCTCGGCATACAGCATATACTCTTTCGCTGTAAAACGGTATAGTCATGCTGTAGTCAAGCCCCGGGTTGTCGTTTTTCACAAAATAACCTACAGCCACATCTGCGCTGCCGTCATACAGCATACGCAGAGCGGTATCCTTGTCGGTCTGTATGTATTCAGGCTTCACGCCTATGCTTTCAGCGATGAACTCAGAAAGCTTATAGAGCTGCTCGCTCTCCTGCACCGCAATACGGAGCGCACCGCTTTGCCGCACAGCGTCAGCGGAGCGGTCATTTGAGGCGGAGCAGCTCGTCAGCAGCATTGCTGCAAGGAGAGCGGCAATAATTTTTGCAAATCTCATAAGAGGATACCTCTTTTATTCGGTAAACAGATCTTGGATATCCTGCGTTGCAACGATATCAACACAGGTGCGGCTGGAGGGCGAGGTAACAACGAATGCCCTGCCTCTCGGGTTGTTGATTATCTGTTCCTGCTCAGACTCGTTTATCTCGCCTGCCTTTTCATACAGCTTGCACAGATCGTGCATATCGTTAGGCGCCAGCGGGAAGATAAAGGAATACTGGCAGGCATTGATGATGGCTGTGGATTTTCTTGCAAGCTCCTCTGTGCCGACAAAGTCCTTGATGTTCTGCGTGATGATGATCTGCATACCGTTGTATTTTCTGATACGCTTTGCAAGCTGGAACATAAAGTCCAGCGCAATAGGATACTTCTCATCAATGAAAACGTGAGCCTCGTCTATAACGATAACTATCTTCCTCGAAGCCTTATGGAGTATGTTATAGTCACGGTTCTTGATTATCTCGTTGTCGAGATATTTAAGCACCAGCATCATCTGTGCGTTTGCGATGATATTGTTGCGGTTTGCCAGCAGCGATTGGAAGTTGAACACGATAAAGTTCTCCTTAGTGCTGATGGAGGAGGGGTGATTCCACAGGTGCGAGTTTCTTCCGCCTGTGGAAAATTTGGAGATGTTATTGACCAGCACACGGAGATTTTTCTTGGTGTAATCGCTTGCGGAAAGCTGGAAATCAGTAAGTATCTTGTCGTAAAGGTCGTCAAAGATGGGATAATCCTCGGGCTGAAGCGTCGAGAGGTCGGTATCCTCGTCTATTCCCTTGTCGGCATACAGACGGGGGAACAGATTGTTCAGGTACTCCATAGCGTCGTTTTCAACACCCGGGAGTATCTGTCGGAAAAACTCCTCCAGAAATTGCAGGTGTGCATTGAAGCTGTTGGAATTTGACTCTCCCTCGCCCTCATCAGAGAGCGCAGTAATGATATGGAACGGGTTAAGATTACCCTCCGTAGCCTTGCCCACATCTATCATCTTGCCGCCGAGATTTTTTGCGAGGGTGCCATATTCATTCTCAGGATCGAGAATGAATATCTTGCTGTTGTCTGCGGCAAGGTTTGAAAGTATAGTCTTTGTCGCAAAGGATTTACCTGAGCCGGACTTACCGATTATCGCCATATTGGAGTTTACACGCTCCGAATCACGCTGAAAGAAGTTTACAAATACAGGTGCGCCGCCCGATGTTCCGAAACACATACCGTCCTTATCGTGAAGGTATGGATACACGAACGGGAATGTCGCTGCGATAGAGGAAGAATGGATACCTCTGCTCTTTTTTCCAAAAGCGTCGTATGCGGAAATATGGGAGCTTGCATACGCATCAAATGTCTGCATAAACAAGTCCTGAGTCTTAAAGCCGCCCTCTGCAAGGGAACGCTTTATCTTCTTTTTAAGAGAAACATACTGGGCGGAGCTTGCGGAATGGCTGTCGGTCTTATCGCCCTCTGCCATTTTTCTGTAACGCTCGGTCAGCTCGTAGTCGTATATGGTGACATAGGTGTTGGTATCGTAAAGGGTTTCGTTCTCGCTCTGGAGAGTGGAGAGCAGCTCAGCAAGAGAGCTGATATGCTCGTTTATCTCCATAAGTTTGGAAACCTTACCTGTTGTTCCCGATTGTCCTCGCAGCTCGTCAATAGCCCTGTCGATGCGTCTGATAGACTGATAGCGGTCAACGGGCTTAAACTTCATCACCACTCTGGTATTGGGGGTGTTGAACAATCTGTAGCCCCACGCATTTCCTACAAGCATAGGATAATCGAGGATCTTTAAGGTATGGGTGATAAGTCCGTCGTATTTTATCATGCGCGAGGTAAACTCCACCTTTTCGGGAAGTATCCAATCCATGTATTCCTCAGGTCGGAGCTTATCTACCTCACGCTCGTCAAAAAGCTGAGTATACTGATATTTTAGGAATACCGCCAGCTCCTTGTCAACAAGCTGCTTTGCGATAATTCCTGCGCCGTGGAGCTGAGATATGGCATTTCTTGTCTGCTCGGCAAGGAGGGGTTTCTTCTTATCGAAAAACAAGAGATAGTGGAAGGGTCTGTATACCTTATCCTCAAAGTTTATTCTCTTTATCTCCTCGATGCGATCGTAGATTATGCCTACACGCTCGGTAAGCTCCTCCTCGTTGATCATATTATCGAGGTAAGCCAGCTTTAATTCCTCTATCTTGCGGTTTTCAGTTTCGAAATACTCGTCATATACAACAGGTCGGTTTATCATCACAAATGCACCCGTCTGATCTCCGGTAATGGTACGGATAACAGAGCCGAGATTGCGGTCGATGATAGAATTTTGTCGCATCTCCGAAAGAAAACGGAACTCAATAGAGGGTATCTCGATCACTGTTGCATAGTATTCACCGTTGTAGCTGATATACTTATCCTCAATGCCCGTAAAAGGAGTGATATCATTAACATTGATATCCACCGCCTTCGCCTTCTTGCCCTTGCCCGAAACGCTGGTAGGTCTTGCAAGATGCTGCAGCACATGGAACAGCAGCATATATACCTTTTCATCGTCAATAGGCATCAGCAGAAACACGAACAGCGCCAGCACGCCTATCATTATCCAACCGCTGTAGGGAATGTTCGATGTAAGCAGTGCTATGCATATCAAGGCTCCAAACATACCGATGACAACATCGATAATGGATACTCCCTTAAATAACTCGGTGGTTACTTTAGTCTTTTTTGGTATGATTCTCATTTGCCGTCCCTCTCATTCGGGCTGTATTTATTCTGTAAATTTGTTGCCTGTGTCTGTGCCGAAAACTCCTGCCTCCAGCTCCGCTATCTGATTAGCGGATACCGTGGAGGTCACAGCAGGCTTGGTTGACGTATCTTCGCTGAAGCTGTGTGTAACAAGGTTAGAGGAAAACTCACTGTAGAACTGTGCATTCTTTCCTCTTCCGTACTGTTCTGCGGCTGTCTGAGCGTCACTTATCTTCATGATCTCAGGCACTACTGTGTAGCCGCCCGGGACATTCATCTCCACTCCGTTCACCTTGGTAAGAGAGGAGAAGCTGTCGTTAGCAGTCGCAATAACTCTCGGGGCGGTATAGCCGTCTGTACCCGCAGACATCGCATCGTAATAGGATCTGAAGCGAGGCTCTGCGTTTGCCTTCATCGTATTGATGCGGCTGTGCGCCTTTGCTTCAGGTACCAGCTTCGGGAATGCTGTGTAGCCCTCGGGCACGCTGAACACCTTGCTGCCGATACGCAGAGAGGATATTCCTCCGTGGTCATGACGGGAATAATCATCGCGAATCGAGCTTGTAATATCCACCATAGCAGGAGCTTTGGGAGCCTGAACATAATCATCAAACACCGTTACTCCATCAGTGATATCTCTCAGAGCAGGCGCATCGGGTGTGCCGATGTAGTCATCGAATATATTTGCACCTGCTGTGATATCCTTGATCTCCGGCGCATCGGGTATCGCTCTGTAGTCATCAAATATTGCTGCCTTGGTAATATCAGCAATTGCTGGCGCATCGGGTATCTGAACATAATCATCAAACACAGCATTTGCAAGCAGGTCATCGCCAAAGCCGTCGCTGCCGATAGTTGCGGCATCTACACGCTCCCTGCCCGATACACTGAGGATATCGGAGCCGATGTCAGATTTATTGAACGAAGCTGCCTCACCATCACTGATGTGCGCATCGGGCTTTTGTGTGTAATCGCTGTCGGCATCAAGACTGCTGATGGAGCGTTTCCAAGCGGAGGACTGATCCGCAGTAGCTCCCTTTGCGCCGCTTATCTTCAGACCGCCTGTATTCATACCGCCTGCGCCTGCCGTTGCTCCATCTCTGAAGGCGTTTCCTTTTGCGCTTGAAGCTGCCGCCAAAGTAGGCGCTTGTGCGGCTGCACGCTTTGAGCGAATGCCGTTCAACGCACGATTTCCCAGCTTCTTTCCGCCCCATTCAACACCCGACATGAATTTGTGCATCATCGAGGAGTTTGACATCTGCTCATCTTGAGCTACACTACTGCTGATAATCGATGTCAGCAACGAGGAGGACTTATACACCGCATACATTCCTCCGAGGATAAATATCAGCTTCAGTATGTAGCCCGCAGAGGCTTCCGCCAGCGCGCTGTCGAAGAACTGTATATCCTCGCTCATAATAATAGGGATAAGCAGCAGGAACAATCTCATTCCCAGCGCAGAGCCGAAGCCTACCAGCACCTTGCCGATAAAGTTTTCACGCCACTGCGAGAATTTCTGTCCGTCGTCAAGCACCATAGTCGATGCGAAATACGGCGACATCAGATACAGCAGCACGATATCATATATCCTTCGTATAAAGCTGAGCAGGCATATCGCCATAATTATCAGGCAGAATATCGCAGAAGCAAAGCCTACAAGGTAGTCTATCTCCGCAATATTTATCTCCATAGCAAAGGTCAAGTAATTAAGCGTGCCGTCTGCAAGCTTGCTCCATGGCTCTGTCTGCATTGAAAATTCAACAGTTGGGTCTGTATGTGCTTTGCTTGCCGACACCAAAAGTATCGTGTCGCTTATTGATACATTTCCGTTGCTTTGCATGGATAGTGCCACTGACGTCTGTTTCAGCACGACAGACGCGAGATTAAGTCCTACCCACACGATCAGCGGTATGAACAAAAATGTCATCATTGTCTTGAGCGTCATCGAAAGCACCTTGCCCACGGGACGCTTATTTTGAAAATCGAGATCGAAAGATGACTGCATTATGGAGTATATTGCAAAAACTATAGTCAATATAAGTGCAATAAAGGTGATGCCGATAAGCGCTGTCCTGATAGTATCGTTGAAGATGATGTAGTTCAGCAGTGTAGAGGATTGCTCTATTCCGTCGGCATCGGTATATTTTATATCCTGCAAGCCTATCAGCACATCGAAGCAGTATTGCAGACAATCCACAAGCGATAATATACTTGTGTAAAATCGGTATATTCCTGCAAAAAACCAGTTAGCGATCTTTACACCTATATGTTCCCACAGAAGATTGAACACATCGGTGAGAAAGCCCAGCAGGATATTCTCAAATATCCACTCGAATATGGTGCCGAGTATGTCGGCAAGCCATTCTATAATAGGGTCGAGGAGCTTGTTGTATACCCATTCATAAACCTTATCAAATATTCCAAGTGTCTGTACAGGCAAGTCCTCACCCCCTTATCCTTTTAATTCGTCATCGTCGGAGTTGTTCTCGTTTCCGCCCGAGCTTAATGTATCGATTATATCGTTAGCGTTTATGTTGTTATTTCTGAAAGCATGGCTGCCCTTTTCCTTATCAGCACCGCCTGAGCTTTGGATATCGCTGCTTCTTGGGCTGTCTGCTTCAGATGAGCCGCCCTTGTTTGCTTTGCTGCCTGTTTGCGGAGCTCCTGAGCCGTTTTCGGTACTGCTGAAACGCTGACCTCCGCCGCCTTTGCCGCCTGATGCATTGATCGCTCCGCTGCCGCCGCCTGCACCTCCGGTACTGAGCCCGCCTATAGCGCCGCCGCCCCTGAACGCTCCGCTTGCCGCACCTGCGGCACCTGTAGCACCGCCTGCTGCGCCCGCAGCGGAAGCCGCCGCTGTACCTGCGGCAGACGCGCCGCCGGTGGCAATAGCCGCACCCGCCTGTGCAGCCAGATTGACAGCTTTTTTACCTAAGCCTATCATATCACGGGTGGTCTCTTTCGCCGCCATTGCTATCTCGGGGCTGAATGCCTGGATTATCGTGTGCTGGCATTTGAAGGAGGCAAACAAGCTGCCTATTGCAAATATTGTTTTGATAGCTGCGTCGATCATTGAGTCGCCTGTGAGCGTCACATTTCCGCCTACAATGATCGGAATCAGCATCATCATTATCTTCATTGTGAATACCGTACCGTAGCCCGATATCAGCTTGCCGATGAACAGCTCTCTCCAGCGCCTGAAGGTAGCGCCATCGTCCAGCGGAATAGTTGAAACGAACATAGGAGCGGTTATATAGAGTATCAGCACCTCGAATATGCTCCTGATAAATGAGAACATACCGCAAAGCATGATCACGATGACTATAAGCGCTTCGATATATACCAGCAGATAGTTGTAACCGCCGCTGCCAAAGGACAGAAAATCATTGGGAGAGCCTCCGTCTGACATCAGCACAGTTTCCAGCATATTCAGGTCAAGATCTTCCATCTTAAAATCTATTATAGCTTGTGCTTCGTTATAGATACTTGACTGTCCGCTAAGATAATCAGCACGAACACCCGTGCTGAAATCTGCATTTGTTTCTCCGTCGAATGTGCCTGACAAAAACAACACCGTTGACATTGGGATAGTATCATCACTGCCCATTGCATTGCATATCGCACGGTCTGTAGTCACCAACAGCCTAGTAGAAAGCATTATGCCGAAATATGCAATGAGCGGAACTACAAGGAACATCAGACAGGATCTTAGTGCCTGCTTCATTATATGGCTGACAGGTTTTTTCTCCTCCAGCACGAATGTACCAATGGATTTTCCCACTGTGTATATCGTAAAGATGAAGCACAGCACAACTCCGATGACGGTTATCAGCATAAACACGTTGAAGATAGCGTCATTTGACATGAATACATCTAGCAGCGACTTGTCCTCGCCTTTGTAAGTGACAGGCTCCAAGCCCGAAAAGATATCGAATATGCTTTCAAAGAAATCTACTATTCTCAGCAGAATATACAGCCATTGTCTGAGAGTAGCAGAAACAAGTCTGTATATCTGATCCGCAAGGAGAACGATGATAGTTTTGAGAATAACGAATAGCGGAGTTACAAGTGTATTGAATACTGTTTCAAGCACATTGATTATCGTGTCTGTAATATTAGTTGACCACTTCATAACTATTGGCTCCAAGTTATTCTCATCTCCTTTGCAGTATATTTATCGCTGTCAGCGGACTATGAATTTTCTTCTACTTATAAAGAAAAATACCACACCTGCTATCACGATGGCTATTAAAATAATAACAACTAAGATCGCCATAGCGTCCATTCTGTATTCCAGCTCGAATTGCTGCTGTGACATATTGCCTGCACGGTCAAACACTTTGACGATATATACTCCGGGCTCGGATATCATCTGCTTTTGCTTCTCAACGAGGACACCGTCCTTGTAGACCTCGTATCGGCTGATATCCTCCGATTTGAAGATGATGGTCACGGTGCCGCCTTCGGCTATTCCGTCAACAACGCGGTCAAATCCAAATTCGGGAGCAGTGTTGTCCAGCACGAATGTTTCAGTAAATGTATATGCGCCGTAAGAAACGTCAATTGAATATGTACCATCGCCTCCGAGAGAAACGGAGGTTGGGTTGACGCGGATAATATTTCCCTCATACAGCGCCTTCTGCACCCTACAGCCTGTGGGTACGGTAAACTCTGTAAGAGCCGCGATATACGGCGATCTGATCTCAAAATCAAATTCGGCAGGAAGCGTTCCGCTGCCATCATAGATAAACAGCCGATACTTTCCTGCTTCAGTTATGCTGCTCGATGGGGTATATCCCTTAACGAGCGCTCCGTCTTTGTACAGCTCATGCTGCACATTAGAGGCGAATTTGAACTCCACCTTACCCGTTGTCACCATATTTGCAGGAATATTGGAATGTATCTGCGTTCCCACTGTCGTAGTCAGGAGTATACTTGTATCCGTGGGCGACTGAGTTATGAGCGCGGTATCTCCCACAGGAGCCTCCGCGGGTGTTGTACCCGTAGTTCCTGCCGTTGTTGCAGCGGCAGTAGTCTGTGAAACTCCGCTTGCCGTTGTTGAGGGAGCCGTATCAGCGGAAGCTTCTTCGGTCTGTTCATCTGCCTGTGCCGTTTCAACGCTTTCAACTATCTCAGGCTCCTCGGGCGGGAGCGTCATTGCTGTATAAACAGGCACCTCGTCCTCTTCCCATTCATTTACATCTATACCTGTATCGGGAGGTACGATAGCAGAGCTTTCCATAATGCGGAAGCGAAACAGACCGTAATAACGATCGTTCTCTTTGCCGCCGAGGATATCCTCACCCCTTGCGATAACGGTGAGCGAATAAGAGCCGACGGCAGATATCTCTGCCTTGTTAGTGAATTTTATCTCCTCGCCGTCACGCTCAAAAATAGTTTCCAGCTCGGAGGGAAGCTCGATAACAACGGGAGCTGATGTAATATCTCCGTTTGAGATGTTGGTATAAAACACTATCTGTCCATACATCACCTGCTCATACAGTCTGTATGCGGATATGTAATTCTCCTCTATATCCGTATGGATATAATTCAGCTCGGTGTCTGCCTGCGCTTCGGACGTTGCTGCAAAGGCTCCGGAAGAAAGCACTGCCGCTGTAACACAGGCTAATATAATGCTTATGAGCTTTTTTATCATATCGCTGCTTCCTTTCGGTCTTACTCGCCGAGTATTACGGCGTTTCTTTCAGCTATATCGTAGAATACCTCATCGGGGAAGAAAGCATTGCTTCTTGCCTCGGTAAGGTCCATCGTACCCATCTTATAAAGATCGCACTTGTAGCTTGGAGTGAACTTCGTTTTAAGCGGATAATTACCGAATGTTACGATGATGGCATTACCCGTATCCGTTTTGTTGTTGATCTTCTGAAGCTCGGAGGGATAGATAAGAGGTCTTGTCTGTAGCTGAGAGCTGTAGCTTGCCTCGCCCTCCTTACTGCCGAGCTGACGGGAGATACTCGTGGTGGTAACTGTACAGTTACCGCAAAGCTCCGAGAACTCCTTACAGGTATCAATATCGTTTGAGCCGATAAACATCTTAAGACCGCAGTTGGATTTCACGATATCACCAACGGTCTTTCCGTAGACATTGTCAAGCTGCGCGTAGGACTGAACCACCATGTTGAACCAGATCTTTCTGCTTCGTCCTACGGTGATCATCTTGTCGAACTTGTCGATCTTCGGCATATTACCGAACTCATCGAGAATGAAATATACGTTTCTCGGCAGTGACAGATCCTCTCTTGTGGACGCTTTCTTGATGAGCGCCTTATATATACAGAGGATAAATGCTGCTGCGAGAGTATGTCTGGTGTCCTTTTCATCGGGTATCTTCAGGAACAGTGCGGTTTTCTCGTCCGCGAAGATCGCGGGGTCGATATCGGTGGCACTAGTCAGGGAGCAGATACCCTCATCGTTGAAGATAGACAGTTTGTCGAATGCGATAGACATATAGCTGGCAAGGGTGTTCTCCGCCGCGGAAAGCACCTGCTTGCTCAGCGTTACGGCTCTCGAGAGTACGCTTCTGCCTGCGAAGTAGTTCTTCAGAGGCTCGAAATTATTGTCGGAGTTGCCCACTGCCTTGTTCACGTTGAAGAAGTTGAACTTCTCCTTTGTCATACCAAGATCAGGATTTTCACTATCCTCAAGCATTGCAAGGATAGTCGCCATAATGACGGAACGTGCGCCCTTTTCCCATACGGGGTCGTCCTGGTTCTCAATGGGACAGATAACGCTGACAAGGTCGTTTAGATCCTCATATACCTCGTCGTATATCTTCTGACGTTGCAGCTTGATAACATTGATAAGCTCGCGGCGCACAGCATAAGCCTTGCCCTCGTATTCATACCACACTTCTTCGTATTGAGAGATGTCGTTCACCAGCTCAAGACCCGATTTTGACGGCTCGTCGTTGCGTCTGTAGATATCGTTTCCCGTATTTGCAAACAACTGATAGCGGTCATAGATATCGCTCAGCGGATTCCATCTGAAAGAGGAGTATGGATCGCGCAGATCCAGCACCATTACCTTATAGCCTCTCTCCCGCAGGACCTTGCTGTGCATCTGGAACAGCTCTCCCTTAGGGTCTGTGACGATCATTGAGGAGCCTGCATCGGAATGAGCAAGTATCTGTATCATCGGATTGATAAATGTGGTGGTCTTGCCTGAGCCTGTGGCGCCGATGATAAGTCCGTGCATAGGGGAGGCAAGGTTTATCTGCAGCTTGCCTTTCTTATCCAGCACTGCTCTTACAGGGATACCGTCCTTTTTGCTCTCGCCAAGCTTTGAAAACTCGTGGGGAGTGAAGTTGAAATCCCTCTCCTTATCTGTCATAAAGCGGGAATTTTCCAGTACGGAATCCTCCACGGCAGCGCTCTTGTTGCCGCTCATGCTCTTTTTCAGCCTTGCAAAGGAATCGGGGCGGTTTATCAAATACATCAGCGCTATCAGTATCAGCGCAATAAGACCGTAAAGATAGTTTATCGGATCACGCAGCACCGCAGGGTCAAAAAACATTGCTAGACTCTTTTCTTTGATAGCGGGAAGCAGATTTTCAAACAGCGCTCCGATAAGATATGAACACAGCACCTCGCCGACTACCGCAACAGCGGCAAGTGTAATTATTTTCTTCATTTGTTGCCCCCCTCGTCAGCAGGCTTGCTGCCCGTAAAAATATTGTAGGTCATCTCATTGTTGTCAGGCTTTTTCAGCAGATATTTAGTGCAGAAGAATACAGCAGCCCCTCCGAGCGCAAGATATATCAGCTCAGCGATAACATTATCGAACAGGATAGTATGCGCTTCGCTGCCCAGCAGCAGTATCATAGGCACTGACACAAGATTGTAACAACTGTGCAGTATTATGGAATAGCAGAGATTTTGATATCGCTCTCTTACCAAAGTGAATATAAAGCTGTTAAGTGTGGCAACGATTATCCACAGTATATTTATATGAGGCAGAGCGAAAGCTATCGACACCACTATCACGGAAACGAGTACCGAAAAAGCCGTTCTCATGCGGTGATACATAAAGCCTCTGAACATCAGCTCCTCACACAACGGTGCAAGAATAACGATGTAGAAAAGGCTGAATGCAAGGCTGTCGGTATATACCAGCGACTCGGAGCCTGAGCTGTAGCTCTCAAGCCATTCTGTCGGCAGAGGCAGCAACGCAAGCGCTGCGCTAGACGTGAGATTAAGGCATATTCCCAGCAGCATACACACTGCAGCAGGTTTCGGCTCCAGTTCTCTCGGGTGGAATTTCAGAATATCAGCCGGACCCTCTCCCGTTTTATGCGAGCGCTTCATGTAATACCTGATAAGGAAAAAGAAATACACGAAAAAGCCCATGAACGAAGCCAGAAGCTTTATCGTGCCGTTATTCTGCAGGGTGTTCGATGAAAACACAAGGAAGAACATCTGAGGAAAAAAGAAATATCCCGCGAACAATCCGAATGAGCCGAGAGCGGCTTTTATCTTCCTGAATTTCAGTTCATTCTTGGCGATCAGCTCGTTCTTTTCCGCTTCACGCTTATGAAGCTCCTCATAAGCAGCTTCGGCAGTATCAGCAACGACCTGTTCTTCGGGCTGCTGTGTGTTTTTCTGCTGCAAAGATATCCCTCCTTCCCGTGTTCAATAAATAAATATAGCTGCCACCGTTGGTCACCGAACTACTGTGTGCGCCGCACGATCTCTTCAGCCGTTGATTGGTAGCAGCTTTATATTTATGAGTTTTAAATGTTAGTTAGCGTTGTCTACGATAATGCTGTCGCTGTTAACGGTAACGCCTGCTTCATCTGTGTACCACTCTGTCATTGCGGGCAGTGCGATCTTGAGACCTACCAGAAGAACGAAGATAAGTACGAAGCCGATGATAGCATTCTTGAGGGAGTTCTTAGCCTTCTCTCTGTCCTGAGGCTCCTCAGCCTTTGCAAACTTTACGCCAAGCAGGATACAGAAGATAGCGCCTAAAGCACCAACTATCAGCAGCGCAGGAACGATCACCATGTTCAACAGGCTGATGATAGGCTCTGCAATCTCCATAAAAGGATTGGATAAAAATAAAGTAGTCATAATGATTTCTCCTTTTTCTCCGCCGAAGCGGTTGATTTTGTTTTGTGTAATTATATACGCCGCGAGAGCGAATATGTAACATATTTTTGTGATCGCTGATCACAATTTATCACCGATAAGCTCCTTCAGCTTTTTCAGCACTCTGCCATGGGTGACGCGGGCATTTGCCTCTGTCATATCCATCATCTCGCCTATCTGCTTAAAGCTGTGATCGTAATAATACCTTGCAATAATGATATCTCTGTCCCTTTCCGAAAGCTGCTTTAACGCTTCGGTAACTATTTCACTGCGTTCATTCAATATTGCGAAGTCTAACGGGGAGTCAGAGTTGTCTGCTATTTGCAGCTCCTCTATGTCCTCGCTTTCGCGATGCTGCCTGAAATGGGATATCACCATATTTTTTGTGATGGTGTATATCCATGTGGAATAGCATGCTTTTGCGGAGTCAAAGGTATCTATCTTCTCGACGATCTTTGCAAAAACATCAGATGCTATATCCTCAGCCTGTGCGTGGTCTTTGACTCTCAGATATACATAGCCGTATACCTTTTTGTAGTACTCTTTATAGAGCTCTTCTACGGTTAGCGGTTGCTGCGTCATCGTGGTTTAACCTTGTCCTTTTCCTTAGTAAGCTGATTGGAAGAAGGCTTGGCAGACAAAGGTGCGGTCTTTGTTTGTCCTTCCAACTCTTTGAAAGAGATAGGCTCGCGCTTACTGTTCTCCTTATTTTTGGCAAGGTAGCGTTTTTCAAAATCACTGATAAGCTCTTGCATTTCGGGGTGCAGTTCAAACCGATTGTGATCAAATACTTCGCTTAGCTTGCGTTCAAATGTATCCATTACTTAATTCCTTTCCTGATAAACATAATAGGAAAGCGGAATGCACTTGTCATTCGATAGTGAGAAAGTCAACGAAGCCTGTTATCTCAAATACCTCCATAATGTTTTTATTGACATTGGTGAGGCTGAACTTCTTGCCCTTCATCTTCTTCTGCACTGACAGCAGTACTCTGAGCCCCGCCGAAGAAAGATATTGCAGCTCTGCGAAATCAAGCGTCAACGCATTGAATCTATCAAGCTCGGGTGCAATAGCTTCTTCCAGCTCTTTGGAAGTGTTGGTATCGAGTCTGCCTTCAGGCTTTACCAGCAACAGATCTCCTTGTTCCTGCTTGGTTATGTTCATATAGCAACCTCCACATAAAAACTTGTCTTATGCAAAGCTGCCCATCGAATGACAGCAGAAAGATCTCAAAGAGGATCGTTATTCCGCTTCATCTGTAATGGTATACGCACATCTTTGCATTTTGTAACATCATATTCAGAATTTTTTAAACTTTTGGCTATGTGCCTAAGAATATTATATACCTCCAAGAGGAAATATCACTATTTTCGGCATGAAATGCAAATAAACGTCACGAAATGCAGCCAAAATATGTTGTTTTTTCTACCTTATTGATGTATAATGAAAAAAACTTTGAAAGGCAAGGCAAGCGAAGATGCAATACAACGGCAGAGCTTTTACAGCTAAAATAAGAGAGCTTCAGAGCCTCTCGGATTGTTATGAGGTAATACGCTGCCTGCGCTCTGCCTTTGGCGACAGTTACATTAAGAGAGAGATGTACTCCCCTGAGAGAATATTGGATATGCATCGGAGGGGAGATATGCATCTTTATCTTGCAGTAACAGAGGACGGCTCGGCGGCGGGTATTATGGGCTGGGAAGAGGTCGCGATGTTTCCCGGCACGGCAGAGCTTTGCACACTGGTGGTACGCCCCGAATACGGCGGCGCGGGACTCGGAGAGGCTCTCATACGCTTTGCTTATGATATAGTAAAGCAGCTAGACATAACATCAGTGTTCTCCTATCCGATAGCAAGCCATCTGAAAGCGCAGCGATGTATCGCAAAGCTTGATCCTGTATGCTGCGGATTTCTGCCAAGCGTTTTTTCGGTTGACAAATTCAAAAACGGCGAAACAGGACATAAAAACCCTAAGGATTCTTTGACTGTAGTATCCTTTAATATCAGCAAAAAGGCTGCCGGAGCGTTATATTTAAAAGAAGAATATCATTCTCTTGCTGTCATCACCTATGGCGCTTTGGGTGCAAGTATAGAGTTGACGTCGCACAGCTCTTCGCCAACGGCTGAGAAAACAGCCTTTGAATATCGCTATGACAGCACCCATTCTACGCTGTATATCAACATCAATACTGTCGGCAGAGATATCGAGCAGCTTGTATCGGAGCTTATCTCCCACCGCAGCGACGCTATCTTCACCGCAGAGCTGTGCCTTAATATGTATGACAGTTCAGCAATATATGCGGCGGAGATACTTGAGAGAGAAGGCTTCTTCTTTACGGGCTTTCACCCACTGTGCAAAGACAGAGAATACTGCATTTATCATTTCGCAGGTGAAGTTCCGTTTGATATTGATGCTCTTGACTATATTGAAGAACAGAGGATATTTGCAGACTGCATAAGACCACATACTAAAGAGGCGCAGAAATGAAAAGAAACGGAATTAAAACAAAAGTTACAAATCTTGTTCTGTTGATATCTCTTGCTGCTATGCTTATAGTAACGGGAGTATCGGCGGCAGGTATGCTCACTATCCGTGAGAGCACCACCACCATAAGCAGCAATCTCGGAACGCAGGCAGCAGAGGGCAGCAAGGAAGCGCTGGAAGCTCAGGCGCTGAACCAGCTCATCTCCCTCACAAAAAGCAAGACGATATATGCCGATGCAAAGCTGAATACCATTATGGATCAGACGATGGTGATATCGGATATCGCCGCGAACATATATAACGCTCCCGAAAGCTATGCGGATAATGAAGTTCTGCCGCCCGATGCCGCAAACGAGGGCAAGGTGACAACACAGCTTTTGTGGGCAGACGACGCAGACCTCAGCGATATGCCGAAGACGGCAAATCTAAGTGCGCTGCTTGATGCGACGGTTACTGAGCACAACGAAGTTTTCTGTGCGCAGTTGGGTACCGAGAATGGCTACATAATCGTATCCGACACAGGCTCTGCATCAAAAGCGGGGCTTACGAGCTTTGACCCCCGTGTACGCTCGTGGTATGTAAACGCGAAGGAAACGGGCGCTCTCACATGGTCCGATCTTGTGGAGGACGGCTATGGCAGAGGTCTTGGCATCGTCTGCACAAATCCTGTTTACGACAGCAAAGGAGCTTTCAGAGGTGTTGCAGGCGTGAGCCTTCTGCTGACAGAGCTTTCCGATACGATAATCAATGAGGAGCTTGGCTCTACCTCCTACGCGTTTGCAATAAACAGCAGCGGTCAAACAGTGATTATGCCTGACCTCAAGGCACTCAGCGACAGCATAAATCTGCTGGAAGCCAAAGACCCCGACGTGCGTGAAATGGCGCAGAAAATGGTCAACGGCGAAACAGGCGTTGCAAAAATAACTCTTTACGGCAAGGAAGTCTATGCAGCCTATGCACCCCTCACCGCAATAGACTGGAGTATATGCACCGTTATCAGTGTAGACGAGATACTGCAGCCTGCCTTGCTGAACAACTCCGAGATACAAAGCTACACCGAATACGCTGTAAAGCAGATAGACAGCGGTATGGTGATGATAATCATTATCCTGCCGGTTATCATTCTGTTGGCGATGATAGCGCTCACATTCATCAGCTCGATGTTTGCAAAGCGCCTTACTAAGCCTATCGAGCAGCTTACCGCTTCCGTGCATGGTCTTGGCGGAGAAGAAGGAGTGCTTCGGTATAAGTCAGAGATAAAAACGGGGGACGAGATAGAGGAGCTTTCCAAAACCTTCGAGTTGATGACTGACAGATTGGCAGGATATATCGAAAACATCACAAATATCACTGCCGAGAAGGAACGAATCGGCGCGGAGCTTGATATCGCAGCCAAGATACAGATAAGCGAGCTTCCAAGAGAGTTCCCCGCATTCCCAAACAACAGAGAGTTCGATATTTACGCGCTCATGACTCCTGCGAAGGAGGTAGGCGGAGATTTCTACGACTACTTCCTTGTTGATGAGGATCATCTTGCTGTGGTGATCGCTGATGTATCAGGCAAGGGAATACCCGCTGCGATGTTTATGATGATAGCAAAAACGCACATAAAGACATATGCGGGTATCGGCAAATCTCCCGCAGATATCCTGTCCTCGGCTAACAATGCGCTTTGCGAAAACAACGACGCCGAGATGTTCGTTACCGCCTTTGTCGGAATACTTGAGATATCAACAGGAAAGTTCACCTATGCAAATGCAGGACACAATCCTCCGCTTATACGCAGGGCAGACGGCGGCTTTGAGTGGGTGAAGGTGCGCCATGGCTTCATACTCGGCGGCATGGAGGATATACGGTATAAGCAGGACGAGCTTTACTTCGGCAAGGGAGATACGCTGTTTCTTTATACCGATGGCGTTACTGAGGCTGCCGACAGATCGTTGGAGCTTTATGGAAATGACAGGCTGCAAAATGCTTTGAACGAGCTTTCAAATGCTTCTCCGAAAGAGATCGTTGACTCTATCCTTGACAGACTGACGGAATTTTCAAAAGACACAGAACAGGCGGACGATATTACTATGACAGCATTACAGTATTTTTCACCCCAAAAACGTGAACAGTATGAAATAAGCCTGCCCGCTGACAAGGCGCAGCTTCAGGTATTGCTGGATCATATCAATGCGCTGCTGGAACAGCACGATTGCTCACCTAAGGCACAATACCAGATAGAAGTGTGCATCGAGGAGATATTCGTCAATATCGCAAGCTATGCCTACGGCGGAAGATCAGGTCCCGCAAGAGTGATATGCGAATTCCGCAAGAATGATGACGGCAGCGAGCAGGCAATACTCACATTCTGCGACGATGGAATCCCTTATAATCCCCTCGATCGTGATGCGCCCGATATAACTCTAAGTGCCGACGAGCGTGAGATAGGCGGTCTCGGAATATTCATGACGCTGAAAATGATGGACAAGACCGAGTATGAATACA
This sequence comes from uncultured Ruminococcus sp., assembly GCA_964435155.1. Lineage (GTDB taxonomy): Bacteria > Bacillota > Clostridia > Oscillospirales > Ruminococcaceae > CAG-115. The sequence goes on along the minus strand of CAYSYF010000012.1, from coordinate 23,727 downwards.
AGGGCGAAAATATTTTCAGAATGTATAAGAATATATAATACAAAAAGGGGGCTGTTTTCAGCCCCCTTAATTTTACATGATCATATTTGTATCCCAATATGCGAGCAGCGTTTTATTGCGTTCGACATCTTATCGGAAGTAACAGGCTTTGTGGTAAAATACGCACAGTTAAACCTATAGGACTGCACAGCAAATGCCTTGTCATCAGAGAACCAGAAAACAGGCAGCTCAGAGCTTCTCTCCCTTGCTCTATACACACATTCCATTCCCTCAGCGCCGTTCGCAAGAACGATAAGCAAGGTTGGCTCAAAATCAACAATAGCCTCCACCAGCTTCTCAAGATCGTTCAGATGAAAATACTCACAAGTATTCCCCGAAAGTTCAGGCAGGGCTTCCATGATTTCAGCGGCTGTTTCACATTCCGCAGTTTCTCCGAACATTAACAGCTTTATCTTTAAATCCACTTACATTCCCCTTTACTCCGTTATGATATTATTTTATCACAAAATCATATACTAAAACAGAAATTCGGCATGAAATGCTGCATATTATCACGAAATGCATAAAATGCCCCGTTCATCAATATGAACGAGGCAAGTATTTTTGTTATTGCTCCTCCGACAATGGCAGCATAAACATCAGCGTAAAGGTATTTCCTTCCCAATTTATATCAAAGCTGCCGCCATATTTCTCGCAAATATGCCGCATAGATAACAAGCCAACGCCTACGCGGTCTTTTTTCTTGCGGGAGAGCACTCCTTTTTCAGAGCTATCCACTCTGCCGTCAAAAGTGTTATGAACAACCACAGAAAGCAGCATCTTCTCAGATTGACAAATAACATCAATGCTACGACCGTCCGCAATGGTCATACAACCCTCCAGTGCATTATCCAGCGCATTGCCCAGCAATGCACACAGATCAATGTCTGATATGCCGCTGCTATGTATAGTGCCCGAATATCGCAGGCTAATGTGATGCTCCTTTGCAAGCTGCGTATAATGATAAAGCACCCCATCTGCTGCAGCATTTCCTGTGTATGGTATCTTATCCTGTTCTGTGCTGCGTTCCAATAGGTCATTGCAATAGTTTCGCAAGCCCTCCTTATCGTCAATATCCATAAAATGATGTATCGCCGCAATATGATGCTTGAAGTCGTGCTTTGTCCTGCGGGCGTCCTCTACCCTTATTTTCAGCTCAGCGTAATGCAGCTTCTGATCTGCAAGCTGCTTATCTACGATCTGGCGCTCACGCATACGGGTGTAGTCTGCGCCAATACTCTTACACATCAGGATAATAACGGCGGCAGAAAGCAGGTCGCAGATAAGCTGAGATACGCTGCTGGGAAAGCTTTTCTCACTCAGCGCCACTAATCGTGTGCCGAAAAGCGCAAGCGGAATGAACCATATCGTGTTCCAGTAATTCCCGATATCCAGCTTTAAGAAAGGAGCTACCGTGTTATACAGCATCTTAAAAAGCGGATAATGTGTTATCATTAGAATTAAGAGATAAGTATCCTCTATAATAAAAAAACGTGCGATATCACTGATCTCAGGCAATACCGAACCTATAAAATTCGGGATAGACATCAGCACATAATTACAGGTAAATACTACACCGCTTACGAATAGCTGCTCCAGCAGCCACTTTCTGATAACAACAGCATTGATAGTGAACGAAATGACAGCGAATATTATTGCGGAAATGCGCATAAGAGGTATCGCTATATCGTTACCGCAAATATGTACTGCTATTGTCATAGCTGCCACTTGCAGTATGCCAAGGGTAATATGACCTGTCATAATTACCCGTCGCTGTCGGATAGTTACCGCGTCCTTGAAGGGGCAAAACCGCAGCCTTGCGCCCAAAAGCATACATATCGAAGCCGTAATTCCCGCAATCAGGCTTTCCATTACATAATCCCTCCTTTTTTCAGGAGCTTGCGCATCTTATGATCGGTAAATGCTTTCTTCATAGCGGCACGCTGGTCACGGCTTATGGGTACTACTGTTCCGTCAGTCAGAGTGAAAACATCTGTCGGAATAAGCGCTACGCTCTCCAGCGATACCAGCGCATATCGGATAGGCTTCACAAAATCGGCGTCGGCAAGCAGCTCACATATCTTTGAAAACCTGGTGGAAGAGGCAATGTCTCCGTTTTTGGTATGTATCACGCTGTGATGTCCGTCGGCTTCTACCCAAAGGATATCACTAATGTATACGCTCTCATCGATACGGTTGCATTTAAAAGTAAGCATTCGTAGCGACGTATGCACCTGAAAAAAACGGTCAAGCGTCAAAAACAGCTTTTCCCGTGATATCGGCTTGATGAAATATCGCAAAGCCGCAACATCATAAGATTCCACCGCATAAGCGTCAGAGGTGCTGCAAAATATTATCTGAATGCTCTGATTTTCTTCAATGAGCTTCTTGGCTGTTTCCAAACCGTTAAACTCACCCATAAAGATATCCAGTATGACAAGATCATATTTCGTGATATCCGCCGCAAGGAACTCCTCTCCCGAGCTGAACTCGTCAATGCCGATACTGTAGTCGTTTATATCAAGATATTCAGAAATGAGCTTTAGCATGATTCTTCTGTCTTTTTCGTCATCATCACAGATAGCAAGCCTCATTTTACTTAACTCAGACATCGTGCTTATCCCCCTTAATAGCTATATACTGTAATTTTGATCACATTTCCCATTTTAGATATTATAGCATATTTTGGGCAATAAAACAAGAATGCGTAAATTATGCATTTTTCGCGAATATTTCAACTTGATATACAAAAAGCGACCTTTGCGCGAAATACTGCACTGTACCAAAGGTATGCTCCGAAAAGTATCAGCAATATTCCGATTATCAGCGACGGAATTTTCAGCACGGCAATTATACCTGCCTTTGCAAAATCCTGCTGACCGAGAATTACTGCGACAACTGTAATAGCTATGCTAACTCCGCCGTATATAGGGCCTATGCCGTACATCGGGAGGTGGTCTTTATTCTTCATAGTATTATCACTCTTTCTATCTTTTCTTAAAGGTATAATCGCACATATTTCCACCCCTGCCTATTTGCTCTGTATACAAAAACTCTGCCCTAGGCAGGTTACTATATAGAATATCATCTACCTTACAGAATACCGCCGTCATTTCCGGCATACCGTATTTACTGAATATCTGATGGTAAATGCAGCTGTGCGTTATCATTGAAAAAGTATCCCTGGGGCACTTCGGAAATTCCACATTCCAGCCATAACCCAGTGTATTTCTGAATTTTATCGGCATGGAAATTTTCAAGAAGCCTACAAACCAACTATTGCTTGCCAGCTTTTGCATAACATCGATCTGCGGCTCTATAAATTTGTACATTGCCACTGCAACGATATCCTCGGCTTCCTTGCGAGATTTTCCGTTTTCTTCAAGCATTATTACTATAGCCAGCGATGTTATCAGATTACATAAAAAACCATAGTTTTTTGAATCAGCATATTCCGCATTTTCCTCAATCAACTGTGCCATTATATTTATTAATCGTAGCTGTTCGTTTTTTCCCAATTCATTGTAAAAATCTTTAAATCTGCTTTTACCAATCATTTTTTGAGGGTTGTATTTTTTCTCCATGTTTGTCCACCTGTTTTATTTAAGAATATCTAAAATCTTAGGATAACAATGAAACTTTTTCTTTCTCGAATTCAAAGTATTTCATGTTATCGATCGCCGTTTGAGTATTTTTTCAGCACAGTTATCTTATTGGAAAAATTTCTGATAGGTGCAATTTTGTGTAACAGCTTATAGACAGGATAAATCTCCTTCATTCCTTCAGTAAGGCTTATATCCCTGATAAAGCTGAATTTATCGTTATAGCTTTCAAGCTCTTTACCGCTTTTAATACCCCAGGTGAATTTAGCATTGCTGGCATCTATGGACTTTTCCTTTATCCGCTTTACAACAACAGGCGACATTGTTTCCATAAGTACAGTAACTTTGATGAAATTCTTTTCGATTATCGAAAGTATCGTCTTTATATCAGCCTCTGAAAGGTACATTGACAGCCCCTCAATAACCACAAGCACGGGAGCATTTGTCTTTTCAATTTCGTCAGCCCACGAAGCGTCCATTGCTGATTTTGCGAGCATTTTCACTCTGCCGTTTTCTTCAAGGAACTGCTTCCGCACATCTATAGTTACAGGCAGGTCAATATTGTACCAGCGGATTTTTCCGTTATCAACACGATAAAATCTTGTATCCATACCGCAGGCGATGTTGATGACCGTTGTGGTTGGGTGCTTTTCTATGTATTTCTTAACCATTCTGTCAAGCAGAATAGTTCTTGCGATAACACCGCTGCTCATAGCAAAATCCTTGTCAGCTTTTGAGAAATCGTAGTCCATTTTTGACACTATCTCGATTGCTTTTGCATCGTAGATTTTGGGGTTCTTTTTCTTGGACTCTTTTGCTCTTGCATAAAGAGTCTGAATCATTGTTTCGGCTACTCCGCCGATATTGTATTTAGTCATGTTGTTGTCCTCCAGTTCAGCTTAAATATCTCCATACATCATCAGTCAATCGCCGCTTGCCATAAGAATACAACCAAACATTCCGCAGATGAGAGAAATAATTATCTTCTTTTTCATACCGTCTTCTCCTTAAAAAATCAACACAACAATTCCTGCAACAACCGCACCGCCGACTATCCACATAAGTGTGAGAAAAAGCCGCTTTTTAAGCACCTCTCGCCATGTCTGAACATAGGGAATATCTTCTGCACCCTTTATTCTCCATAGCTTGCTGTGACCTACCCATAGTCTGTCGATAACTATGCCGTCATACCAGTTCATAACCTCAAGAAACAATACCGCCTGCCAATATGCTGTTGTGAAATCTGAAAAACCGTTCCATAAGCCGATTATCAGAACAAGTGCAGTGAGCATTACAAGGTAAAATGCTGTCATAAATATTTTTCGGCTTTTACGCACCTTTTCTTTTGTTGCAAGACCTAACGCAAGTGCCTGCTCCTGCACAGGCTTAGGATAAAAATACAAAGCGTTTATTGCGTTGTTACGCACGGCAAGCTTTACCATAAGCGTAAACAGCAGGCAGTATAAAACGAGCTGAATAATTATCATTCTTCATTATCCTTTCCAAAACAGCACTTTTCAATCTCATTCACCCATTTTTCAGGATAGCATATCAGCAGTTCCTCGTGCCGCAGATCGTGTGCAACGATATGCGGATTTTTGAAATGTCTGTTATATCTTTCAAGATATTTTTCACCCATTTTCTGTGCATAGAAAACGTGGATAGTTGTTCCGTCGGCGGAAATATGTTCCTCAAGCGGAGTTATAAGGTCGGAGTAGAATTGATTTTCCGCACTCGCCTTTTTGATAAAGGGATAGCCGCCCTTGCCGATACCGAGCATTTCATAGAATTTCCTGCCGTACTCTGTTTGCAGGTTCTTTTCAAAGCCCTTTTTCATAACAGCGGGATATTTTCCCGTTTGAAGCATTTTTACCATCATTCCACCGAACAGCTTTGTCATAAGTTTCGCCTTGATCTTTCCCGATTGATCGAGGTCGGAGCTTCCGATAAAGCCGTGGTCAATGTGAATGTTTTTCCGCTGTACAAGCTGCCCCACAAACGAGCCACCCAGCGAACAGCCATAAGCGGCAAAAAGCCTGCCGCCGTAATTCTCTTTTATGTAATCCTCAATTTTTTTCGTTTCGATTATCATATCAGAAAAAACAGTATCCTCTGTTTCATCAAAACCATCATATGAAACGGCAATTACATAAAACTTCTTTTCAAGCAAAGGAATAACCTCATTAAAGCTTGTATGCAGGCACCACGTTCCCGGGAAAAGCATTATCGGAGGGTTGTTCTTGTTGCCGCGGCAGTAGAATTTCATTTTATTTTCTCCTTATCTTTTAGGTGTATGTATATAGTGGCAGTCGCAGTATTCTCCGCCGCCTGCAAGGGTCTGTTCACGGATAAATACGGAATTGTTCGCCGCCGCCATATCGTAGTCCAGCTTGCACATTGCAGGAGTAAGCTCCTCAATACCCCACAATCTGTAAAGGTGCAGTATTCCGCAGGTCTTGAATGTGGCGGTGTATTCCATGAGGCTTTCACCCGCTTCAAAGGTGTACTGCCACGAATACGGGTTGCTGTCATTCAGACTCAATTCAGCGTCCTGACGGAGCTTTTCCTGACCCTCGGCGGTGTAATTCCTCTCGCTTACGATAGCTTTCAGCATGACCCGATTATTCATAAGCGCCTCACGGGTGAAAACAGTCATTTTTTCAATATCAGGCTTTTCATCAAGCGAAAGATATACCGAGCCGAGGATCGAAGCAATGATTATATTTGAGATAAATCTTGTCTTTTGTTCAAAGGGCTGTACGCTCTCTATCATTTCTCTATATTTTTTGTGAGCCTTTTTCATTACAGCTTTTGTATCGGCTATTTCAAGAGTATTCGTCAGCTCACGCTCAAAGCCGCCCTTGAACACCGTCCAGTACAGCCTTGCCATAGTATCATATTTCATTTATTGACCTCCTGTAAGCATAATAACAGTACCTACAAGCACAGATATAACCGCACCTGCAGCCTTTCTTCAGTGCGGTTAGTGCCTGCTAACCAGATACATTATACACCTTTAATTCCACATTGTCAATAGCAGACACGCAAATAAAGAAAACAGTCCCACCGCCTTTAGGCAGCAGGACTGTGATGTTTATTACTCGGCAGTAACGAATGTCACCTCATAAGGATCACTTGCCATAGCAGAAGCCATCAGCGAGATAACGAGAGTGTCGTCTGCGGTGAGTACACCCTCTGTCACTGTTCCCTCGCTGTCGGTGAATACGAACTTGTCACCGTCAACGGAATATGTGCCGCTTGCTGCTGCACCGTCATATATCGTGCCGCCCATATCGAAGCTTACGCTATAGGAGAATGTGCCGTCCTCGCCAATAGTTGCAGCGTAGTTGTATACAACTGTGCCAGCCATAGGGCTTTCCTTGGTGTAGCTTGCGGAGTATGCGCCTGCTGCGATAGCAAAGCCGCCTGCTGTGACCTCGTTATCGTCTGTGGGTGTTTCCTCCTCGGGAGCAGAAACAGCCTCGCCGCTGTATTCAAGAACAATGCCGCCTACCATATCGGGAGAGATGGAAGCCTTGCCGTAGGGCAGGTCGTTCAGTACTTTCAGTGTACCGTCAGCCTGAACGACAAATGTGCAGGTGCTGTCGTCGCTGTAGGTCATGGTGTAGCAGTCATCTGTGAGAGCATAAGTACCTGCGCCCTTTTCCTCGCCTGCGTTGTCTGTAATGGTGAATGTGCCGTCCTCGTTGAACGAGATCACATAATTCCATGTCATGCTGAATTCGTCGGTGCTGTACTCAGAATTGCCAGCATAAGCGCCTGCCTTGAGCTCGCCCTCATTCACAGCAGCCTCCGCCGCCTCGTCTGCCTCAGCCGTTTCGGTAGTGGAAGCTGTAGCGTCAGTAGCTGATGTGGAGGTGTCGGAGCTGCTCTCCTCAGTAGCAGAGCTTCCGCAGCCTGCCGCGCAGAGCAGCATGCTTAAAATAAGTGATGTTGCCAAAAGTTTTTTCATAGTGTTGTTCTCCTGTCTTTACTTTTTATATTTTTGCCAAAGAGCCTCGAAAAGCTCTTTGGAGCTTGCCTCAATTGTGTCTGTGTCGGAACGGCAGAGATAGATGGAAAGCGCTATCTTCTCGTCCTCGTTCAAAAGTGCGACGCTAAGGCTCTCCTTACCGCCGCAGAGCACCTCTCTCACGAGGAACACCGCATATAGCGATTGTGTGAATATCAGCGATGTCAGCGACATATCTCCGCTGTTGCGGCTGATTATTTTTGCGCCATGCTGCTCTATTGACGCAGGCAGCGGAGTTGTTAGCTGGAGAAGCACTCCTCCTGCGTCAAGATGTAGCTTTACACATTCAAGCTCCGCCAGCTTATTATAGAGCTCACCGACATCATCTACAGGCACGGGAACTGCCGTTTCCATAGCGTCAAGAAGCTGCCACTCGGTTATTTTCAGCTCCTCTGCCACTGTGCGCAGATGGGCATTGGGATTTTGTGCGTAATATTCCTCTATGCGCTCGGGGAGAGTTTTCCTCATGTGCGGATTTGACGGGTGAAGATGGTTTTTCTTCATCTCCTCCTGCATCAGCTTTACGCATTTCGGGGCGGTGTAGAATTTAGCGTGCGCCGCGATACATTCTCGGCATTTGCCGTAATTGGGGCACTGCGGCATACACGGACATTTAAGATCTTCGTTACTCATCAAGTTCACCTGCTTTCACATAAATGACATCTTGCATAATGGTCGCTGCCGACGGCAGCCGCAGAGGGAAGCGGCTCACTGCGGCATATATCGCACGCATCGGGGCATCTGCCCGCAAAGCGGCAGATATCGGGAGGGTCTATCGGACTTCTCGCCTCGCCCGACAGAATGATGCGCTCGCGCTTTTCTGTGGGATTTACCTCGGGAATAGCCGACATAAGCGCCCTTGTATAAGGTGTAGAGGGGTTCGCAAATATCTCCTCGGTACAGCCGCTCTCCATAACCTCGCCAAGGTACATCACCGACATATGATCGGTGATATGCTTGATGAGCGAAAGGTTGTGGGATATAAAGAGATATGTAAGCCCGTATTCCTCGCGCAGGTCTAAGAGAAGATTACATATCTGCGAATGCACCGAAACATCAAGCGCCGACGTAGGCTCGTCGCAGATTATCAGCTCTGCATTTGTTATCAGCGCACGGGCGATTGCGATACGCTGGCGCTGACCTCCCGAAAACTCGAAGATATATCGGTCGAGGTCCTGAAGCGACAGCCCTACCTTTTCCACAAGCTCCGCGGCTCTTTCGCGCAGGATACGCTCGTCACGCTCGCCGGCGATATAAAGCGGCTCGGAGATTATCTGCCACACCGTAAAGCGTGAATTAAGCGAGGAATAAGGGTCCTGAAACACCGTTTGCAGATGGCGGCGGACTTCTTTCCATTCGCTCGCCTTTGTCTGCGAATTTACATTATGCCCGAAAAACTCAAACGCTCCCGATGTTATCGGCACAAAGCCGAGTATCGCATTCGCAAGAGTGGACTTACCGCAGCCCGATTCTCCCACAAGACCGTATATCTCGCCCTTTCGTATCTCGATATTTACATTCTGCACAGCCGAAAGCCTTGACGGCTTGCCGAACAGGTTTTTTCTGACCTTAAAATCTACGGTGAGGTCGTTTGTTTTAAGAATTATCTCTCCCATAGCTCCTCCGTTTCAAACCAGCAGCGCACCTTTCTGCCGTTTCCTCTGTCGAACAGCGGAGGCATCTGCTTTGTACAAAGCGCTGTGCAATAGCTGCATCTGTTTGAGAAGTAGCAGCCCGAGGGCTTGTTCATCGGGTGAGGGACGTTATGCGGTATCTGCACGAAACGCTCAACCTTGCCGTCAAGGTCGGGGATAGTGTCGATAAGCGCCTTCGTGTAGGGGTGCTGAGGATATTTCAGTATCTCATCGACTGTGCCCTGCTCCACTATCTTTCCGCAGTACATGACGTACACCCTGTCTGCCATTTCACGCACTACACCGAGGTCGTGAGTTATCATCAACAGCGACATATTCTCCTTTTCGCAGCGCTCTGAGATAAGCGCAAGTATCTGCGCCTGAATAGTTACATCAAGTGCTGTTGTAGGCTCGTCCGCTATAAGAAGTCTTGGAGATAGCGAGGTTGCCATGGCGATAAGTATACGCTGCTTTAAGCCGCCCGAAAGCTCGTGGGGATACTGCTCCGCACGCATTTCGGGGTCGGGGATACCGACCTTTTTCATCATCTCGATGCTGTGCAGCCTTGCCTCCTTCGGCTTCATCTTCCTGTGGTAGATGAACACCTCGTCAAGCTGCTCACCGATAGTCATAACGGGATTTAAAAAGGTGGAGGGGTCTTGAAATATCATTGCCATCTCCTCAGCGCGCAGGGTAAGCATTTCATTTTCGCTTTTTTCGAGTATATCATGCGTTCTTCCGTCGCGTGAGGTGAACTCAAAGCGCTCAGCCTTGATATATGCGGGAGGAGTGCTCAGCAGCCTCATGCAAGCAAGGCTCGTTACGCTCTTGCCGCAGCCTGACTCGCCCACTATTGCGACCTTTTCACCCTCCCCGACAGAGATATCCACTCCCTCTACCGCTCGCACAAAGCCTTCCTCACTGCGGAAAAGTATTTTCAGATCTTTTATATCAAGTACATTCATACCCTTATGCTCCCACAGTGTTTTGTTCTTTTAAAGCTCTTGCATCTTCCTCGCTGATGTCCTCTATATCAGCAAATATCTTCTCAGCCTCTTCCTCAGGCTCTATGCCCTTTGAGCGTATCTTTCTGCGCTTTATCCTTGGGTTTAATATCTCCTCCAGCGCGTAGCCGATCTGCATAAATCCGAAAACAGTGATAAATATCGCAACGCCGGGGGCAATTACCCACGCCCACAAGCCCGAAGTAAACGCACTTTCCTGCGCCGCAACAAGTATCTTGCCCCAGCTCATAACGGACGGGTCGCCCAGTCCGATAAAGCTTAAGCCTGCCTCGGCTATCATAAAGCCTGCGCAGGAAAGCGCGCAGTTCATGATCAGCAGATGCGATACCGCAGGCATTATATGACGGAACATTATGTAGGTCTTTGAGCCGCCTGCAAGCTCCGCCGCGCGGATATAGTTCATATTCATCACAGAAAGCACCTGCGCCCTTACCATTCTCGCCGTGCCGCACCAGCCAATAAGTGTAAACACCGCTATCATCATAAGATAGCTTGATGAAAGGTTGCTCATTATCATCATCAGCGGTGTTGTAGGAATTACAAGAAGTACGTTGATGATGTTGAGGATAACTCCTGCGCTCACCTTGCCGAAATACGCGGAAACGATACCGAGTGTTGCGCCGAGGAGCGTCACGCATAGACCTGTTGTAAGTCCGATCATGAGGGATATCCTCGCGCCGTAAAGTATCTGGGTGAGGATATCTATTCCGTTTTTGTCAGTGCCGAGAAGATGCTCGGCAGAGGGCTTTGCAAGTCCGTTGGCTATGTCGTAATCGTCCAGCTCGTAGGGGGTGAGGTACGGTGCAAATATCGCCGCAAGCACCACTATTCCCACAAGGATAACACCAAGCCTGCCCTTTGGATTTTTAACTATCTTCAGCAGGAATCTTCCTACGCTCTTCGCCGCAGAGCAGACGGTATCAGTTATTCTTTTCATTGGTCATACCTCTTTTACTCTGGGGTCGAATTTGTGATAGATAAGGTCGGTGATGAAGTTGCACACTACCGTAATTACGGCAAACAGCAGAAGTATCGCCTGAGAGAGCAGATAATCGCCGTTGTTGCACGCGTCAAGCAATAGCTGTCCCATTCCCGGCCATGAGAATATCTTTTCCATAAGCACGCTGCCGCCCATAAGTCCTGCCATGGACATTCCCACATTAGTGATAAGCGGCAGGAGCGCATTCCTGAACGTGTGCTTATACAGCACCACATGGGGCGGAAGCCCCTTTGCGCGCGCAGTGAGTATGTAATCCTCGTTGGTTACGGCTATCATACTGTTTCTGACAAGCAGCGCATAGGAGATAACTCCCGAGAAAACAGATATCGCAACAGGGAGAAATGCGTGATACGCAACATCTGCGATATCCGCAAACGGCACTGATACCAGCAGAGCCGCCATTAGCGCAACAGGTATACCGCCGAAGATGAACAGGCTCTTTTTGGTCACTGCTTTAAGGACTATTGCGACCACCATACAAGCTGCAAAAACTATCAGAAACGCAATTCCGTTCATTGAGAGCGTATAGCCTGCCGTCATCGCGCCCCTGTACGGAAACAGCTTCAGCGTAAAGCCGAACAGCATTACCGTCACCATTGCAAGCCAGAACGACGGTATCGCCGTCGTAACTCCCGACAGCCACATCAGCACCTTGTCGGGCGCCTTGTCGCGGTGCTTTCCCGCAACAGCGCCGAAGATTATGCCGAAAAGCACCGAGAACAGCATCGACGATACAGTCAGCACCATCGACCACGGGATACGGCTGAACATTACTGTCCACACCGACTCCTTGTAGTAATGCGACTCTCCGAAGTCAAGCGTGAAGACACGTCCGAGATAGTCGAAATACTGCACTATCAGCGGATCGTTGAAGCCGTATTCCTCGCGTATCTGCTCACGCAGAGCGTAGGCGTCCTCGGGCACTCCCACATAGTAGGGCTGTGCCGGATCACTGAATATCATTCGCGGAAGAAAGAAATTCAGCGTTATGATAATGAAAAGCACGAGCAGCGCACTTATTACCTTTTTCAGATAGTAGCCTTTCAAAATTCCTTTCCTCCATTCGTTTTTTATTCCTGTACCTTATGCAGATAGCGGATAGAATAACCGTTCCATATCGACAGACCCTCTGCCTCTGTCCAGCCGTCCCATTTCTGATCGCTGTAAAATGTGATGGTATTCTCCGAATACAGCGGTATCTCGATACAAAGCTCTGCTATATATTTCTGCACCTCGCGGCAGCGTGCGTACTGCTCGTTCGTATCGGAGCAAAGCTCCATCTCGTTCATCATATCAATAAGTGTTTCGTCGATGAGCCCTGAATAATTGAACAGTCTTACGCTGCCTGTCGCAGGATAAACGCCGTAGCGTGCATTGAACATAAGCAGCTTGTCGGAGTTGTATGTAACTCGGTTGATTATCATATCAAAATCCGCATTGTTCTGCTGCTTGATATCCTCGGAATAGGTTGCTGTAGCCTGATCGTACTCGATAGTTATGCCTATCTGCTGTAGCTGTGTGGCGATCGACTTTACCGCTATCTCATTGTCGGGAGTAGCAAAGACCGTAAGCGTAATGCCTCGGCTGCCGTTCTCGTCCATCTTGTATGGCGTGGTGTCGAGAAGTGCGTTTGCCGCTTCGATATCCGTCTTGTGGTATACATATTCGCCGTTCTCATCAACATAAGCGTGGTCGAAATAATCCTGCACAAGTCCGTCGCCTACCTGCACGCCTTTACCGTGCAGCACCTCGTTGATAAGCGTCTGCTGATCAAGGCATAGAGAGATAGCCTTGCGTATCTCGTAGGAATAGCCGTCAAAGCTGCCCTCCTTAAATGCTCCGTAAGGTCCGACATTGAAAAGAAGCGTTGTGACAGACTCACTGGTGACCGCCGAGACCTTTACATTGCTGTAAGCCTCATTGTTTTCAACGGCATAGGTCTTTGCGGAAGTGACGGAGTTCAGCATAAGGTCGATGCTGCCCTCGTTGAGCGCATTGATAAGAACGTCCTCGTTGCTCATGAGTATAACAGAGATATTTTCGATAGGCTCTCCCGCAAACATCTCGTTTTTGAGTACTTCGTCATAGTCCTCACGCAGCGTTGCAGTGATGGAGCTGCCCTCGATATAGTCGCCCTCTGCTATGTAGTAAGCGCCTGTGCCGACAGGAGAGAGGTTCTTTTCCTTTCCGGGGCTGCGTACAGTCTGCCATATATGTTTCGGGATTATCACAATGGAGTTGCAGATAGTTTTCATTGAGGTGTAGTTGCTGCTTGCAAGAGTAAACACAAAGTCGCCGTCAACCACCTCGCTCTTGTAATAGTCGGTAAGGAAGTATGCCTGACTTCCCAACGCGCCCGAATGCTTGATGATATAATCAAAGGTGAACTTGATATCCTCGGCAGTGAACGGAGTTCCGTCGCTCCATGAGTGACCCTCCACCACCTTGAATCGAAAGCGCATCCAGTTCTCCTTAGGGACTGCGATAAGCGCACGCTTCATAAATTCCTCTTCGGTTTCAGTTATGGGATTGCCGCTCTCGTCGTAGCCAAATTCTATGCTTTCACGCTCGCACTGCTCCTTCCACTCCTCTTCTGTGGGGTCGAAGTATTCGTAGCCGTAAACGCTGCCCTCCTGCTTCGGGAGCGCACCCTCGTATTCCACCAGACCATCGGCGAATGCAAGAGGGTTGAGCTGTGTATCGACGGGAGTGTACTCCGTACCGTCGGGGAAGGTGTAGCTTTCGCCCTCAACATAATCGGCGGGAGCTATCGCAGAGCCTAAAAGCGTGTCATAGAACAAGCCCACGAAAAAAGTCGCAGATGTTTCCATAGAGGAATAGGGATTCAGGTTTTTGGGCAGCTCTGTCGTACCTACACGGAGCGAGTCTACATATTTATCCTCACGCACAGCGCAGGAGGAAAGCATTGTCGCAGCGGTGCAAGCCGCAGCTATTAAAGAAATTATCTTTTTCATTTTTGTAACCATCAATAAGGAATTTTTGTGCCGAAGCCGATCTTGTTTGCGGAGTTATCGAATATCTCCTCAACAGTGAACTTATACGCAGGACGGGTCACCCAGCGTTCGATATTCGGAGTGTGATATACATCATGCTGTGCGTTGATAAACTGCTGGATAAGGGGCAGCTCAAACGGCGGGCAGGAACCCATCTCGTTATGCTCTCCCACTATCTCCATCTTGCCTCTTACTTCAAACGAGAGCATAGGCGGCTGATAAAAAAGCAGAGTTGCCTCGGGATTTTCGCGGTAGTTCGTCCAACTGTGCTTGAACGCCATCTCAACGCTGTAGATATGCTCAAAATCAACGGTCTTTTCCGCTTCCTCGGAGTACAGCCACTTCATAAGAAGCTGTAAGCCTCTGTTGCTGTAGCCCTTGTCCTCGGGGTCGTAGCTCTTGATGTGCTCGATGTAAGCCGCGAGAGCCTCCTCAAGGTATTCCTCCTTTGGGATAAAGCCGATGCCCTTTACAGAGCCGTTAAGTCCTGCTGAGCCGTGGCTGATGAAAACGGGGTCGTGCGAGGTGAACGAAAGGAATATCTTCTCAGGAGACATCTCCTTGCCCTCAGCAAGCGCCTTTACGGTGTTTCCTCTTGTTCTGTATGCCCAGTTGAAAAATCTGTTGAGCTCGCCTGTTTCAATTCTTGCTCTTTCCATTGTTATATTCTCCTTTAAATTACTTTACTCTTATAAACGGTGCGTCAGACGCGATCATGGTGGACTGGGAAATGTTGAAGCCGACTGAAAGCTCTGTGTCGGTGTAGTCCTTGCCCTCAGATACGAAATCCTCAGTAACGACCTCGCCCTCTGTAGACAGCACATCGTATGTGAACGTTACATTTCCGCCGTCTGCGGTGTAAGTGCCGCTTGTGCCGCCCCATACGTGCATAACGCTTGCAAGCTGCATTATGCTCACATCAAACGTGCTGTCCTCTCTCATGCAGAGAGAATAAGCGTATGCCATAGCTCCCATTCCGCCTGTTTTTGTGAGATAGCCGACATAAACATCGCCGTCCATAGCAGCAGGTTTGGTTTCATAGAACTTTATCTCGTTGGGAGTTATCTCATCAAGCAGATAGAACTCCGCCTCAAATATATCATCGAGGATAACCGCGTCGGAGACCTCTGTTGTTTCACCATCGCCGTAGGTGTAGCTGAAGCTGATAGTTTCATCGTACTCCTCGTTTTCACCGAGGGTATATGTGCCGCTGTATTCGGCTGTGCTGTGCTCCCCGTTTTGGAGCGTGCCTACATAAAATTCCACTGTGCCGTCGCTCATAAGATTCATCAGCACGCGGCAGCTTGCCTCGGGCTTGGCATCGTCCTCGCCGCCGATCTCGTAGCCTGCGAGGAAAGTTCTTTCAACCGTGGTCTGCACTTCGTCCTCCGCACTATTACAGCCTATAAGCGAAAAGCACATTCCTGCCGCTAAAAATATAGATACTATTTTTTTCATGGATACCTCCCATTTTTGTTAGACCACACTAACTTTAACTCAATGTTTTAGGTTAGCTATAGCTAACCTAGTTTTCGTATTTTAGAGAGCCTCGGCTCTCCAACCGTGATATTATAACACATCAAAAAATTAAAATCAACGAGTAGCCATAGCTAACATTTTTACTTCGCCTGATTTTCGTTGATTTTGTATGTTTTCACGCCGAAACAGAAATAAACAATATGGAAAATCCACACACAGCCGAGTATGATGCAGGGTATATAAATCGCCTTTGAAAACATTATCAAAAAGCCTATGGACATAAGCACCGTTACCGTTATCATCACCTTTATCTTGGTCTTCCAGGTCATGCCCTGACCTTTTACAAAGCTTTCAAGATTGTTCTTGTACAGCTTAGTGCTTTTGAACCAGCGGTCGAGCTTCTCGGAGCTTTTCGCAAAGCACACCGCCGCAAGCATCAGAAACGGGAACGCAGGGAGCATTGGAACTACCGCTCCCACGGCACCCAGTCCTACTCCGATACAGCCGACTACGATCAAAGCGATCTTCTTTATCTTCATTTCTCGTTCTCCAATCTTCGTTTTTTCTTTTTTACTTTCAACAACGTGCCGTACTGCCATTATGGGGTGATACATTATCATGCGAGGTCCCGAAAACCGCATCACCTCGCGTATCTTCTCACGCATATCGGGCTTGTAGCAATGCACCTTGCAGTTAGAGCAAAAGGTCTTGCTCTCCATAAAGGGACATTTGTCGCTGCGCTGTTCAGCGTACTGCGAAAGAGCCTTGCAGTCGGGGCAAAGACCGCTCTTTACCCCGTGCTTTTTCCTGCAATACAGCCTTATCATCAGCGCGACTGTCTTTTTCTCGCGTTCCCTTTTGGTATCAATTGCACTCATACATCTTGCCCTCATCAACTCTGTAAACGCGATCAGCGACCGCCATTGTTGACTCGCGGTGCGAAACAAGGATAATGCTCTTGTGCTGCTTCTGCCGTTTGAGCGCTTTCAGGATAATACCCTCGTTGATGCTGTCAACATTGCTTGTAGGCTCGTCAAGGAGGATAAGATCACTGCCGCGCAGAAACGCTCTCGCAAGTCCAAGACGCTGCTTTTCGCCTGCGGAAAGGTTGTCGCCAAGCGCGCCTACCCTTGTCTTATAGCCCTCGGATAGCGACATTATGAACTCATGCACCGATGCCATTTTGCAAGCGGCTTCAAGCTCTTCCTGTGTTGCATCGGGCTTTGCAATACGCAGATTATCCTCGATAGTTTCATCAAATAGATACGTCACCTGACTTACCATTGTAACATTGTCGAGCAGGCTCTCCTCTGCGATACTGTCGATGTCCGTACCGTTGTAGGCGATCTCGCCCTTATTCTTCTGCCAGAAACGGAGCAGCAGCTTCAAAAATGTTGATTTTCCGCAGCCGCTTTCGCCCACGATTCCGATTATCTCGCCCTTTTCGGCGTGCATACAGATATCGGAAAGAACTTTGGTTTCACCATCGTAGGAGAATGAAAGGTCGCTCACCGCAAGGCTGTCAAAGCTGAATTTCTTTCCGTTTACAACAGGCTCGACAGCAGGCTTTTCGGAGAGCAGGTCAAGCACCCTGTCGCCGCTTGCAAAGGTCTGTGTGAGGTTGCCCGGGAGTGCAGAAATTGCAATAACAGGTCCGAACGAGCCGAACACCGCTGTCACTCCGATGATCATTCTGCCGATGGACAGCATATCGTTCGATACCAGAACCGCTCCCACGGCAAGCGCCGCAAAAATTATCAGCGATACGGTAAGCTCGGTTGCGGCGGAGGCTTTTGTTATACCGCTCTTCATCTTCTTTGTTTCGGCAAGGAGAATATCCGAGCGGCGGTTTACGTCCGCTTTGCGGCTCTCGCCTGCGTTGTTCA
The DNA here is from genome assembly GCA_964435155.1 of uncultured Ruminococcus sp. Classification (GTDB taxonomy): domain Bacteria; phylum Bacillota; class Clostridia; order Oscillospirales; family Ruminococcaceae; genus CAG-115. The sequence goes on along the minus strand of CAYSYF010000012.1, from coordinate 6,015 downwards.
GCACGATGTCCTTTATACCCTTGATACTGTCGAGGAAATATGCGTTGAAGCCTGCAAACTCCGCACGATATCGTACTCCCGATTCTTTCAGTACAGCCGATGAAATAAGCGGAACGACTATTCCCACAAGGATATAACCCAGCAGCGCCACAAGCGCGAGATACCAGTGGGAAATTGTTCCTACAAAAATAAATACCGCAAGCGACACCAGCACCGCAATGCAGATAGGCGAGATGGTGTGCGCATAGAACACCTCCAGCGTTTCGATATCTGAGGTTATCATGGCGATTATCGAGCCTTTCTGCTTGCTTTCAAGCTTTGCGGGGCAGAGCGTGCGAAGCGCGCCGAATATCCTGTCACGAAGCACCGCAAGCAGACGGAATGCAATGTAGTGATTTCCGTACTGCTCAAGATATCGCAGCAGTCCTCGCAGCACACCGCAACCGATAGCAAGCCCTATTATCCAGCCGTAGGAGAGTGCGATAGCCTCGCCCATTGCCTTTGCGATTCCGACCGCGCCGAAAAGTGTAACTCCCATAGCGCAGACAAATCCGAGAGAGCCGTTTATGACTGCAAGCACCATTATGTAAGCAAGCGAGCCGAGCAGCAGGATAAGGCTCGCCATTATTTTTGCGCCGCTTCTTCTGACTGCCTTACTCATTGCCGCTCACCTCCTTGTAACCCTGTTCAAGCTGTTTTTGTGCCGAGTACAGCTTTGCATAGCCGCCCTGTGCCGCCATAAGCTCAGCGTGAGATCCGCTTTCCTTGACTTCGCCCGACTCCATATAGTAGATAAGGTCGGCGGGTACTACATTTTCAAGACGGTGAGATATGACGATAACGCTCTTTTCCTCCGACAGTGCCTTGATGTTGCTCATTATAATGGCTTCGCTTTCGATGTCGATGTTGCTTGTAGCCTCATCGAAAATATAAATATCCTTGTCTGCAACAAGGTTTACAGCAAGCGCAAGTCGCTGCTTCTGACCGCCCGAGATGTTGTTTGCGTCCTCGGTTATCTGCTTGTCAAGTCCGCCGTTGTCGATGATAAACTGCTTAAGATTCACCTTTTGGAGCGCCGAGTATATTTCCTCGTCTGTGACATCATTTTTCGCAAGCCTGAAATTCTCACGAACAGAGGTATTGAAGATATATGTGTTGTAGCTTACCACCGCAAGCTTTGAGTAGTACGCTTCGCGCGACAGGCTGGAAAGCTCCTTTCCGCCTGCTGTAATACTGCCGTTTTTCGGGCGGAGCGCTCCGAACAGCAGATTTACAACAGTGGATTTTCCGCAGCCGCTTTCACCGACGATAGCGGTCATGCCCTTTTCGGGGAATTTCATGCTGACGTTTTTCAGAACGTCGCGCTCGCCGTCATAGGAGAATGTGACGTTTTCAAGCTTTAATTGTGTATCGGTAATATCATCGCCGCCCCACACAGGGTCAGGCTGATTTAGCAGAGAAAGTATCTTCTTGCCCGCGCTTGCGCCGTTCATCGCAACATGGAACGCCGAGCCGAACGCTCTCAGCGGCAGGAAAAAATCCACTGCCACCAGTATCAGAAACAGCGCCGCAACAGGCGACAAGCCCCTGTCAACTACGCCTGTCACCGCAAAGGCGATACCTATTCCTGCGCCGCCGTAGGCTACCATATCCATGATGGTGCTGCTTGCAAGCTGCATGACGAGGACTTTCATCGTAATTTTGCGGAACTCCTCTGCGTTTTCGTTCATTTTTATGTGCTGTGCGCCGTCCGCGCGGAATATTTTAAGTTCTTTCAGTCCCTGTACGCTGTCAAGAAAGCTGTCGCCCATTGAGGTGTATTTGCCCCAGTATTTTGCAAATATCTTCTTTGCGTACTTAGACACCGCAACGATGGAAACAGGAATGAGCGGCACGCAGCAAAGCAGAACTACCGCTACTCTCCAATCAATACCCACTGTCACACAGAAAAGAATTATCGGCGCAAGCATCGCATAAAAGAACTGCGGAATATAGGAGGAATAATACAAGTCAAGCTGCTCGATTCCCTCCATGGTTACTTGTGTAAGACCTGCGATGCTCATGCCGTCGGTGCTGCGGACACCAAGCTTTACTATCTTGTTATAGGTCTTTTCACGCAGGTCTTTTTTCGCCTTGCGCCCGAGAAGATCTTTCAGATTGCCTGTGATACGGCTTGCGGCATAGCGCACAGCTATACCTGTAATGCCGCACAGCGCAGGAGCTATATATGCGGAAAGCTCAGCCTTAAGTATAAGCAGATGAATCGCATAGCAGATGCTTCCTGTGATGGTGAGGTTCGCAAACAGTCCAAGCACCATAGAGCCTACCGTATAGAAAATGTATTTTTTACTTCCGCCAAGAAGCTTTAAAAGCTGCTTATCTATCATTGCTGTTCTCCTTTGCCTTTTGGATAAATTCCGCAAGTGCGCTCCTGCTTTCATCGCTGAAAGCGCAGGCTGCGCCGATTGCGTCGTTGTGAGCAATTTCAGCAGACACCTTGCAATTCCTTTGCAGATGACCGCTCAGCCACTCGATAAGTGCGCTGTATTTTCCGAGCTGCTCATAGCCGTATTCCGTCATAACCACCTTGTTTTTCTCGTTGCGCGCGATGTAGCCGTTCTTTTCAAGGCGCTCTGCCGCCTTGTAGACACTGACCTTTGTAACGCCCATCTTCGCGGCTATCGCAGTCAGCTTTATTCCCACCGTGCCGTCGTATAATTCGTCTATTGCTATCAGATATTTAAGCTCTGCTGATGTCATTTTGCCTCCTGTTTTACGTTAGCATAGGCTAACTCTACTGCGAAATAAAAGCAGCCATAAAGTTAGCTATAGCTAACTATGCCGCTTAAAAATCGGAGCAACAAAGCTCCGTTTGAAAGTATACCACACTTTTTTGCGTTTGTCAACAAAAAGTTATTCAATAGCTAACCCAATATCTGCCGGGTTATAATGAGTTAAAAAAAATCCGCCCCTGCGCGAAAGCTCAGGGACGGATATTATTCACTATAAAGCCAATTTTGCTGATCTCCAATAATTTCCGTTACATGAGATCAAGTAAACCTATAAGCCCCAATACGGAAAATGTCATTAACATAAAATTTTATTCACGTTCTCTGATATAGCCCACAACCGAAGCCGCATAATTTTCAATATCCAAAAGCGCACCCAGATGTCCGCCGTCCTTTTCCTTAACAACGGTAGGTTTCGTCATAACATCAATAAGCTGCTGCTTTGTTTCGGCAGAAAATGTTTCATCGTCCTCGTTTATTACAAGCATAACCCTGTCCGAAAGAAACTCAAAGTCCTTTTTACTGATATCAAGGTGATTTCCGCAGTCTATGAGCATATCAATCATGTGGAGTTCGTGCTCCTTTGTAAGCATTTTCAGCAGTACATCAGTCATGCTTTCAAACAATTCCTTATGTTCAGGCGGCAGCTTTTCCGTCTTCTTTCGTATTCCCTTCATAAATGCCTTTTTGACAAGTCCGAATGGCATAAGCTTCATCATACGGCGGCTTTTCTGCTGACGTTTTTTCATTCCTTCAAAGTATTCCTTTGAGCCGCCTGAGTTCTGTACAGCAGCGGTGTTGGAAAGCACCATTCCATCAACAATTTCGGGGTGTCTTTTGGTGATGATCTGTGCCGCTGCACCGCCGAGGGACTGTCCCACAAGCCATACCTTTATGCCAAGGGCTTTCATCAGCTCGGCAACGGCGTCCGCGAACTCTCCCATTGTAGGATAGCATACAAGATAGTCAAAGGTTATTACCGAAAAATCCCTCGCAAAGCGGTCGAAGTGCATAAAGAACAGGTCGGAAAGTCCGATGCCGCCTGTGAGCAAAACAAGAGTTGGCTTAGAGCTTTCGTTCTTGTAATAGCGATACACAAAATCCTTGCCGCGTATTTTCTTTGTCTGCTGTGGGTAAGCCTCATAAAATTCTTCAAGCGTCATAATAATCTTCTCCTTTTAATTGCCGAAAATATAATCTGTGATTGCCTTTGCGATTACCGCAACGGTTTCGTTATAGCTGTACTGTAACAGAAATTCTCTTTCTGCGGCGGCAGAGGCGGCGATATTCATAAGATTTATCACAACCTCAGCTTTTACTTCCTTTCTGTCGGTACAGACTGATATGAGCTGCTGTGCAAGCTGAACACTGTTTTCGTCAGCCTCGGTTTGCTTATCGGGTAGCCTGCGGAATATTATCTTCATTTCCTCAGACGAAAAATAATCATAAACCGTTTTCGCTGTTGTATAGCGTTCATAAAATAGCTTATAGACATTTTCCCTTGTGGGATTTTCCATAGTGTTTATTATTGCAAGGCGGTTTTCGTCACGAATTTTAAGCATCACCTCATAGAAAAACGCCTCTTTTGACGGAAAGAAATTATAGAACGTACCTTTCGCAATTCCTGTTTCTGCTGCGATATCGGCAACCGAAATACTTTTGTAAGAGCTTTTCTCAAGCGCTTTTCTTCCGTTTGCAAGCAGCGCTTCGCGGATATTATCTCTATCTGTTTGTGAAAATATCTTTGGCATACTGACCTCCGAAACTTAATGACTTTATTTGTTTATATAGTCATTTTATCACAAAAACTCAGGTTAGTCAATTCTAACTTACACCGAAAATAGCGCCGAGATCAGCCCGATAGCTGTTGAAATTGCACAATAGGAAGCTTGCAGCAGTAAAAAGACCACCGTACTTTTGATATGATATGCACCTCCAAAAGCGTCTAACTTTTGGGGTGCATATCACCAATGGGTGCTTTTATTATTGGGGACACGATGTCCCTGAAGTTCGCTGAAAAAACAAATTACCCTCTCCCCTTTCGGCAAATCCCACAAAATCGGTTTTGTATGTTTGTAAGTATTTTTATGTACTAACTAATTGACAAACACTATATTTTGTGGTATAATGATAATAGGAAAATAGAACTCAAATACCTACAAGGAGGTACTTTATGAATACAACAACACGTAACATCATAATCGCTGCCGTGATCGCCGTTCTCGTTATCGGCGCAGTTGTCGCAGTAATACTGCTCACCAAATCCAACGATGCAGATAAAATAAACAAGGAGCTTGCGAATATGAGCAATCCCACAGCTTCGCAGCAGGAGGAAAATGACGAGGACGTCACCACAGGCGAGTACGATCATGGCACAGAGCCTATAGTTATCGAGAGCGAGCCTGAGGAAGATACCAAAGACGAAGATATCCCCGAGGATAATGTCGAGGTTATCGCTCCTGGTGAGCCTGATGACTATACTCCCACTCAGACTACAAAGCCTACTACTACCACAACTGCAGCTACAACAAGACCTGCTGTTACAGTTGTAACCACTACACCTGCAGTGACCGCTCCCCCGTCCACCGTGCGCACCGATCTCCCTGTTGTTACAGCTGAGCCTACAACTGCAGCAACCACAGCAACAGAGCCTGATATCTCTGTAGAATACGATGACAACGGCTTCCCTGCTGATCCTGAGCCTTCCGAACATTATACTGATGACGCAGGAACAGAATGGGTATATAACCCTATTTTCGGTTGGATTGAAGATGGTGGTGAAAACATAATGTATGAGTTTCCTGACAATTATGATGAGATTGGCAGCGGCGAGCAGATACTGTGGTAATTCCAAAACATATATAATACAACAAAAGGCACTTGTGAAAATCACAGGTGCCTTTACCTTTTTGGGGACACGATGTCCCCGATTGATTATGACCTAGGAGGGAAAACTTTACCATGCGTAAGATCATCAGAATAATAGTAAAGGATATTATTCCACTGTTGCTTATAATAGCTATCTCGGTGATAGGACCAGCAATAATATCCATATATCATAGCATAACGACAACAACGGCAGGGAGAGCAAATCTTCCTGCCGCTGTTTTTTCTGTAAGATAGTACGTTTTTAATTGTTTTATAGGCTGAAGAAATTAAATCCGATTCCGTTTTTTCGTTACGATCTTATCACAAGCTGCCAGAACGCCGGGCAGAACAAACAGGA
>CAYSYF010000011.1:0-50412 GCA_964435155.1 uncultured Ruminococcus sp. | reverse complement strand
CAGCGGTGTAAACTTTTTATTCAGCAAAAAGCGGTGTTGACAGATATCTGTCGCCCGTATCGGGAAGAAGTACAACAATATTCTTACCCTTGTTTTCGGGGCGCTTTGCAAGCAGTATAGCCGCCCATGCCGCCGCACCCGAGGATATTCCCACAAGCACGCCCTCTTTTCTGCCGATAAGCCTGCCTGTCGCAAAAGCGTCCTCGTTTGAAACGGGAATGATCTCATCGTACACCTTTGTGTTGAGGACCTCGGGAACAAAGCCTGCGCCGATACCCTGGATCTTGTGAGGCCCTGCAACGCCTGTTGAAAGCACAGCCGAAGCCGCAGGTTCAACCGCAACTATCTTCACATCGGGATTTTGGGATTTGAGGTACTCGCCCACGCCTGTCACCGTGCCGCCCGTGCCTACTCCCGCAACGAAGATGTCAACCTTTCCGTCGGTGTCCTCCCATATCTCAGGTCCTGTCGTTGCGCGGTGAGCCTCGGGGTTTGCCGAATTTGCAAACTGGGAGGGGATAAAGCTGTTCGGAATTTCCTCTGCAAGCTCCTCCGCCTTTGCGATAGCGCCTTTCATGCCCTTTGCGCCCTCGGTAAGCACAAGCTCCGCACCGTAAGCCTTCATAAGCTGTCGGCGCTCTACCGACATGGTTTCGGGCATTACAATGATGATCCTATACCCTCTTGCCGCCGCGACCGCCGCAAGCCCAATGCCCGTATTGCCCGAGGTAGGCTCGATAATGACGGAGTTCGGTGTGAGCCTTCCGCTTTTTTCTGCGTCGTCGATCATTGCCTTTGCAATTCGGTCCTTTACGGAGCCTGCGGGGTTGAAATACTCCAGCTTTGCGAGTACTTTCGCGTTAAGCCCCTGTTCCTTTTCGATATGCGTCAGTTCAAGAATCGGTGTTCTGCCGATAAGCTGATCTGCCGATGTATAAATGTTTGCCATAGCAGCCCCCTCCTTAGTCAACAGCTTCAAAAGCCTGCTGAATGTCTTCAAGTATATCGTTGATGTTTTCCGTGCCGATGGAAAGACGGATAGTGTTTGGCTTGATATCCTGTTCGGCAAGCTCTTCCTCGGTAAGCTGACTGTGAGTAGTCGTTGCTGGGTGGATAACAAGGCTCTTGGAGTCCGCAACATTCGCAAGCAGCGAGAATATCTTAAGGCTGTCGATGAATTTGTGAGCCTCCTTAACTCCGCCCTTTATCTCAAATGTGAAGATAGAGCCGCCGCCGTTCGGGAAATACTTCTCATACAGCGCGTGATCAGGGTGATCAAGAAGCGACGGGTGGTTTACCTTCTCCACCTGAGGGTGATCTTTCAGAAACTCCACGACCCTCTTGGTGTTCTCAGCGTGTCTGTCAAGGCGCAGCGACAGCGTTTCAACGCCCTGTAACAGCAAAAACGCATTGAACGGCGAGATAGTTGCGCCCGTGTCGCGCAGCAGTATCGCTCTTATGTATGTCACGAATGCCGCAGCTCCGACAGCCTTTGTAAAGGAGACCCCGTGGTAGCTTGGGTTCGGTGCGGCAATTGCAGGATAATTTCCGCTTGCCTCCCAGTCGAAATTTCCCGAGTCCACGATGATACCGCCGAGGGTAGTTCCGTGACCGCCGATGAACTTAGTTGCGGAATGTACAACGATATCCGCACCGTGCTCGATAGGACGGATAAGATACGGAGTGCCGAAGGTATTGTCCACAACAAGCGGTAAGCCGTGCCTGTGTGCAAGCTCGGCAAGCGCGTCGATATCGGGGATATCGCTGTTGGGATTGCCGAGGGTTTCAATGTAGACGGCTCTTGTGTTCGGCTGAATTGCCGCCTCGACCTCCGCGAGGTCATGGATATTCACAAAGCTTGCTGTGATGCCGAAGTTCGGGAGCGTATGCGCGAGGAGATTGTAGCTGCCGCCGTAGATGGACTTCTGCGCCACGATGTGTCCGCCGTTCTGAGCAAGCGCCTGAATGGTATAGGTGATAGCCGCCGCGCCCGAAGCGAGTGCCAGTGCCGCAACGCCGCCCTCCAAAGCCGCAATGCGCTTTTCAAAAACGTCCTGTGTGGAGTTCGTCAGTCTGCCGTAGATATTGCCTGCGTCCGCAAGTCCGAAGCGTGCCGCTGCGTGCTCGCAGTTGTGGAAAACGTAAGATGTGGTCTGATAAATGGGTACTGCACGGGAGTCTGTAGCAGGGTCGGGCGTTTCCTGTCCGACATGGAGCTGTAATGTTTCAAATCTGTAAGACATAACATTTATTTCCTTTCGTTTATAAAAATGTGTTTATTTAAAAAGCTGCCGTTGCAACACGATGTTGCAGAGCCAACGCTCAATGCGCGGCATGGGCAGAAGCTGCCTCCAAGCCGCCGCACTTCCCAATTTTGTCTAACACATTCGCCCGAATCGGAAATTTGCTCTTACAAGCTGTTCAAAAAAGTTTTTCATGTCTGTTTCTCCTATCTACTTAGTAGGTTGGTATTATAATATCACGTTTTACCTACTTTGTCAATAGGTAAATCAAAAAAATTTAATTTTTTTCATGCGCTGTAATTTCGGCATAAAAAATCCCCCCGAACAACTCGGGGGGATCACGCGGTTCGTCAGCCGCCTATTCGCTCCACAGCCTTGAAGCCTGTGGTCTTTGCAAACTTCATATTGTGAGGGAATGAGCAAACAAGGTCAGACGGGTCTGCCCTGTCAAAGTTGATGTCAAGAAACCTGTTGCGCTCAAACGTCACCGATAGGATAGTTGCCTCCTCGTCGTGACCTGTTGCAGTATCAAGCATGATGTCCACCGCGTGCACCGTGACAAATTCAACGGGCAGCGCCGCGAACATCTCCCTTGCAAGCCTTATCGCACAGCTACAAACATAGTCCTGCACGATGTCGAAATAAGCGGACTTTGACAGCTCCTTTTCGCTCAGCTTTCCTGTTTTTGTGAGAGTCAGCGCAGTGGTCGGAACTACTTCCTTTGCCTTTATCGCAAACTCTATCTCCATGCGCGAGGGGTCGTCCGTGCCGAACTCAAAATCGCTGCCAAGCTCCGAAAGCTCGGCAAAGGGGTCGGCATTCTCGATAGCCTCGCAGTAAGCGTCAAGGTCGCCTGCAAGTATGCGCTTTGCAAACTCTGCGCTCAGAACGCTGCCCTCGCGCTCCTCCGCGTCAAGCCTGCGCGCCTCCTCAACAGCCCGCAGAAGCTCTGCTCTGCGCTGCTCCTCCTTGCGCATTATCTGCTCAGCAAGAGAGGGGCGGTAGTTGTCGTACTCCTGCTGCGCTTTAAGCTCCCTCGCACCTTTTCCGTCTGCCGAAGCCGCTCCCCCGCGCTCCGCCAGCACGTGCCAGTTCACCGCATGATCGCAGTCCTTATGCACGCTCCTGATGACGTTTATATAGTTCTCGTACTGCTCAAAAGCACTCTGAGCCTCCTGAAGCTCCTTAGCCGAGGCTGCCGAGGACTTTGCGCAAGTCGTCTTTTTACCTGTGCTCTTTTTCTTGGTGCCCAGATTTTGCGTATAATACAGACCTGTGCCGGGTATGCCCACCGTCGCAGTGCGGCGTCCGCTGCTGTGCATCGAATACCTCGCGCCCTTTGTGCCGACGCTTACTCCCACGCCTGTTTTGGAAATGTTGAGATTAACGCCCTTACAGATCTTTATCCTTTTCCTGAATTGAAGTCCCATGCTATCGTTTCCTTTCGTATATTGTCAGCCGCGCTGTTCATCACCGAGAAAGCGCTTCAGTCTGCGAAGCAGCAGCCTTGCCACAGGCTTTATCAGAATACCGACGAACACCGCCGCAATGATCGTGCCCTCCCGCACACCAAGCAGCTCACCGCGCGCAATAAGCGAGATCGCAGCCGCTGTCACCACCACCGAGCAGTCAAAGCCTATCTTGCATATATGGAACGGTACGCGCGTCCTTTTGGAAAAGGTCAGCATAACGCCCTCGCTCGGAAGCGGCAGGAAATCGGAATTTACATACAAAAACACTCCGAATGCCACAAAAAACAGGCTTATGATGATGTACACAAGCTTAAGCCCGTAGTCCTCGGGGGTCGGGATAAATACGGTGCATTGGTTTGCAAGCGTCACGAACCAGCCGAAAACAAACGAGCAGATTATCTGCAAAAACGAAAACGGCGAAAAAGCCCTCGGGGAGATAAGAAACTGCACTAAGATCAGCAGCACGAAGAACGCCGTCGTGCAAAGCCCCTGCTCAAAGCCTGTGAGCAGGCTCACTGTGTAGGGAATGGAATTTACGGGCGAAACACCGAGTGAGGACTTCGCAGAAATGCTTATTCCCACCGCGATCAGAAACAGCCCGACGCAATAGATCAAAAGCCGCTTTACCGACAGCTTATCCAGTATCTCGGCTTTAAAGCGCTGCCTGAACTTCATTCCCTGTGTGTCTGAACCCATTTTTTCTTTCCCTGCCTCTTCTGTCCGAAAACTCCGTTTCCACGGTTTTTCCGATACTTTTTGTCGAATTCGCTTTAAATATTACTCATAGTCGTAAAATCACAGGCTTTTCAGACGCTCTTTTATCGCTTCGAGAGCCTCGCTCGGGTCATCAATACCTGCCACCGCCTGCTCTATCGGGCAGATACCCGTACCCTTGCGGTTGATGATATTCTCGCTGAGCGTCCCGTACTCTGCCTTTATGCCGTGCTTTGTGAGGGTCACGAGGGCGGGCTTGCTCATGACCTCGGCATACACCTCGCGCACCTTAAGCAGCACATACAGAAATGCCGCGCCATTCCCCACTACCCTGTCAGCCGCGGAGAAGCCCTTGTCTGTTCCCTCACATAGCCATGAAAGCAGCGGTCTTACACCGCGGTCGCTGCTTGTGAGGGTCTGCTCTCCCTTACACATGACGCAGGTGAAGCCGCCCTCGGAAAGGCGCGCCCTTGCTCTTTCGATATCACTCATTGTCGGCTCTCTTTATGAGGAACATAACGAGCGTAATGACGCTGAGCTGAATCAGTATTCCTGCCCAGCCTGCCATGGTGCTTGTGACGATAACAAATGGATTGACGGTCGACGAAAAGCAGAAAAACCCGATAAGTATTGCAACCGCCTTTACCGCTCTGCCAATCAACTGCACAGCCAATACCTTCAGCACTGTCGGCATTCTGATGTCGCGCAGAACTCCCGCAAAAAAGCCGTAGGCGCAAAGCTCTATCGCCATGAAAGGCAGCATATCCGCCGCAGGCATACCTGTAAGCAAAAAGCTCAGAATAGGGCTAAGCACGCCTGCGATACCAGCGGCATAAGGTCCGCACAGCAGTCCTGCGAGGATAACGGGCAAGTGCATGGGAAGCAGCATTTCACCGATGGAGCTGCCCACACCTGTGTGTGAGCCCATAAGGTGGATAAGCTGCGGCAGTGCCACAGCCGAAACAAGCGCGATAAGCGCACCGACAGTCTGAGTCTTTACGGAAAGCCTTTTATTTGATGTAACGGAAATCATTGCGCTCCTCCTTTAGATATGCTTTGCAAAATCAGCCATGGCCTCGGATATCTTGATACCCTGCGGACAGACGGACTCGCAGCCCTTGCAGCCTATGCAGGCGGTGGGAAGCCTGTCGCTCTCCATTTCCGCTATCTCGGGCGGCGCAGTGTAGCCGCCGCCTGTGCGGTAATGCCTGTTGTACAGCTCTATCAGCCGCGGTATATCAAGTCCCTGCGGACAGTAGGACGTGCAGTAGCGGCAGGACGTACAGGGCAGCCTGTTCTCGGAGATGATACGGTCTGCTATCTTCATCACTGCAGCTGTTTCCTCGGCATTCAGCGGCTTATGCTCGGAGAATGTTCTGAGGTTATCAGCAACCTGCTCGTCATTGGACATTCCCGAGAGAGTCATCACTACCTGAGGCAGGCTTTGCAGAAATCTGAATGACCATGCGGCTATGCTCTCATCGGGGCGGAGCGCCTTGAGCATTGCAGCCTCGTTCTCGGGGAGATTTGCAAGCTGACCGCCGCGCACAGGCTCCATTACCCAGACGGGGATATTGTAGCTGTCCAGCAGCTCCACCTTCTCCTTTGCGCACTGCATGGTCCAGTCCAGCCAGTTAAGCTGTATCTGACAGAACTCCATATCCCTGCCGTAAGCGTCGAGAAAGCGCTTCATAGTCGCGTAGTCGCCGTGCGTGGAGAAGCCGAGGTGCTTTATCCTGCCGTTTTTCTTCTGCTGCATAAGGTAGTCGAAAACGCCGTATTTCGGGTCAAGATAAGCGTCAAGGTTGTAGTCGCAGACAGTGTGGAAGAGGTAGAAGTCAAAATAGTCCAGCTCGCACTTTCTGAGCTGCTCCTCAAATATCTCCTCAACTCGCGCCATGTTGTTTGTATCATAGCCCGGGAATTTAGTCGCGATATAATAGCTGTCGCGCGGATATTTTTTCAGAAGCTTTGCGGTGACTATTTCCGACTGACCGCCGTGATAGCCGTAGGCGGTGTCAAAGTAGTTTATGCCGTTTTTTATGGCATTGTCGAACATCTCGGCAACCCTTGCCTCGTTTATACAGTCGTCCTTTCCGTCGATACAGGGAAATCTCATACAGCCCATTCCGAGCGCAGAAAGCTGTTTGTCCTGAAATTTGTTGTAGAGCATAAAGCACCTCCTAAAATCGTTTCTTCTATTTTATCATAAAACTGACATAATTGCAATGACGATACTGACATATCCAAATTCACCGCAAAGCTCTCGGCGCGCAGAGGGCAGCCCGCCCTACGCAAACACATTGCTATGCGAAAAGCCCCCAAACCAGGGGGCTTTTGTATGTTACTTGCGATATCAGTACTTATCCTGATAGCTGCCAGCCGAAGCTGTGGGAGCGGCTGTGAAGTTCTCCTCGGGAACGACAACGGGAGCAGCCGCCACTGCCGTTTCACGGACTGCCTGAGGCTTTCTTTCGGAGCTTTCATTGATAAAGGTGAACTCGTCTATCAGCTCCTTAAGCATCTGAGCCTGTCCCGAAAGCTGGATAGAAGCCGCAGCGGACTGCTCGGAGGTAGCAGAGTTTGTCTGCACCACAGAGGATATCTGATCGATACCTGTGGACACCTGCAAGATAGCCTCTGCCGCGTCCTTGGAGTCAGACGCAATAGCGGTGTTTATCTGTGCAGCCGCACCTGCGGACTCGGCTACTACGCGCATATCCTCCGCAACATTGTCAACCAGCTCGTTTCCGCGCTGTACAGCCTCCTTGGAAGCGTTTATCAGCTCTGCTGTGTTCTGAACTGCCTGCTGGCTCTTTCCGGCGAGGTTTCTTACCTCGTCGGCAACGACCGCGAAGCCCTTGCCCGCAGCACCTGCTCTTGCTGCCTCGATAGCGGCATTGAGCGCGAGTATATTTGTCTGGAATGCAATATCCTCAATGGTCTTGATGATCTCCTCGATCTTATCGGAGGACTCTCTGATCTCGTCCATAGCGATGACAACTTCCGCCATCTTCTTGTTGGCGTCAGTCACCTGCGCACCTGCAATGTCGGTCTTTTCGTTTGCCTCGCCTGCCTTCTTGGCATTGGCATTTATCATTTCGGAGATAACGCTGATGGTAGCGGACAGCTCCTGAATGGAGGAAGCCTGCTCGGTAGCACCCTGAGAAAGGGTCTGCGCGCCTGCGGAAACCTGATCTGCGCCTGTCGCAACCTGATCTGCAACCGCGTTGATGTCGAGCATGGTAGCATTGAGCTTTTCGGTGAAGGAGCCTACAGCCTCCTTTACCTTGCCGAATATGCCCACGTACAGCTCGGGACGCTTGCTCTTGACGTCAAGATTGCCTGCTGCGATCTCGTCAAGCATATCGCTGAGGTCAGAAATGACAGCCTTTGTGGTTGCGGCAAGCTCCTGCATAGCAACACCCATCTGACCGATCTCGTCCCTGGAGTGGTATCTGATCTCTACATCAAAATTGCCCCTTGACATCTCTACGGTGGCATTATTTACATCTTCGACGCCTTTTCTGAACATTCTTGTTATGTACACGGCAAAAGCCACGCCTACGACCACTGCACCCGAGGTTATTATGATCACCATGAGATATACCAAGGAGATCTCGTTGTTTGTGGTTTCGTAGATAGTGTCCGCTACCTCCGCCTCGTATTCCTTGATACGCTCTATGGTATCATTAACGCTCTGCTGATACGGCAGTATCTTGGTTTCGTACATCTCGGCTGTGGATAGCTTTGTATCATCGCCTGTGCCGTTGATGGACTCTATCTCGGCGTCATATACGGAAAGAAGCTGCTTTATGCCTGTAACAGCCTCGTCAAGCACAGCGGTGTCGCCTGTGTATATCTCGCGAAGCTCCTCTACCTTTGTAAGCGCCTGCTGAAGATAGTCCTTCGCTGTGTTTACCCTCTCGTTTACCACTGTCACCCTCTGCAACGAGGACATATCCGCTGTCGCAGAGATAGCCGCATACAGTATCTCACGCGTGGACTGTGTAGTAAGCACGTCCAGCTCGTCCGCAAGGCTAACGCCCGCAAACGCACTGTCATGGAACTCCTTATTGTTATTGCTGAGTACTCCAAGTCCGCCAAAAACAGCGAAAACTATAAACATTACCAGCACAAGTATAGCACCGAAAGCGGTGATAAGCTTTTTTCTTACACTCAGATTTTTCATATTCTGTCATTCCTTTCGCACGGAAATAAAGTTAAATACGTCTGCCTGCGATCAGCACGAGCAGAGATATAGCTTATATCTATTATATATAAAATACACTAATCTGTCAATGCTTGTTCATAAATTTTGTAGAAATCCACAAATAAATTCTCACTTATGTACTTTTGCGGCAGATGTATGGGAGATTTTCCCGAAAAACGCCTATCCGCCGCAAGCCGCAGGCTGTTTTCCTGTACAGTTGAGAAGTTTGCAGAAAATCTCAGTATGCTTATGTTCAAAATGACAAAAAACAGGAAGTAGCTGAAATTTATGTTCAGTATTGCAAGAGACGCGCATAAAAAGAACTACACCTGCGTGTCAAATAGCCGCCGAGGGACGAGCGCCGTGCAAGACCAAAGCCCACGACCGACATAGACGTGGAAGCGATAATGGCTGATGTGATGAAAAAACCGAAACAGCATTGAATAACAGCAGTTATAACATGGCGCTCACGATTTTTTTGGCAGAATTCGCGTGTAAAGGTTGAAATATCCGTCAAGTTGTGATATACTTATATTGGTACGCTAATTAGCTAAAATATTTCAGGGAGCTATGCTCCCGGACGGAGGAGAAATGGGAAATAATACAGGTGCTGAAAACAACGCTCGCAAGACCGTGCTGATAGTTGACGACAATACTGTACTTCTCAGGACAGTAAAGGATATGCTGGCTGAACGATATGATATAAATATCGCTGTTTCGGGAACTCAGGCATTTATGGCAATGCAGAAAAAGATGCCCGATATCATACTGCTTGACTATGATATGCCTTACAACGACGGCGGTCAGGTGCTTGCAAGGATACGCAACCACCCTCAGACCATGCATATTCCCGTGGTGTTCTTCACCTCCAGCGCAGAGCGCGAGATAGTGGAAAAGCTTGTTCAGCTCAAGCCCGACGGATATATTTTAAAGCCTCCCTCCAAGGAAAAGCTTATCAAGATCATCGAAAAAACACTCGGCTTAGATCAGGAAGAGCAGGAAGAACAGGAAGAACCGCAGAATACAGAAGAAGAAAAAGAGAAGAATGAAAAATAAATAGTGAATAATTGCGGTGTCCGATTTCGTCGGACTTAGCTTAAAAACTGCCGCGAAGCGGCACACAATAATTATTCATTATTCTCTATTCACTATTCAATATTCACTCTGAGCTGAGGTGCTTTATGACCCACATTTTCATCATCAATCCCTTTGCGGGGAGCAAGACCTTCGCGGACGATCTTCGCACGAAGCTGGACGGTATCAAGGGGCTGGATTATTTTGTATTCAACACTCGGCACAAAGGCTACGAAACAGAGCTTGTCAGAAAGATACAGAATATCTTTGAGGGCGAGGAGCTTCGCTTTTACTGCTGCGGCGGCTCGGGTTCAATGAGAAATATGCTCAACGGCTTTGACGACCTTTCAAAGGCAGAGGTGGCGTTCTTCCCGTGCGGACTTACAAACGATTTCCTCAAAATGTTCGGCAAGGACGAGCCGAGATTTCACCAGATAGAGGAGCTGATAAACGGCGACGTTATCAAGGTGGACTACATAAAAAGCAACTGCGGAGTGTCGCTGAACACGCTTTCCGCAGGTCTTGACAGCAATTGCATCACAAAGATGGATCAGTACCGCTCGCTGAGATTTATCGGGGACGATGTTCCGTATACGCTGGCGGTGCTTTACAGTATCTTCGTGTCGCGTCCGCAGGAGTACGAGATAACGCTGGACGACAAGGTAGTGACCGACAAGTTTGCCGAGGTATTCTTCGGAAACGGCTGTATCTTCGGCGGAAATATGTTCTTTGCGGAAAACACCTGCATTGACGACGGCAAGGCTATCTACCGACTTGTCGGAAACCGTCACAGCTTCGCGCTGGTGCGTGCGCTTATGACGCTCATGAGCAAAAAATACGACAAGCTCCCGCACTATATGGACTGCGGCAACTGTACAAAGATACGCATACGCCGCACCGACGGCGAGCCGTTCGCCATAAATCAGGACGGTGACCTTATCCACGATGTATGCGACTGCAGGGCTGAAATAGTCCGTGAAGGGCTTCGCTTTGTTGTCCCGAAGGGGGTGACAGTGAAATGAAGAAGTCAGAAACAAACTTTAGATTAGGCTTCATCTGTTCAATGGTGCTGTACATCATAGGCTGTGTCGTTACCGCGATAATAGGTCTTGCAAATAGCACGATGTCGCTTGCCGTGACCATCGGCTTCGGCTTTTACGCTGTCTTTACCTCGCTGATACTCGGCTTCAGTCAGATGCTTAAATTCGGTGAATGGGGCTTCAAGGTAGCGCAGAGCCTGCTTTTCGCCGTGCTGGCTGTATTCGTTTCGATAGCGTTCGACTCGGCACAGGTGTTTGTTTACTGCACCTTTATCCACGTCATCATAAGCTTTGTGTTCGTTGACCCTAAGCTTTCAAAGTTTCAGATGGCGGTCAGCACAGGTATGCTTGCGATGATGATAGTCATTCTGGCGCTGTTTGTAAAGTCTGCGCAGAGTATGATAGAGTTTATCTTCGGCGCGGTGATAACCTTTCTGACAAGCTGGGTAATAATCGCAATGACCACCATGATACGCTTCCAGCACCGACAGATGACGGAGCAGGAGCGAAGCCTTGACGACCTGCTGAAGGTGGTAGAGGCAAAGTGTAACGATGCAAGAGCCGCGACCCGAAGCAAAACGCGCTTTCTCGCCAATATGTCACATGAGATACGCACGCCGATAAACTCCGTTATCGGCATGAATGAGATGATAATGCGCGAAAGCACAGAGCCTAATATAAAAAGCTATGCGTCGGACGTAAACTCCGCGGCGCAATCGCTTTTAAGCATAATCAACGATATCCTTGATATCACCAAGATAGAAGAGGGCAAGGTTGAGCTTTCGCCCGTTGAATACCGTTTGCAGAAGCTCATCGCAGAGGTGTATAATCTTGTGCGCTTCCGTGCGATGTCAAAGGATCTCACCTTTGAAGTGCTGGCGGACGAGAAGCTTCCAAGCGTTCTTTTTGGTGACGATATGCACGTGAAGCAGGTGTTGACAAACCTGCTTACAAATGCGGTGAAATACACGCATGAGGGCGGTATTACTTTCATCATCGAGTCTGCGGGCGCTGACGCTATCCGCTTTATCGTGCGTGATACGGGAGTGGGCATAAAGCCCGAGAACCTCGACAGTATGTTCAATGCTTTCTACCGTATAGACGACCCGCGAAACCGCACAATAGAGGGTACGGGTCTGGGACTAAGCATCACGCAGTCGATACTGGAAAGACTGGACAGCAGGCTGTGCGTTCAGAGCATATACGGCAAGGGCTCGGAATTTTCGTTCCTGCTGAAACAGCCCGTGGTTGACTACACACCGATAGGAAAGCTTGATCTCACCCTTGATAACAAGGTCAGTGACGGCGAAAACGACACGTTTGAGGCTCCCGACGCGCAGATACTTGTGGTAGACGACAACGAGATGAACCGCCGCGTCATACGCCAGCTTTTAAAGCACACAAAGGTAAACATAACCGAGGCTCAAAACGGCATGGAAGCCGTTGAAAGGACGCGCCACCAGCGGTTTGATATCATATTCATGGATCACATGATGCCGGGTATCGATGGCATAAAGGCACTGCACAGGATACGCGATGATATCGAAAACCCTTGCTTTGACGTGCCTGCCGTGGCGCTTACGGCAAACGCAGTTATCGGCGCAAAGGAGATGTATTTCAACGAGGGCTTCGACGGCTTTCTGCCAAAGCCCGTTGACAGCAAGCGGCTTGAAAAGATGGTGCGCTCACTGCTCGACGAAAGCCTTGTGCGCCACGCGAGCGCTGAAGAAGCAGAGGCGCAAAAAACGATCGAATTTCCCATGGTCTTCGGCGTGGACTGGGCTTATGCGAGGACAAAGCTTCCCTCAGACAATCTGGTGCTGAGCACTGTAAAGACTTTCAGCAAGGGTGCGCCAAATGAGCTTGCCGAGCTTTCGGGCTTCTTTGATAATATAGCCTCGGACGAGGGACTGAACAGCTATCGCATTAAGATACACAGCATGAAAGCCAGCGTGCTTCTCATAGGCGCAGTTCAGTTGGCAGGCATGGCTATGCGGCTTGAGACCGCCGCAAGAGAGGGCGAGCGCACGGTCATTACAGCACTTCACCCGATATTCGCACAGTGCTGGCTCGAGCTTACAGCCGCGCTGAAGCCGCTTTGCGACAGCGGCAGGAAAAGACTCCCCGCAGGCGAACACGCGGACGACATCGCCGAGATATATTCGGAGATACGCGCAGCCGCCGAGGACATGGACGTTGACCGCCTAGACGCGCTTTCCGACCGTCTGGACGGATATCGGTTCGAGGGTGCGGACGCTGAAAAGGCTGAGAATGTAAAGGCTATGATACTCGGATTTGAGATCGAAAAGCTGATGATCTTGGAATAAACATAAATACCCGTGAGGATATGCTCTTCACGGGTATTTTTGTTATCAGAAAATGTCGGAGTGCTTGTAGAGACACGGCATACCGCCCTACATGATATCACGCAACAAATCGGTTTATCGCTCGGTTTTGAAAGGCACTATTCCTTCCTTTATCATATCCAGCATATGCGGTACGACTTCGGGATCGAACTGCGTGCCGCTGTACTTTTGAAGCTCCTCGATGATGATGTCCTCGGACAGCGCGCTTCGGTAGCAGCGATCGCTCGACATTGCGTCGTAGGTGTCCGCAACACCGATTATTCGGGCAAGCTGCGGAATAGCCGCACCCGAAAGTCCCTTGCTGTAGCCCTTGCCGTCGTAGCGCTCGTGGTGATATCTCGCGCCGTCGGTGATACCTGCAAGCGCGGTGAAGTCCTTGAGTATCTCACCGCCGATGTCAACGTGCGTCTGAATTACCTTGCGCTCCTCCTCTGTGAGCTTGCCGGGCTTGTTCAGGATATGGTCGGGAATGCCTATCTTTCCGATGTCATGCATGAGCGCAACATAGTAGATGTGCTCCTGCTCGTCCTCGTCCATGCCCATGCGCCTTGCAAGCTCTCTCGAATACTGTGCAACGCGCATTGAATGACCGTTCGTGTACTTGTCCTTTGCGTCAATAGCGTTTGCAAAGGTGAGCAATGCCTGCTCGACGATGCTCTTATATTCCTCCTGTCTGCGGCGCATATTTCTGAGCTTTATGCGCACCAGCAGTATAACTATGCCCGTAGTAGCCGCCACCACAGCCGCTATCAGCAGCACCCAGAAAAGCGGGTTTTCGGTAAGCGTCAGCGCCTTTTGGAGACTTATGCTGTAGATATTGAACTGCTCGGGGTCTTCGGGGCTGAACACCTTTACTTCAAAGGTGTAGCTGCCGCCCGGGAGGTTGGTGTAGCTTACATCGCTGCTCTTTTCGCCGTCTATGACAGTCTCGGTCTCATCGAAGCCTATCAGCTTGTAGGACATCTTCAGCGGCACTGTGTTGGAGTAGGACAGCGCAGAGAAATCAAACGTCACACGCTGCGCGCCACTGGATATATCAAGGCTCTCGGGGTGCTCATAGCTTTCGGAGTCCACCCTCACCCTGCTGACGATAACATTGGGCAGCCTGCTGCTGACGCTGCTGAAGCCGAATACACTGATACCGCTCCTTGTCGCTATGACAAGCTCGCCGTTCTCGTCCTCGCAGTTCCATGTGTTTGCGTTCAGCGTTCCCGAAAGTCCGTGCTGTGTGCCGTAGGTGACAGCCTCGGTCTGCTCGCCGCTTAAAAGCTGAGCCTTGTCCACTGCGCGGATACCGCTGTTCTGGAGTACCCACAGCCTTCCGTCGCGGTCATAGAAATCAAATATGCTGCCCTCTGCCTTGTCGAAGTTCGACAGCTTTGTGAACGCGCCGTCCTTCCAGTAATACAGGCTGCTGCCTGCGCTGACGAAATAGCCGTTTTCATCGCTGTTTTTCAATATACGAAGCACTACGCCCTCGCCAAGACCGTCGTCAAAGCCGTGGGTGGTCAGCGTTCCGTCCTTTATCTCATAGATACCCGCACCGTCGCTGCCTGCGTACAGAGTGCCGTCCTCGCCCTCCTCAAAGCAAAGGATAGAGGCATTTGTCATGCCGTCCTCGTAGGTGTAGCTCTCGGTCACCGCGTCGTTTTCAATAATGCTGATGCCTGTCTGTGTGCCGACTGCTATGCGTCCGTCGGACAGCTCCTTCATAACGCGCGCCTTGTCGCCCGCAAGACCGTTGTCGGTGTTGTATATCCTGATATTTCCGCTGTCGGGGAGGTAGCACACCACAGCGTTGTCCGAATAGCTTGCTATCCATACTCTGCCCTTGCTGTCCGCAATGATGTTTCTTATCCTCACACCGTCAAAGGCTGCCGAAAGCTCGCCGTCAACGCGGTTCCATTCGCTGTCGAATACCATCAGACCGTTGTCAAGTCCGAGATAATATCTTCCGCCGCACTTTGCGACCGTATTCACTGCGATGTCATTAAGCCCCGCGGTGTCGTTGGGGGAGCTTATACAGCCGTGCGAATACCTGATAACGCCGAAGCTTGACGAAGCAAGCCATATATTGCCCTCGTAGTCGCTTATTACGGTATTAACCGCAGAGGCAGCCTTGTCCTCGGTAAACTCCTTAACGCTGCCGTCGGGCGCTATCACCGCAAAGCCCTGTACGCCCGCTACAAGTATATACCCGTTGTCTGTCGCTGTGACGCTGTTGTGTGAGCTTACAGCGCCTACCGTGAAATACTCTGCGTCGTAGCCGCCGTTCTCGTCGAAATTGCTGAGCCTTGCCACCTCGTTTGCGGAGCTGCCCACAACGATACGTCCCTCATTGTCGGCGGTGAGGCTGTAAATATCACAGCTTCCGAAAATGCTGTCCGAGGTCAGCAGCTCGCAAAGCTCGCCGTCCTTGACCACTGCGCACTTTCCGTCGTTCATAGCTCCCCACACGCGTCCGAGGCTGTCCTCGCCCACGCAGTATACGGTAAGTCCCGATACCTCAGGGATAGCATAGGGCTGTATCTTGCCTCCGCTTATCTCGCCCATGCCCGAGCTTGAAGCTACATAGACAGTGCCGTCAGCGCCCTCGCAAAAGCCGCGTATGCAAAGGAAATCGTTGCTTGACTCGGCTGTGATATGCGTGAACTCGTCGTTTTCCATAAGATAAACACCTGCGTCGTTGGTGCCTATCCACAGCCTGCCCTTGGAGTCCTCGAATATCGAACGTATCGAGCTTGACTCTATCGCGCCCTCAGCGCTGTAATTCCTGAAATGCGTGCCGTCGTAACGGATAAGTCCGCCATAGCTGCCTATCCATATATAGCCGTCGGACGACTGCGTTACTACGTTTGCCTCGCCCGTAGGCAGACCGTTGCTCTCATTGTAGACGGCAACGACATAAGGCTCGTCCGCAGCGTATGCGGCAAGCGAGAGGCTCGCAAAAAGCATAAGCGCTGACAGAATGCAGCAAATAAATCTACTTTTCATATATCCTCCGTGAAAATATAATACACCTAAATTTATTTTACCATATTTTTTGGAAAATTGCATTATATCACAGCTACAATTTTCGCCAAAATCCAAGCCTGTGTTTTATATATTTTGCAAAAAAAGACTTTCCCCACAGCAGAAGCGGAGAAAAACTGTAACCTTTCTGACGAAAAAGCTGTTTTCTTTATATAAAGTATTGAAAAAGCCGATGTTTAGTGTTATAATGTGATTTAGTGTATTACCATGAGAAAATCTCTGCGTAAAAAAGGAGATAAAGATGAAATTAAGCAGATTTGAAAAGGCATATATAATATTCATCTCGGTGTGTGTTGCGCTCAGCGTGATCTTCCTTGTGTATGTCGGAATAGTCGTTGCAGACTACGACAAGGCTCAGCCCGAGCGCACCGTGGAAAAGCAGCTTCAATGGCTGTCGGGAATTGCGGCGGACGGAACTCTTTCCGAGGAGCTTGACTTTAAGGCGCTCTGCGTGAACCGCTTTGAGGAGAACGACGCTGACGCTCTGCTGAAAAGCTATTCGAGAAAGCTGTCCTCGGGCACGCTTACATACGAATTTCGCGCCGCCGAGAGCAGCGACCTCAGGAAGGTGTATTCCGTGCTGTCCGACGGAAGGCTTGTCGGAAAGCTGACCCTTTCGGGCGAAAACACACGTACCAGCCTGTTTTTCTTTACAATGGCGGATTGGAGCGTTGCGGAGTTTACGCCGTTTCCCGTTGAAACGATATATAATCTTGAAATATACTGCCCCGAGGAGGTCAGTGTTTCGATAAACGGCATACAGCCCTCGTACAAGGAGCTTGCAGGCGGTACGGACGTGCCTGTTTATAAGCTGAACGGTCTGCTTGCGGAGCCTGAGATAGTCTACACACGTTCCGACGGCACCGAGCTTAACTACACCACCGACGGAAATACCGTAAAGCCTGCGGTGTATGACTACGGCTTCCGGCTTCCGAACGACATCAAAGTAAACCTCAACAACACCGTCATAAGCGGTAAGCATGAGGCTGACAGCACATACTACACTATCCGCGAGATGACAAAGCCCGAGGTGGTGCTTTCGGATAAGTGCGGCACGATAGTGTACTATGACGGCACGACCCCCGCGGACGAGCTTTATACGCTGCACAGCGTTGTGGTTCCGCAGGATTTCTCCGTTAAGGTGAACGGCACTCCCGCCGATGACATCACTCCCCCTTGGAACTCCGCGCACCCCGATGCCGAGGCGGTCTACGCGCAGTCGGGAGTTCAGCTCCCCGACATGAAGACCTACGAATTTGCACTGCTTTCTGACAGCGCCGAGGCTGAGGTCACCGACAACGTGGGCGCTGTGACAAAGCACACGCTGACCGAGGAGGGCGGTCTGTGGCTGAACGGCTCGGTGGGAAGCTACGAGATACCTCCTCATATAGCGGCTGAGATAGACGTTATGGAGGCTGCAAAGTGCTGGAGCAAGTTTATGACGAACGACCTTGAGGGCGATACGCACGGTCTTTCCGAGGTGAGAAAGTACCTGCTCAGAACATCGGCTTATTACGACTATGCCGAGGAATGGGCGACAGGTCCCGACATAGCGTTTACAAGCCTGCATACCCTCGACGGCTTTGCAAACGAGCATATCAGCAATGTCACGATATACAGCGACAACTGCTTCTCCTGCAACATCTATTTTGAGAAGAACATGACGCTGCTGTACGACGGAAGATACGCAGGCTCGCGCACCGATACGTTCAACAGCATAGTTTATTTCGTGTATGCCGACGATACTCCCGACAACGGTATTGACGATCCGCACTGGGCTATCGCGGTAATGCACGACGTAATATAAGGGGGTGACGATATGAGCAGCAAAAGCACCGCCAAAAAGGTATTTCGCGGTATCGGAAAAGTGTTTCTCTTTATCATCACCTTTGTAGTGATACTCGCACTGACGCTGTTCATCATGATGAAGGTGATCTGCCTTGGCTCGGAGTCCACGCGAAACACCTTTATCACTACCGTGCTTGAAACGGGACAGCTCAAATTCCTCGCTTCGCTGTGCCTGTCCGAGGAGGAGATAGCCGAGGTAGTGGCTTCAAATTCGCTCAAGGACATGAATAACGCTGACGTAAACGAGGGCATGATAACCGTTCCCGTATGGAGCGACAATGTGACCGAGGGCGGCTCTGCGTCCGATACGGAGCAGGCGGGCAAGGATATCGAGATAATCGACATTCCCGGGCTTTCCTACAAGGCTACGCTCATGATAGTCAAAGACCCCTCGCGCGTGAGCCTTGCTTCGATTAACACAGGTATAGACGAATGGCCCGAGGAGGGTATCACCTTAAAG
Organism: uncultured Ruminococcus sp.; assembly: GCA_964435155.1. Lineage (GTDB taxonomy): Bacteria > Bacillota > Clostridia > Oscillospirales > Ruminococcaceae > CAG-115. The sequence goes on along the minus strand of CAYSYF010000011.1, from coordinate 31,949 downwards.
CAGATGGTGGAGCAGGAGGGTGCGATCGGCGCGATAAACGGCGGTCTGTACAACTCCACCAACAACTCGGGCGGAAATCCCTACGGCGTGTGCGTTTCAAAGGGCGTTATCGTCAGAAACAAGCCGCAGGAAACTTCGGGGCTTGTGCTTGTGGGACTTACCGACAGCAACATTTTGCAGATAATCGACCTTGACGGAATGAGCGCCTCGGAGTGCGAAGCTATGATAAAGGAAAAGGGCATACGCGACGCGGTCTGCTTTCAGGAGGCGGCAAGCGTTGACAACAATCATTTCGTGCATCTCGTCATAAACGGCGAGCCGCGCGAGATATCGGGCAGCGGCAGCGGACTTAACCCACGCACCGCGATAGGACAGCGTGCGGACGGCGCGCTTCTGCTGCTGGTAACGGACGGCAGAGGCTACAACAACCACGCAGGCGCGTCTGCGGCTGACCTTATCGAGATAATGGTTCGCTACGGCGCAGTCAATGCCGCAAACCTCGACGGCGGCAGCTCTACGTGTATGTACTACGAGGGCGAGTATCTCCAGAACAGCGTAACGTTCTACTACAGCCAGTCCTCGTGGAAGCTGCCATGCGCTTTTGTTATACATTAAAATATGCTGCAGGGGCGGATTCAATATCCGCCCGAACAGGCAAAAACATAACGGGCGGAAATAGATTCCGCCCCTACGACATTGCTGTGCAATAAAAAAGGAGGCGTTTACCGTTGGTAGATGCTAGGATAAATTCATCTGTGATACTGCCGTCCTACAACCCGTCCGAGAGACTGCTTGAAACGCTTCGCGGTCTTATCGCGGAGGGCTTTGACGACATAATACTTATCGACGACGGCAGCCGCGCGGACTGCCGGAAATACTTTGACGAAGCCGAAAAGCTGCCCGAGTGCACTGTGCTGCACCATGAGGTGAACAAGGGCAAAGGGCGCGGCTTAAAAACGGGGTTTGAGTACTTTTTAAAGCACCGCCCCGACCGCGTGGGTCTTGTCACCACAGACGACGACGGTCAGCACACTCCGCCCGATGTTCTCGCCTGCACCGTGCAGATGGAGCAGAGCGGCAGGGCTGTGTTCGGGTGCAGGGATTTTTCGGGGGACGATGTTCCGTGGAAGAGCAGCTTCGGCAACAACTGCACAAGAATAGTGTTCAGAGCGTTCTGCGGAATTAAATTAAGCGATACGCAGACAGGACTTCGCGCGTTTCCGAGAGAATACATACAGCTTCTCTGCGATACCGACGGCGAGCGCTTCGAGTACGAAACGAACTGCCTGCTTGAAATGCACAAGAACGGCTATGCTTTCGAGGAGCGGAAGATACAGACGGTGTACCTCGATAACAACAGCGAAACGCATTTCCACCCGCTGAAGGACTCGGTCAAGATATACGCTGTGATACTGAAATTCATGCTGTCATCGGGCTTAAGCTCCATCATCGACATCGCTGTATTCACGCTGATAAATATGCTCATGCCCGAAGCGGTGAGCGGCGTGCTGCGCGTGTTTATAGCAACGTTCGGCGCTAGGGTGGTGTCCTCGCTGTTCAACTTCTTTGCAAACCGCACGCGCGTTTTCAAGAGCAGCGATGACCTCGGCGCGACTATGGCGAGGTACTACATACTCTGCACAGTGCAGACAGCCTGCTCCTATGGCATAGTTTACCTGCTGTCCATGCTCATTGCGCCCGAGCTGAGGCTCTTGCAGTCCGTCATCAAGATAGTGGTGGACGTTGTGCTGTTCTTCATAAGCTTCAGAATACAACAAGACTGGGTTTTCAGAACTAAGACCAAGGAGAAAAAATAATGCTTGAAGCAATACAAAGCTTTGATTTCGCCGTGCTTGACGGCATACAGAGCATACGGAACGAATTTCTTGACTTCATCATGCCGCTTATAACCCTGCTCGGTGACAAGGGCATATTCCTTATCGCGGTGGGGATTTTAATGCTGTTCTTCAAGAAATACAGGGTGTGCGGAATTGCTACCCTCGGCTCGCTGCTGACGGGCGTGCTCCTCGGCAACGTGCTGATAAAAAACCTTGTTCAGCGCTCTCGCCCCTGCTGGATAAACGAAACGGTGGATATGCTGATAGCAGTGCCGCATGACTACTCGTTCCCCTCGGGACATACGACCGCCTGCTTCACTGCGGCGACCGTGATATTCCTGCATGACAAGAGGCTCGGAATACCTGCGTACATACTCGCGGCGGCGGTGGCTTTCTCGCGAATGTACCTGTATGTGCATTTCCCGACGGATATACTCGCAGGAATGATACTCGGCATAGGCATTGCAATAGGCATAAACGCCCTCGCAAAGTGGGCGGTGCCGAAGGCGGCAGCAAAATTCAAGAAATAATACAAGGGCGGAAATCCCGCCCTTTCAGCTTGTCGAAAAACTATGTTTTTGCTCGCGAAGCGAGCTTTTTAGATAACTTTTTTGGTGTGGCTTTGCCACACCAAAAAACACTTCTATCCGCACAACTGTGCGAGTTGGCGGCGTTGCCGCCAGCGAGGGCGGAATCCCGCCCTTTTTCGTTTCCTGACGAAGGAGGCTGCCCTTGCTGCACAGCTTGACAAAAGCACTATGCAAGGATATAATTTAATTACACTATATTTTCGGAGGAAAAAATGGATAACAAAAAAGGCAATCCGATAGCGCTGCTGCCGATAGCGGTGTTTCTGCTGCTGTATCTCGGCTGCGGTATCGTTTTTGAATATATCATGCAAGTGGAGATGGGCTTTTATATCGTGCCGATAGTGGGAGCGTTCCTCGCGGCGCTGCTTACAGCCTGTATTCAGAACAGGAAGCTGCCGTTTGACAAAAAGCTTGAGATAATGGGCAGAGGCGTGGGTGACAAAAATATCGTCACAATGCTGCTGATATTCCTCACTGCGGGCGTGTTCGTCGGAGTTGTGGGCAGAAGCAGCGCGGAGAGCGTTGCTTACTTTCTGCTGTCGATAGTGCCGCCCGAGTACGCTGTGGGCGTACTCTTTGTCGTAAGCTGCTTTGTATCGGTAGCTATGGGTACTTCGGTAGGAACCATAACCCTCATCGCTCCTATCGGTGTTGCTGTGTCAGACGCTTCGGGAGCGTCGCTTGCACTCTGCATAGCGTCTGTGATGGGCGGCGCTATGTTCGGTGATAACCTGTCGTTCATCTCGGATACCACGATAGCAGCCTGCAACGGTCAGGGCTGCGCAATGAAGGACAAGTTCCGCGAGAACTTCCGCATAGCGCTTCCTGCCGCGATAGTATCGCTGGTGCTGATAACAGTGCTTTCCATGAACACAGAGAATGCACAGGTCATCAGCCGCGAATATGACCTTATACAGGTAATTCCCTACGTGCTGGTGCTTATCGGCGGCATCATCGGAATAAACGTATTCCTCGTGCTGCTTATCGGAATTGCCTCGGGTGCTGTGATAGTGCTGATAACAGGCACCGCCTCGGTGACGGAGCTTGTTTCGAGCATCGGCAGCGGACTTTCGGGTATGTTTGAAACAAGCATGGTGGCTGTCCTCGTTGCCGCGCTGTGTGAGCTTATCCGCGAATACGGCGGCTTTGACGCGCTGCTGTATGCGGCAAAAAAGCTGTTCAGAAGCAGAAAGAGCGGTCAGCTCGGCATTGGGCTGCTGGTGGGAGCAATGGATATCGCAACCGCAAACAACACCGTTGCAATAGTCATGGCGAACCCCATCGCAAAGGAGATGGCAGACAATTACGCCATCTCGCCGCGAAAGACAGCCTCGATACTGGATACGTTCTCCTGTATCTTCCAAGGGGTCATTCCCTACGGTGCGCAGATGTTAGTGGCAGTATCGGCGGCTTCGTCGCTCGGAGCTTCGGTGTCGGCATTCGATATAATCCCCTACCTCACCTACCCTATGCTGCTGCTTGTAAGCTCGCTGGTGTATATCTTCCTTATCCCGGATAATGGCAGAGGGGGGCAGTTTGTCTAAAAGCTGTATTTTCGCCTGCGAAACGGGCTTTTCCGATGACCTTGTATTACTTGGTAGCTGCGGCAGAATCAACAGTGGTGTTCTTTACCTTCTTGAACAGCTCCTCTACCTTCTCCTTGTCTACCTTTGTAACCAGCGATACCACTACAACCGCGAGCATTGCAAGAGCAAATGCGGGCAGCAGCGAGTATATGCCTGTTTCAGTGGAAAGGGTAAGCGCGGCGGTTGTGCCGTCCTCCAAGGTCTTGTAGCCGAAGAAGGGAATCATCTCCCATACTACTACCGAAACACCGCCCACAGCAGCGCCTGCAACAGCGCCCCAGATGGTCATGCGCTTCCAGAACAGGGAGAGCAGCATTGCGGGACCGAATGCCGCGCCAAGACCTGCCCATGCGTAGGACACAAGACCCATTACAGAGCTGTTGGGATCAAGTGCGATAAAGTAAGCGAGGATAGAAATGCCGATGACCGTCAGACGGCTGATCCACATCATAGCCTTGTCGGAAGCGTTCTTCTTGAACAGCTTGAACATATCGTTTGTAACAGCGGACGCTGTAACCAGTAGCTGCGAGTCAGCGGTGCTCATGATAGCCGCGAGGATAGCAGAAAGGATAACACCTGCAAACAGCGCGGGAAGCAGCGAGGACGCAAGGAACATGAATATCTTCTCGCTGTCGTCGAGGGCTGTGAACTGCGCAAGCAGAGCCTCGTTGCCGGGAGCGTTCAGGAACAGGTTTCCGAACACGCCAACCAGTACAGCAGCACCGAGTGTGATGAATACCCAGATAACTGCGATAAGGCGGGACTTCTTGATCATGTCGCTGGACTTGATAGCCATGAATCTTACAAGGATATGGGGCATACCGAAGTAGCCGAGACCCCATGCAAGACCCGAAATGATGGTAGTCAGTGCGAGGTTTCCGTTTGCGTCACAGATGAAGCTTGTGTAGTACTCTGTAACGATCTTTGTGGGATCGATAGTGCCGAAGGAAGCAGTAGCGAAATCAGGTGTACAGCAGACTGCCACGATAGGAACCACCACCAGCGCAATAAACATCAGAATACCCTGGATAAGGTCTGTCCAGCAAACGGCAAAGAAGCCGCCGAGGAAGGTGTAGCTTACGATGATGAAAGCTCCGATAGTAAGCGACAGTGTGTAGTCTGTGTTGAACACGAAGTTGAAGAGCTTCGCGCCTGCACTGAATGCGGACGCTGTGTATACGAGGAAGAATACGAAGATGATAACTGCGCATACAAGACGTACAACAGGGCTTTCTGTGAAGAAGCGCTTCTGCAGGTACTCAGGGATAGTGATAGCGTCGCCTGCGGCGTAGGTCATTCTACGCAGTCTTGCAGCGATCAGCTTCCAGTTGAGGTATGTACCGATGAACAGACCGATAGCTATCCACGACTCTGTAAGTCCGCTTACAAGAACTGCACCGGGCAGACCCATCAGCAGCCAGCCGCTCATGTCGGACGCCTGCGCCGAGATAGCGGTAGTCCAAGGGCCGAGCTCACGTCCGCCAATGAAGTAGTCGTTCATGCTGGAGGATTTTTTGTAAGAATAGATGCCTATCGCGAGCATTACAAGTGCGTACACGATAAACACTATGATGGTTAAGACATTTGTTTCCATAATAATCTCCCTTTTCATTTTTAGCAAATGCTTTTATTATTCTATCATATCTTAACCATAAATTGCAATAGTTCGACGAAAATTTGTTAATTATATTGAAAAAACACAGCGTTTGTGGTAGAATATTCATGCGGATAAAGACAAAACCGCTAAAAAAGAACAAAAGCAAGGTAATCACAATGTCAACACTTACATACAGACGCGGTGTAAAGGACGGGCTTCCTATCGCGCTGGGATATCTTTCTGTGTCCTTCACGTTTGGTATCACAGCGGTGGGAATGGGCATTCCGCCGCTTGCCGCGATACTCATTTCAATGACGAACCTCACCTCGGCAGGACAGGTGCAGGGAATAAGGATAATCGCCGCGTGCGGAGGCTATATAGAAATGGCGCTTGCGCAACTGATAATAAATCTCCGCTATGCGCTGATGGGAATATCGCTGTCGCAGAAGCTGTCCAAGAAATACAGCCTTTTACATCGCATAATAAGCAGCTTCGGCATAACGGACGAGATATTCGCCGTAGCCTCGGGACAGACCGAGGAGATACCGCCGCGCTATATGTACGGACTTATCACGCTGCCGTATATCTTCTGGGCTTCGGGTACCGCCGCAGGCGCGCTGCTTGGCGCGATACTTCCGCAGAGCATACAGGCAGCGCTCGGAATTGCTATCTACGGTATGTTCATCGCGATAGTCGTTCCCCCTGCCAAAAAGAGCCGCGGAATACTGGTTGTCGCGCTGATAGCGTCTGCTTTAAGCTGCATTATAACCTATGTTCCGATATTCTCGGGGCTTAGCTCGGGAATTTCAGTCATAATCTGCACAGTCATCGCCGCAGGTCTCGGCGCGCTGCTGCTTCCGAGAAAGAGCGAGGAGGTGCGCACCGATGAATGACGGAACGATGTACCTTGTTTTAAGTATCGCGGTGATGGCGCTGGTCACCTATCTTATCAGAATGCTGCCGCTTGCGGTGTTCAGAAAGAAGATAAAATCGCAGCTTGCGCTGGATTTCCTGTACTATGTGCCGTATGCGGTGCTGTCGGCTATGACGATACCTGCAGTATTCACCGCCTGCGCCGACAGCAGCGGAGTGCTTACGGGAGCTGCTGTCATCAGCTCCGTCACAGGCTTTGCCGTGGCACTGGTGCTTGCGTATTTTGAGCGCGGACTTCTCACAGTTGCGGTGAGCGCCTGCGTTGCCGCTTATGCCGCGGACTTCATCACAGGTCTTTGCGGAATATAAGGTCACCTCTTAAAACCTTTTTTGAAAGAAAATGCGCTATGCACAGTCTATGCTGCGTCAACGCTCCTCGAAAGGCACTAAGCCTTACTTCGCCGCATTTCCTTGCATAGCCTGCACCTATCTCATTTTCTTTTTTCAAAACGGTTTTCAGAGTCGCCCATTTTTTTGGAGGATAGATATATGAAGCTTATGTTTGCATCGGATATACACGGCTCGGCACTGTACTGCGAAAAGATGCTCGAAGCCTACAAGCGCGAGGGCGCGGAAAGGCTGTGCCTGCTCGGCGATATACTCTACCACGGACCGCGAAACGATCTTCCCGACGGTCACGCGCCGAAAAAGGTGATCGCAATGCTGAATGAGGTAAAGAACGAGCTGCTTTGCGTTCGCGGAAACTGCGACACAGAGGTGGATCAGATGGTGCTGGAGTTCCCCGTGCTTGCGGACTACGCGGTGCTGTTCGTTGACGGAAGAACGTTCTTCCTCTCGCACGGACACCACCACAACCCCGACACGCTGCCGCCGCTGAAAAACGGCGACGTGCTGATAAACGGACACTCGCACGTGCTGAAGGCATTCCAAAAGGACGGAATACACTGCCTTAACGACGGCTCGGTATCGCTGCCCAAGGAGAACAATCCGCGCAGCTACATGGTGTACGAAAACGGCGTTTTCACGATAAAGCAGCTTGAAAGCGGCGAGGAGATATTAAAATACAGCATATAAAAACAAGGGCACGACAACAAGTCGTGCCCCTATATTTTTGCTGTTTTTTTGACACGGCAAGCCGTGTCCCTACATTATCTGTTCGTTATTCATTTTTCACTATTCACTATTCACTAAAAAAGCCGCCCTAGGGCGGCTTTTTGTTATCAGTAATTCTCTGCGTTTACCTCGAAATAGCTCTGGGGGTGTGCGCAGGTGGGGCAGATATCGGGTGCCTTTGTGCCAACTACGATATGACCGCAGTTTCTGCACTCCCACACCTTTACCTCGCTCTTCTCAAATACCTGAGCTGTTTCAACGTTCTTCAGCAGCGCGCGGTAGCGCTCCTCGTGGTGCTTCTCGATAGCCGCAACAAGACGGAACTTCTTTGCGAGGTCAGCAAAGCCCTCGGCCTCGGCTGTCTTTGCGAACTCCTCGTACATATCTGTCCACTCGTAGTTCTCACCGTCAGCGGCAGCCTCAAGGTTCTCGGCTGTGCTGCCGATACCGTTCAGCTCCTTGAACCACATCTTAGCGTGCTCCTTCTCGTTCTCGGCTGTCTTTAAGAACAGAGCCGCGATCTGCTCGAAGCCCTCCTTCTTCGCCTTGGACGCGAAATATGTATACTTGTTTCTTGCCTGAGATTCGCCTGCAAAAGCAGCCTCAAGGTTCTTCTCGGTCTGTGTGCCTGCGTACTTGTTCTGGGGCTTGCCTTCGATCTTCTCAAGCTTGTCGCCTGTTGCGCCGCATACGGGACAGACAGCCTCGCCCTCTGCCTCAAATGTTGCTCCGCAGAGCTTGCACTTGTATTTTGCCATGATGATTACCTCCTGAAATTTTGATTTAAACGCAAAAGCACACCACGTTTTTGTTTCGTGATGTGCTTTTCAAAGAACTTATTTGGATTTGAGAATTGCTGCCCGAAAACAGCAAAACTGTAGACGAGCACCATAGTTGGGATCGGGTTGTCTGAAGTGCTCGGATTGCGGGTAGATTTCAGTGGATTTCGAGGCGTTTTTCCGCAGGCGCACTTTGTGTGCGTCAAGGGGAAACAACGAAGAAAGCCGCGAAAGATACCTGCAAGACGAGTGCTGAAGACGACACGAGACCAACTAAAATTAGTACATTCCGCCCATGCCGCCTGCGGGCATTGCGGGAGCTGCATTCTCCTCGGGCTTGTCAGCAACGAGGGACTCTGTTGTAAGAACCATTGCAGCAACGGAAGCAGCGTTCTGAAGCGCGGAGCGTGTAACCTTTGCAGGGTCAACGATACCGACCTTGATCATGTCGCCGTATACCTCGTTGTATGCGTCAAAGCCGTAGCCAACCGTACCCTCGCGGTTGATGGTGTCGATGATAACGCTGCCCTCAAGACCTGCGTTCAGAGCGATCTGACGAACAGGCTCCTCAAGTGCGCGAAGCACGATCTTTGCGCCTGTCTTTTCGTCGCCGTCAAGAGTTTCGATAAGAGCCTTTACAGCGGGCATTGCGTTGATAAGAGCTGTACCGCCGCCTGCAACGATACCCTCCTCAACAGCCGCCTTTGTAGCAGCGAGAGCGTCCTCGATACGGAGCTTCTTCTCCTTCATCTCGACCTCGGTAGCAGCGCCTACCTTGATAACGCCTACGCCGCCCGAAAGCTTAGCAAGACGCTCCTGCAGCTTCTCCTTGTCAAACTCGGAGGAGGTGTTCTCGATAGCTGTCTTGATCTCGTTTACGCGAGCCTTGATAGCGTCTGTTTCGCCGCAGCCGTCAACGATGATGGTGTTCTCCTTTGTAACCTTAACCTGCTTAGCGCGGCCGAGCTGGTACATCTGTGTTTCCTTGATGTCAAGACCGAGCTCCTCGGTAATTACCTCGCCGCCTGTCAGGATGGCGATATCCTTCAGCATCTCCTTGCGTCTGTCGCCAAAGCCGGGAGCCTTTACAGCAACGCACACAAATACGCCGCGCAGCTTGTTCAGAATGATGTTTGTGAGCGCGTCGCCCTCAACGTCCTCTGCGATGATAACAAGCTTTTTGCCAGCCTGAACGATCTGCTCGAGCAGGGGGAGTATATCCTGAATGGAAGAGATCTTCTTGTCTGTGATGAGAATGAATGCGTCGTCGATAACAGCCTCCATCTTGTCGGTGTCTGTTACCATGTAGGGGGAGATGTAGCCGCGGTCAAACTGCATACCCTCTACTACCTCGCTGTAGGTGTCAGCGGTCTTGCTCTCCTCGAGTGTGATAACACCGTCTGCCGTTACCTTCTCCATAGCCTCTGCAATGAGAGCGCCTACGGACTCGTCGCCTGCGGAAACGGTCGCAACTCTTGCGATGTCCTCGCTGCCATTGATAGCCTGAGAGTTCTTTCTGATCTCCTCAACCGCTGCGTCAACTGCCTTCTGCATACCCTTCTTTACGATCATGGGGTTAGCGCCCGCTGCGATGTTCTTCATGCCCTCGCGTACAAGTGCCTGTGCAAGCAGTGTAGCGGTCGTTGTACCGTCGCCTGCTGCGTCGTTTGTCTTTGTTGCAACTTCCTTTACGAGGGAAGCGCCCATGTTCTCAAATGCGTCCTCAAGCTCGATCTCCTTGGCGATGGTAACACCGTCGTTTGTGATGAGGGGAGCGCCGTACTTCTTGGAAAGAACTACGTTTCTGCCCTTGGGACCGATAGTGATCTTAACGGTATCGGCAAGCTTGTCGATACCTGCCTGTAATGCCTTGCGAGCTTCCTCGCCGTAAATTATATCCTTAGCCATGTTAAATCTCCTCCTAATGATAGATTTGTTTTTATTCAGACACGGCAAGCCGTGTCCCTACAGAATGTTATCTTATTCTACTACTGCGAGAATGTCGTTCTGGCGCACGATGGAATACTCCACGCCGTCAACCTTTACCTCTGTGCCGGCGTACTTGCTGATAAGCACCTTGTCGCCTACCTTGACGTTCATAACGATGTCCTTGCCGTCAACGTTTCCGCCGGGGCCTACCGCAACTACCTCAGCGATAGAGGGCTTCTCCTGAGCCTTTGCTGTAAGAATGATGCCGCTCTTTGTTGTTTCCTCAGCCTCTACGGACTTGATAACAACGCGGTCTGCTAATGGTCTGATAGTCATTGTTCGGTTCCTCCTTAAAAATTATGTAAATTTATTTTGTTCGACATTTTAGCACTCTTAGCCTCGGAGTGCTAAATATAACTTTATCACTTTTTTCCTGAATTGTCAAGAGCTTTTCAAAAAATAATAAGAGTGGTTGTCAATAAACATCTTTATTGGTGCAGAAAAAATGGTATATTACACAAAAAAAGTCATATTTCTTAGTATAGGTTGACAAATTATTGACTTTTATGATATACTATACTATGTAAAATTAGATTTAAAAATAATACCCTAACGAATATCAACGGAGGGAATAGATATATGAATGGTCTGAATTTTGTAGATACCATTGACAATCCGTCTATACTTAAGCTCGCAACATTTGACTATGCTGCATTCGTACTGCTGATAATCCTGCTGTTCTCCATGATCATCAGAAAGATGACCAAGGGAAACTCCAACAGGTGCTATCTGCTTACGCTGATAACCATGATGATATCGACGGTATTCGATATCCTTTCGGTACACATGGACAACATGACGCAGGTCGATCATGAGCTTTTATATGTAATGCATCTGGGATACCTGATCTTCCGCAATCTCACAACTCCCGCATACGTCGCATACGTAATAAGCCTTACAGACTCATGGCATAAGTTCAAAACAAGCATTGTGCAGAAGCTGGCGTTATTCCTGCCGATCTCCATCGTTGTCGGAGGACTTACGCTCAACCACCTTATCGGACACCCCATATTCTCAATAACCGATGGTGTTTATCAGCATGAGGGTCTGTTCTTCATTCTGTATATGACCGCCGTGTACTATATGGTGCTTGGCGTGATCTATCTGTTCAAGTTCAAAAAGGTGCTAAAGACCTCGCGTATCGTATCTATCATCGCGATAGTACCGCTGAACCTCGGCGCACTCATCATACAGTTCCTCAACCCCACTGTTTCCATCGAGCTTTTTGCCTGCTCGCTGTCACTGCTGTTCATCAGTATGACGACCCAGCGCCCCGAGGATCATATCGACCCCATCACAGGTCTTGGAAATCACAGCGCATACTCGCACGGAATAAAGCGCAACTTCAACAATGACAAGGAATTTACCATAGTAATGCTGAATGTCGGCAACTTCGGCTCGATACAGTCGATGATAGGCTTCGACTCGCTGAAGACCCTGCTGGTACGCACAGCAAACAGACTGGTGAAGATCGACAAGGAGCTTAAAACTCATGCCGATATACATTTCCTCGACAGCGGACGCTTCCGCGTGATACTGGAGGGCGAAAACCGCGAAAAGGCTGAGGAATTTGCAGAAAATATAAACCGCGCGTTTAAGCGCACCATTATGGTAAACGGACTTGCGCTGAGCATTATAGCGTATATATGTATAGTCGAATGCCCCGATGATATCGGAGATTTCAAATCGCTGTCCTCCTTCGGTGCAAGCTTCCACGAGCATTCGCAGACCACAGGAACGGTACTGCACGCAAACGAGATATTCCAGAAGCAGCGCTTTGACCTTATGAGCAACATCGACGTGGTAATAGACAGAGCGCTTGCAAACCATAAATTTCAGGTATACTACCAGCCCATCTACTCCGTAGAACAGCAGAGGTTCACCACGGCAGAGGCTCTGCTCCGTCTTATAGATGAGGAGTACGGCTTCATTCCGCCCGATGTGTTCATCACCGCCGCGGAAAAGAGCGGCGCTATCCACCGTATCGGCGACTTCGTGCTTGACGAGGTGTGCCGCTTCATTTCAAGCGACGAATACAAAAAGCTTGGTCTTGACTATATCGAGATAAACCTCTCGGTTGCGCAGTGTATGCACGGCGACCTCGCGGACAAGGTGCTTGAAACGCTAAGAAAATACGATGTCCGCAGCGATCAGATCAACCTCGAGATCACCGAAACCGCGGCAAGCTACGCACAGAACGTAATGAAGAGCAACCTCGACAAGCTCTCCGGCGCAGGCGTAAGCTTCTCGCTGGACGACTACGGCACAGGCTACTCCAATATGCGCCGCGTTATACAGCTTCCGCTGAAGATCGTAAAGCTTGACAAGTCCTTCGTGGACGAGCAGGCAAACCCCAAGATGTGGTGCGTGCTTGAAAACACAGTAAAAATGCTGAAGGACATGGATATGGAGATAGTTGTTGAGGGCGTTGAAACAGCCGATATGGCGGATAAGTTCTCCGCGATAAAGTGTGACTATATCCAGGGCTATTACTTCTCAAAGCCTATCCCTCAGCAGGACTTTGTTGATTTCATCTCCAAATCACATGAAGATGTACATTAAATAAATATTCATTCAAATGAAAGGAAATACGACAATGGCAAACGGACGCTATGGCGAGTTCGGCGGACAGTATGTTCCCGAAACGCTGATGAGTGAGCTGATAAACCTAGAAAAGGCTTACGAGTTCTACAAGAATGACCCCGAATTCAACAAGGAGCTTACTCAGCTTTTCAACGAGTACGCAGGCAGACCCTCGCTGCTGTATTATGCGGAGAAGATGACAAAGGATCTCGGCGGCGCGAAGATATACTTCAAGCGCGAGGACCTGAACCATACAGGCTCGCATAAAATAAACAACGTGCTGGGTCAGGCATTGCTTGCAAAGAAGATGGGCAAGACCCGTATCATCGCTGAAACAGGCGCAGGTCAGCACGGCGTGGCTTCGGCTACCGCTGCGGCTCTGCTTGGTCTTGAGTGCGAGGTATTCATGGGCGAGGAGGATACTATCCGTCAGGCGCTCAATGTTTACCGTATGGAGCTGCTCGGCGCAAAGGTAAACGCAGTAAAGAGCGGCACAAAGACCCTGAAGGACGCCGTAAACGAGGCTATGACAGACTGGTGCAAGCGCACTCACGATACGCTGTACGTTCTCGGCTCGGCAGTAGGTCCGCACCCCTTCCCCATGATAGTACGCGATTTCCAGAGCGTTATCAGCCGCGAGGCAAGAGCTCAGATACTTGAAGCAGAGGGCAAGCTCCCCACCGCAGTCATGGCTTGCGTGGGCGGCGGAAGCAACTCTATCGGTATGTTCACCTGCTTCGTAGAGGACAAGGACGTTCGCCTTATCGGCTGCGAGGCTGCGGGCAGAGGCGTTCACACAGGCGAAACTGCCGCTACCATCGCAACAGGCTCCACAGGTGTGTTCCACGGTATGAAGTCGCTGTTCTGCCAGAACGAGTTCGGTCAGATAGCGCCCGTATACTCCATCTCCGCGGGTCTTGACTACCCCGGTATCGGTCCCGAGCACGCACATCTGTACGCTTCGGGCAGAGCGGAGTATGTCCCCGTAACCGACGACGAAGCGGTTGACGCATTCGAGTACATAGCTCGCACAGAGGGAATCATCTGCGCTATTGAGAGCGCTCACGCAGTGGCTCACATCATGAAGCTCGCTCCCACAATGAGCAAGGACGACATCATCGTATGCTGCCTGTCGGGCAGAGGCGACAAGGACGTTGCGGCTATCGCGAGATACAGAGGAGTGAATTTGCATGAATAAGTTAAGAGAAGCGTTTACAAAGAACAAAAAGACCGTTATCGGCTTTATGACAGCAGGCGACCCCACCTTTGAGGCAAGCGTGCAGAACGTGCTTGCGCTCGCGGAGGGCGGCGCTGATATCATCGAGATAGGTATTCCCTTTTCCGACCCCATAGCAGAGGGTCCCATTATCCAGCAGGCGAATATCCGCGCCCTCGGAAACGGCATGACCACCGACAGAGCGTTCGAGCTTGTAAAGAGAGTACGCGAGAAGATAGATACTCCCATCTGCCTTATAACTTATCTCAACCCCGTATTCAAGTACGGCTATGACAGATTTTTTGAGGACTGCGCAAAGTGCGGCGTGGACGGAATATTCGTTCCCGATATGCCGTATGAGGAGCGCCCCGAGGCTGCGGACTTCGCAAAGAAGCACGGCATCACGATAATTCCGCTTGTTGCACCTGCTGAGCCTGCAAGAATAAAGGCTATCGCAGAGAGCGCACACGGCGAGGGCTATGTTTATGTAGCCTCCGCACTGAGCGACGCAGGTCTTACAGAGGACGGCAAGGCAGAGCTTAAGGCAGTTATAGACGAGGCTAAGAAGTACACAGACCTGCCTATGGCTGTATGGTTCGGTATCCATACTCCCAAGGAAGCAAAGCGCGTTGCCGAGATAGCTGACGGCGTTATCGTAGAGAGCGCCGCTGTCGAGCTTGTTACAAAGCATGGCGAAAAGGCTGCGCCATATATTGCGGAGTTCATCGAACAGATGAGAACTGCGCTGGACAATATGTAAACAGAACGCACCGAGCATAAAACCTCGGTGCGTAACCTTTTCAAAAAAACTGCTAATTTAAAAAGTGACGGACACAGCACGCTGTATCTCTACCAAGTGCGTTTTGCAAGGAGATATATTATGAAAACAACAAGCCTTCTGACTACTGTAATGACATCTGTAATTCTTACCGCTTCCCTGCCCGCCGCTGCGCTGCTCGATACATTCAACGAAAAGCTGCACGAGTACAGCGAGCTTCACGGCGACTGCAACAACGACGGCAGGCTCACTCCTGCCGACGCTTGCGCGATACTAAAGGACATCGTGGAGATTAAGGCTGCAGAAAACCCCGCAAAGCGCGATTTCGACCTTGACGGTATCGTTACGGCAAAGGACGCCTCGGCGCTGCTAAAAAAGCTTGTGGAATGGTTTCAAAAAAGCCGCTCTCATTTCGGGAGCGGCAATTATTTTTCCCTGCTCGCATGATAGCAAAGGATAAAGGTCTGCCGTTATGTAATATCGACGCGTTTGACGGGCGGATATTGAATCCGCCCCTACAATGATATCTTAACTTTTCGCTTTTGCAGCAAATTGCAGTTATTGTCATACTATCATAGCATCAACAGAAAAAAGAATGGCTTTGCATAAGCACAGAATAAATACGCACAATATCATCGGGAGGAATGATATTATGTGTATTTCTATAAAAAAACTGACAGCTTCGTTTATGGCGCTTGCCATGATGACTTCTGCACTCGCAGGCTGCAGCCGCGGACAGAACAGCAGCTCGGATAATTCGGGGGCTGCAAGCGGCAGCAGCGAGACCGTAAAGCTCACCGTATGGGGAGCGCAGGAGGATCAGGACGTGCTGAAGCAGATGTGCGAGGACTTTGCAAAGGCGCACTCCGATAAGCATTATGCGTTCACGCTGGGAGTAGTCTCCGAGGCTGACGCCGCAAACGAGGTGCTTAAGGACGTTTCTGCGGCGGCTGACGTGTTCAGCTTTGCGTCCGATCAGATAGGAAGCCTTGTTTCCGCAGGCGCGCTCTACCGTATCACCAAAAACCGCGAGGAGATAGAGAATGCCTGCACCGAAACAGCCGTAAGAGCAGCTACCGTTGACGGTGAGCTTTACGGCTACCCTGCGGTATCTGACACCTATTTCCTGTACTACGACAAGTCAAAGCTGTCTGACGAGGACGTCAAGAGCCTTGATACGATAATGGCAAAGGATATCCCCGACACCAAGATAAACCTCGCAATGAACCTCGACGACGGCTGGTATCAGGCAGGCTTTTTCCTCGGCGCGGGCTGTACGCTTTTCGGTGAGGACGGCACAGACCCGACGCAGTGCGACTTCAACAATGAACGCGGTCTGCTCGCAGGAGAATATATCCTGAGCCTTGCAAAAAGCGCGAAATTCGGTGCCGATTACGACGACAGCATGGTGAGATCGGGCTTTGCAAACGGCACCATCGCGGCGGCTATCTCAGGCACATGGAACTCAAAGGAGATAGAAAGCTCGTTGAGAGAAAACTACGGCACAGCAAAGCTTCCCGAATTTACACTCTCAAACGGAGAGAGCGTACAGATGGGAAGTCTTGCGAACTACAAGCTTATCGGCGTAAGCTCCGAAACAGACGCACCGCTTGACGCAATGCTGCTTGCGGAATGGCTCACAAACTACGACAATCAGAAATTAAGGCTTGAAAAGCGCAGCTTTGCGCCTGTAAACAAGACGCTCGCCGAGGACAGCGGCACGCTTTCCGAGATACCTGCCGTTTCTGCGCTTACCGAGCAGCTCAGCTATGCTACGCTCCAGCCCTCTATCCCTCAGATGGGCAGCTTCTGGAAGCCCTCCGAGGCATTCGGACAGGACGTTATTTCGGGAGCTGTAACGACAGATAATTTGCAGGAAAAGCTTGACAGGCTGGTGCAGTCCACGCTTTCCAACATCACAGAGGAATGAATGCCGTAAATGAACAGGATAGACTATTTTCTTCTGCCATGGTATAAAAAGCTGTGGCATAAGATATCAGTGGCAGCGTGCGGTCTTTTTCGCGGAATAGGCGCGTTTTTCCGTGCAGTGCCGCGCACGCTCGCCAAAGGCTTCAAAGCCTTTTTCGGCGGACTTTGGTGGCTGTGTGTGACCTTTGCAAAGGGCGGCTTCCTCACAAAGCTGTCCTACATCGTCATGGGCGCGGGAAATGTGTTCCGCGGTCAGATAGCAAAGGGGCTTATATTCCACGCCGCCGAAGCAGGCTTTATCGCGTTCATCGTGAATTTCGGCCGGGCGTACATCGAAAAGCTGCCTACGCTCGGCACGGTGAAACGCGGCTGGTATTTCGATGAAACGCTCGGTATCGACGTGCTGATAGAAAACGGCGACAATTCTATGCTGATACTGCTGTACGGAATACTTTCGCTTGCGGCGGTATTTGCTTTCTTCGCGCTGTGGGCAATAAATATCCGCAGCGCAAAGAAAGCCGAGGACATGGTAAAAAGAGGCGAAAAGCCGCCGAAATTCAAGGACGAGATAAAGGCGCTTCTGGACGGCGGCTTTCACAAAACGCTGCTGTTTGTGCCGACTGTCGGCATTGCGATATTCACGATAATTCCGCTTATCTATATGATAGCGCTGGCGTTCACGAACTACGACCGCAACCATCAGGTGCCTGCAAATCTGTTCACTTGGGTGGGGCTTGACAATTTCAGGACGATACTCGGAACAGGCTCGGTGCTTTCCGAAACGTTTCGGCACGTTCTCGGCTGGACGCTCGTGTGGGCATTCTTTGCAACGTTTCTGAACTATTTTTTAGGCATCGCGCTGGCGCTGCTCATAAACCGCAAAGGCTTACGCTTCAAGGGGTTTTTCAGAACGCTTTTCGTGCTTGCGATAGCAGTGCCGCAGTTCGTTTCGCTGCTTGTAATGAAAAATATACTTGCCGAGGCAGGACCGCTGAATGTCCTTTTGATGGAGTGGGGACTTATCGCGCAGCCGCTACCGTTCTTCACAGACCCGACATGGGCGCGCGTGACGGTAATTCTTGTAAACCTGTGGATAGGTATTCCCTACACCATGCTGATAACCTCGGGAATACTGATAAATATACCGTCCGACCTCTATGAGGCGGCTAAAATAGACGGTGCGCCGCAAAACGTTATATTCAGAAAGATAACCATGCCGTATGTGCTGTATGTGACTGCGCCGTATCTCATCACGCAGTTTATCGGAAACATCAACAGCTTCAACATCATCTATTTCCTTACCGAGGGAGCGCCTGCAACGCTTGACTACTATCAGGCAGGAAAGACAGACCTCTTGGTGACTTGGCTGTACAAGCTGACGGTGGACTCGCGCGACTATTCCCTTGCCTCGGTCATCGGAATACTGGTGTTCTTGATATGCTCCGCAATATCGCTGATAACATTCAGGCGGACGAAGTCCTACAACGGGGAGGCGATGTGATATGAAGCAAAGAAATCTCGGCGCGTATATACTGCTCACCGTCCTCGGAATACTGTGGATACTTCCGCTTTTGTGGATAATCCTGATCTCGTTGCGCGAGGAGCCGGGAGCCTATACAAGCTACTTTTTCCCGAAGGCCTACACGATAGATAACTATGTCAAGCTCTTGCAGCGCGGACAGCAGTTCGATTTTGTGAGGTGGTTCCTCAATACGCTGACGGTGGCGGTGTTTACCTGTATCGGCTCAGCGGCAATGGTGCTGGCGGTGTCGTTTGCGCTTAGCAGGCTCAAATTCCGCATGAAAAAGCCGATGATGAACATCGCTCTGATACTCGGAATGTTCCCTGCATTCATGTCCATGCTGGCGGTGTATTATATCCTCAAGGGCATGAACCTGCTCCAAAACCCGCTCCTTTCGCTGACGCTGTTCTATATTGCAGGCGCGGGGCTGAGCTACTATATCGCAAAGGGCTTTTTCGATACCATTCCGCGCGCGATAGACGAGTCCGCGTACCTTGACGGTGCGACGAAATCGCAGATATTCTTCAAAATAACCCTGCCGCTGTCAAAGCCGATAATCGTGTATACTGTGCTGACCTCGTTCATGACGCCGTGGATAGACTATATCTTCCCCAGTATCATCTGCGGAACGAATTACGACAGCTATACCGTTGCCCTCGGAATGTTCCGAATGCTTCAGCGCGAGTTCATCAGCACCTACTACACGCAGTTCGCCGCAGGTGCGGTGCTTGTTTCGATACCGATAGGACTGCTTTTTATCATAATGCAGAGGTATTATGTGGAGGGCGTGACGGGAGGCTCGGTCAAGGAATAGTCCGTAGGGTGGGCTGCCCTCAGCCCGCCGAAATCCTACAAATCTTAGGCGGCGGCATGAGGGTATGCCGCCCTACATATGATCAACGGAAAAGGGCGGATATAATATCCGCCCTTAAATTTTATTATCTGAAATACGTTTCGGCAAGGTCTTTGAGCTTGTCGGCTCTTGCGGGAGTCGCAGCACCCGCAGGCATTCTCCAGTTCCAGTTGCCGCCGAGCGTTGAGGGAACGTTCATTCGTCCCTCCTTGCCGAGCCCCATAACGTCCTGCATGGGAATTATCGCAAGGCACGCAGGGCTTGCATAAACATTTCTGATAAAGCAGAAATTCATGCGCTCCAGAAAACGCGGCTTTAAATAGCGCTTAGCCATAGCCCTTGACTTATCGTCCGCCTCCCTGTACCACTGCATGATGGTCGCGTTGTCGTGAGTGCCTGTGTAGGCAACGCAGTTCTCGGGATAGTGGTGCGGCAAATGGTCGTTGTCGCTGTTCTCGGGGTTGAATCCGAATTGCAGCACCCTCATTCCGGGGAAGCCGCTGTCCTTTAACAGCTCCTTAACACTGTCGAAGATATCTCCGAGATCCTCTGCGATGATGTTTACATCACCGAGATCGTTCTTTATCGCATTGAACAGCTCCATGCCTGGGCCTTTTTCCCATGTTCCATGCTCGGCTGTCTTGTGACCGTAGGGGATAGCATAGTAGGTGTCGAACGCTCTGAAATGGTCGATACGCAGCATATCAAAGCAGTCGCCTGCCTTGCCTATACGCTTCAGCCACCATTTGTAATTATCCTTTTTCATAGCGTCCCAGTTGTAGAGAGGATTGCCCCAAAGCTGACCCGTAGCGGAGAAATAGTCGGGCGGAACGCCTGCAACGCGCGAGGGATTCCTGCGCTCGTCAAGCTCGAAAAGCTCAGGCTGCGCCCATACGTCCGCGCAGTCGGGCGAAACATATATCGGGATATCACCGATAAGCTGTATTCCGTTTTTGTTGCAGTAGCGGTGGAAGCGATCCCACTGACGGAAGAATATATACTGCACGAACTTTACAAAGCGTATCTCCTCGGAAAGCTCCTTGCGATACAGCTCGACAGCCTCGGGAACGCGCATTCTGATATCCTCGTCCCAGTCAGACCACGGTCTGCCGCCGAACTTTTCTTTCAGCGCAGTAAACAGCGCGTAGTCCTCAAGCCAGTCGCGCTCGTCTATCATGAAAGAGGTGTAGCCCACATCATCAGTGAAGCTCTTGAAAGCCTCGCGCAGCAGCTTCATCTTGGTGCGCGTCACCTTTTCATAGTCAACGTATGACGGGTCCGCACCGAAATCCGCAGCCTCGCACATCTCGCGTGTGATATAGCCGTTCTCCACAAGCTCGTCAAGGTCGATTAGCAGGGGATTTCCCGCAAATGTAGAAAACGGCTGATAGGGCGAATCGCCGTAGCCTGTAGGGCCTATCGGCAATACCTGCCAGTATTTCTGACCAGCGTCCTTAAGCCAGTCAGCGAACTTCTCCGCCTCCTTGCCGAACGTGCCTATGCCGTAGGGCGAGGGCAGGCTTGTTATATGCATAAGTATTCCGCAGCTTCGCATGGTTTTGCTCCTTTGGTATGAGTTTGCTTTAGTATATGCCGTTTAAGGGCTTTTACACAGATCGCACAGCTTATAAAAACCTGTTTTTGCCCGCTATGCGGGCATTTTAAATAATTTTTTGACCGAATTCACTTCGGTCAAAAAAAACTTCTATCAGCACCAGTGTGCAAGTTGAAAGCAAAGCTTTCAACGCAGTGCGCGCAGTGCTGATGTTCCGGCGAGAAAGTCCCAACGGGACTTCTTCGACGATTCTATTATTCCTCGCAGTCGGGGATACCGTCGCCGTCCGTGTCGTGCGAATCGGGAACATTGCTGCCTATCATATCTCTGCCGCGTACATAGTACTTGTCGCGCTGGAGCGTCACTGCATCGTCGATAAGGCGCTTAGCCTCGCGCGGCTTCTTTATGCACTTTATCTCCTTTGCGGGAGTATCGGAGTCCTTGGAAAGCAGCTTCAGCGTGCCGCAGCCGAATATCCTCTGACCCAGCGGAAGCTGCAGCGACATATCATATATACGGTACAGCTCGATCTCGTCCTCACGGATATTCAGAAAGCCTATCTTTGTGATAAACTTTGTCTCTGTAAGGATATAGCGCGTAAAGGATATCGGCATACCGAGTATGCGCTTTTTGCCTGTCCAAAGTATCTCGCCGTAATCGCGTTCAAGCTTCTTTAAGTTTGCCATAACTATCGTTCCTTTCTGTTTTATCAGCGGTTATAGTAATCCGCGCTGCCGCCTGATACCGACAGCTCGCGTATTTTTTCCTGTATCCTTCTGTACTCAGCCGAGGCGGCGCTTGCGCCCTTCGTCCTGAGGTACACATCAGCCTGCACGCGGCGGAAGAACAGCTCCTCGCCGAAAAAGCGCTCCATGCGCTGTATCTGAACGTAGCTGTACACCCTCGACAGGAACATCAGCTTTTCCTTCGGCTTTGTGTTCTGTTCAAGCGCGCCCATCATGAGAAAATCATAGCCCACATCTATCGCAGTTCTGCGGCAGGAAGTGGAATACGGCTCGTCAAACATCATCTCCATAAATCCTATGACATCATCAATGCGGTCATTGTCGCGGTTTCTCAGCCACACCTCGCGTTCGTAGACGTACAGCGCCCTGCAAAGGCTGTCTGCCTTGCGCTCGTCACCGATATGCTTCATCACAAGCGCCAGCGGAAAACGCAGGTTTTTGTCGATGTCGGACGAAAAGCTGCCCACAACAAAGCGCGTTGTTTCGTTATCCAGCCTTGCGGCATTCGTAAGCGGCGCATTGTCGATATTGAGGCAGTGCGCGAATATCTCCACCGCCGTTTGGCTGAGCCTCGGGAACATCTCCGTCACCAGTCTGAAAAAGCCGTATGTATAGTAGGGCGCGACAAATCTGCCGCCCTTTGAGAGAAATCGCTTTAAGATATCCAGCGCGTATTCAAGGCTTTTCTGTGCCGTGCCGTGGTCGCTGTCGGAGCGTATCAGCGCGACAGTGTCGCGAAGCCTGCTCTCCCAGTTTTCAACGTCATTGAGCTTTAATATCCCTGCTGTAAGCCTTCCGCAGGACGCCTCAAAATCCATAGGTCGCCAGTCGAGCGCCATCGCATAATGCTCATAAGCCTTTGCAAAGTCAAGCTTGTTGAGGTACTGCTGAGCCTTCCCGCATTCCTCGCGGCACTCGGGGATACCGTAGCCGTCGTCGCCTGCGTCGTCCTCGTCTATGAGGTCGCTCAGCTCCACTTCAAGCAGAAATTCATCGGGGATAGCGCTGCGAAGTCCGCCGAGGAACTCCTCCCTCGCCTCGTCAAACGCGATATGAGTGCCGCAATACAGGCAAAAGCCCGTCGGGAAATCCCCGTCAAGCATTATCATACGCTCGCATTTCGGGCATACGCAGTAATCCAGCATCGCAGTCACTCCTCACATGCTATTATATATTTTTATTGTAGCACAAATTATCGTTTTTTGCAATATATTATGCAAAAAAGATGATCGTAGGGCGGCGTGCCGCAGACACGACGTCTGCGCCGTTGCCCCCAAGGCGGAGCACGATGCTCCGCAACAGAGGGCAACACGCCTCACGCCGCCGCAAGATATGCGATAAAATAACGGGCGGATATGCAAATCCGCCCCTACAACAATGAAAGAAATGATATCTGAAACCAACGGACACGCCAAGCCGTGCCCCTACAGGCAGCCTGCCCTACAAAGTTACTTTTCTATCTCAACTCTCACGCGCTTGTTCTCGCCAAGCACCAGCTTGCCGCTTACCACATCGCCGCGCTTTGTGGTAAAGCCCTTCAGCACGATGGAGCTGCCCTTTTCCAGCACGCGCTTAGCCTGCGTTTCGGATATTTCCTTGCCCCACATCTCCTTCATGAAGAAAAAGCCGCACTGACCGTGGCTGTCCTCGCAGGAGTAGGACTTTTGGAACTCGTACACGTTCTTTCCGCACTTCGGGCATTTTCCGATAACGGGAAGTTTTGAAAAGCGGAATGGATTTGCGTTTCTCGAAGCCTCTACCCTGTTGTCGCAGATCAGCTTCTTCGTGAACTCAATTATTTCAGCAAGGAATTCCTCGTCGCTCGCCTGACCCTTTGCAATGCGCTGGAGCGTTGTTTCCCACTCAGCGGTCATCTTCGCGGACTTCACGTTCTCGGGAACGACATCAATAACACGTCTGCCCTTGTCGGTGGGAATGAGCTGCTTGCCCTTGCGCTCGACATACTGGCGCTTTACAAGCGTTTCTATGATAGCGGCGCGCGTCGCGGGAGTGCCAAGTCCCTTCTTCTCAACGTCCTCGTTCTCGTCATAGTCGTCGTTGCCTGCGTGCTCCATTGCGGAGAGCAGCATATCCTCGGTGTAGCGTTTCGGAGGAGTTGTCTTGTGCTCTGCAAGCTTTGCGCTGTTTACCTTTACGGTGCCGCCCACTTCAAGCGGCGGCAGGGTCTTTGCGTCGTCCTCCTCGTCCTCGTCAGCGTCTGCAACGATACCCTTCATGCGAGCCTTGATGTCTGCCTCAAGCTGCTTCCAGCCGCCCTGAACGACAGTCTTGCCCTTGGCGGTGAACTTTGTATCGCCACAGAGAAGCTCTGCCGTTACCGTATCGAAGGTATGCTTCGGCGCAACTGCGCAGAGAAGTCTTGCCGCAACAAGGCAAAGCACATTGTAGCACTCCTCGGTGAGGTTATCGAAATTGTAGCGGTTTATCTCCTTTGTAGGGAGCAGCGCATGGTGGTCGGAAACCTTATCGTTGTTGATAAGACGCTTTATGTCAGGCTCACACGCGAGTGCGTCATAATTCTCGCCAAACGGGAACACCTTCGCGCACAGCTTCACCATCTCGGCAGCCTGCTGCTCCATGTCGTCAGTAATATAGTTGCTGTCCGTTCTTGGGTAGGTCATAAGCTTGTTCTCATACAGCCTTTGCGCACAGTCAAGCGTCTGCTGGGCGGTGTAACCGTACAGCTTGTTGCAGTCGCGCTGGAGAGTTGTGAGGTCGTACAGCTTCGGGGGATTTGCGTTCTTCTGCTCCTTCACGACCGACTTTACCTCTGCCGTTTCGCCGCAGGCAGCGACAGCCTTTTCAGCCGCAGCCTGACCCTCTATCTTTTCGCTCTCCGCAGTGAACTTACCGCAGGAAAGCACCGCAGAATAGTACTTTGCCGAAGCAAACTGCTCAATCTTTTTCTCGCGCTCCACAAGCATTGCGAGAGTGGGGGTCTGCACACGTCCCACAGACAGCATATTGCGGTATTTTACGGTGAAGAGCTGGGTCGCGTTCATTCCGACTATCCAGTCAGCCTTGTTTCTTGCAAGACCCGAGCGATACAGCGCGTCGTACTCCGCACCGTCACGAAGATCGGCAAAGCCGTCCTTTATAGCTTCGTCCGTCATGCTGCTTATCCACAGGCGCTTGAACGGCTTTGTACAGCCTGCCTGATAATACACATATCTGAACACACACTCGCCCTCGCGACCTGCATCGGTAGCGCAGATAAGCTCGTCAACATCGTCGCGCAGCATAAGGTTTTTCAGTATCTCAAACTGCGGCGCGGTGCTCTCGGCAACCGTCCATTTAAACTCCTCGGGGAGAATGGGGAGGTTCTCGAACTTCCACGGCTTCTGGTAGCGCTTGTCGTACTCCTCGGGACTGGAAAGAGCTACAAGGTGTCCGAAGCACCACGACACTATGTAGCCTCCCCCCTCGGTGAAGCCCTCGCCGCGGCGCTTGTTCGCACCGATGACCTTTGCTATTGAATTGCCGACAGACGGCTTTTCTGCGATAACTAATTTCATTTTCTTACCTTCCTGAAAAAACATTTGCTTGCTGTGAAACAGCTTTTTTATTTTAGCATATTTTTCGGGTTTTGGCAATAGGGCAATATTGTGTAGGGGCGGATTCGATATCCGCCCACATGAATATGAGCATAACGGGCGGAAATGGATCCCGCCCCTACATACAAAAACAGGCCAGCCTTTCAGCCGACCTGTTTCATGTGTATCAATTGCGTCTGCGCGACCTTCGGATCGTTGTCAAGATATACAAAACGCAAACTCCGATAATAAGCAGATCCTTAAGCATTATTTTCTACCAGCCATCTTTATCATATCGCCGAACTTTATTCTGTTTCCGTTGTGCAGGATTATCGCCTCATATACCTTTGCAACCAGCATTGCTATCAGCACCACGAACACCGCGAGGATAAGCACCGCGATTATCACCTGCACGATATCCATCGTGCCGAGCAGCAGCGCGGAGGGCAGTGCAAAGGGCGAGGACAGCGGGAAGTAGTAGGAGAATATCTGCACGGGATTTACGGTAGCCGCACCTGTGTCGATAGACTCAACATTTGCGATGATGGGGAAGTATGCGAGATACAGACCGACTACGCCGAGAATGGAGTAGGGCTGCATTGCCGCTGTGAGATCCTCCATACGGCTTACGCTTGCGCCCACAAGCGCCGCGATAAGCGCAAAGAACAGGAAACCGAGGATAAACATAACCAGGATAAGGATAATTTCAAGCGCGCCGATATTGCCGACGGTGTTCTCGATAGCCTCAACTATCATAGCACCCTCGCCTGTCAGCACCTCTGTGCTGTTCATCATATCCATTATCTCGCCGCCGATACCGAACGGAGCGGACAGCATAAACGCGCCTGCACCCACAAGTATCATAAGTATAAACTGAAGCACCGATACAAGACCCATAGCAAGCACCTTGCCGATAACCACCGCGAGCGGTCTTACAGAGGTCAGCAGAAGCTCCATTACGCGCGAGGTCTTTTCGGTAGCAATGGACTGAGCTACGGTCTGACCGTATACGAATATCAGCAGGAACAGCACCAGCGAAACAACGATAGGAACGAAGTAGTTGATAGTGCTCTCGAAGATGTTCCACTCGTCATTGCCTGCCTCTATCTTGGAGGTGGTGATGTATCTCTGCGAAGCCGCATAGTTCTCGGGGGCAATGCCGCAGTTCAGCATATTGCGGTAGTTCACTATCTGCTGCACCGCGATGGTGATGTAGTCCACTGTCGCACCGTCTGCGTCGGGAGAATAGTAGGTCTTTACAGTGTAGCCTAAAACAATACCCTCTGCCTGTATATCAGAGATGGACACCATAGCCTCGTTTGTGGCTGTAACGAGCTTATCAATCACCTCGTCGGCCGAAAGGTCTGTCTGCGCTATCTTCAGTCCCATTGCCTCAAGCGAAGCCGTGTCCTCGTCAGTGAGGATACCGCAGTTGTCATAGATATAGACAGCGTTTGTTGTGGAGGGCTGAGCCTCGCCGCCGTCAATAACGTCCTCCTCGCCGCTCATGAGAGAGGGGAGGATATTTGCGCCTGCCGCAAGCAGTGCCACGATAAGGCATATCACAATAGTGCCGATTATGAACGACTTTGTTTTTATGTACTGCATAAAGGTAAAGCCGAACACCTTCTGCCAGCCCTTAGTTTTCATTCTCAGCACCTACCTTTTCAATAAATATCTCATTGAGCGACGGCTCACGAAGCTCGTAGCGAATAAGCGGAATACCCTTTTCCATTATCTTGTTCAGCAGCGAATGAGCCTGCTGCTCGTTGTCTACGTTATAGCTTATACCGTTCGGAGTTACCTCTGTCGCATTAAGTCCGCAGGCATTTGCAAGGTCTGTGATATCGCCCTCGCACTTTACTGTAAGCTTTACTCTGCCGTAGCCCTTCTTTATCTCGTTGAGGTTGCCCTGAAGCACTGTCTTGCCCTTGTTCATGATGACTATGTCGCTGCAAAATTCCTCAATAGTGGGCATCTGATGGCTGGACATGATAATGAACTTATCCTTCTTTATCTCCTCGCGGATAACTGTCTTGAAAAGCTCCGCATTCACGGGGTCAAGACCGCTGAGAGGCTCATCAAGAATGATGAGTTCGGGGTTTGGAGCAAGCGCCGCGATGAGCTGTATCTTCTGCTGATTACCCTTTGAGAGCTGCTCCGCGCGCTTGTCGCGGTACTCCTGAACATTGAGGCGCTCAAACCAGTAGTCGATAGCCTTTACCGCCTCGGGCTTCTTCATGCCCTTAAGTCCGCAGAAATAGACGAGCTGATCCATTATCTTGTATTTCGGGTAAAGTCCGCGCTCCTCCGCGAGGTAGCCTATCGGCTGCTCTGCAGCGAGGAAGCTCTTGCCGTCCCATGTTACACTGCCGCTGTCCGCGCTGAGCATTCCGAGGATAATGCGGATAGATGTGGTCTTGCCTGCGCCGTTTGTGCCGAGCAGAGCGAAAACACCGGGCTTTGTGATCTCAAAGCTGAGGCTATCTACCGCCGTGTATTCGCCGTACTTTTTGACGATGCTGTCAACCTTTAAAGCCATGATACTTCTCCTTACTTTATGTATTAGCCGAGGTGCTCTCGGCTTAACTGTTTATGTGTTGTATATACAGTATAATCCCTTTGTGCAATTTTGTCAAGGGGTTTTGTGCAATTTTTTCAAAAAAAATTAAAAATCGCGTTTTTTGCGGCGCCGCGTCCGATAAATCATTGCAATGATTGCTTAAATCCCAAGGAACGAGCCTGTCAGCACTGCCGCTATAAACAGCGGTGCTATCCACTTCACGATAAACTCAAAGCTCCTCTGCCGCTTGAACACCTTGTCCTGCGCTATCTCCTCGGACAGCACGCTCGGCTTCACCACCCAGCCGATGAAGATACAGGATACCATCGCAACGATAGGCGTAACTATTGAATTTCCCATATAATCAAAAAAGTCCAGCAGCGCCATTCCGAGCGGTCTTGCGGCGCTCCACACACCGTAGCCGAGGCTGGACGGAAGTCCCAGTATCAGCAGCACTCCCGACATTACCAGTACGGCATACCGACGCTTCATTTTAAAGCGACCGATGAGGTTTGCGACGTTTACCTCCATCATCGAGATAGCCGAGGACAGCGCCGCAAAGAATATCAGCACGAACACCAGCGCTCCCACGACACCGCCGAACGGCATTGAGGCAAACACCGAGGGCAGCGTTTCAAACAAAAGCCCTGTACCTGCCGACAGCGCAGTGCTTTCGCCGCCCGATACCGCAAACACCGCAGGGATAACGATAAGTCCGCTGAGAAAGGCTATGCCGAGGTCAAAAAGCTCTATCTGCTTAACCGACTTCTCCACATTGTCCTCGCGCTTCAGATATGCTCCGTAGGTTATCATGATGCCGCTGGCAAGCGACAGGGAGTAGAACATCTGTCCCGTTGCGGCAAGCACTGTCCTGAACGAGAACTTTGACCAGTCGGGAGTGAGATAGTATTTAACGCCCTCCCACGCGCCGTCAAGCGTCAGCGTATACACAGCAATGACCACCGCCAGCACGACCAGTGCAGGCATGAGAAAGCGGTTAGCCTTTTCAATTCCGTTCTTTACTCCGCACAGCAGTATCGCTGCCGCCATCAGTAAAAACAACACCTGAAAGCCGATAGGCTCAAACGTCTGCGAGGTGTACTGCGAAAAAAAGCCCTCACCTGCCACCATCGCACTCTTGCCCGTAAAGTACATCACCGCGTATTTCAGCACCCAGCCGCCGATGACGCAGTAATACGGCAGAGTTATCAGCGTCACCGCCGAGGTCAGCGCACCGATAAAGCCGCCGCGGCTGTCAAGCTTTTTATATGCTTCAAAGCTTGGCGCTGCGGTCTTTCTGCCGATGGCTATCTCCATAGCCATTATCGGAAAGCCGAAAAGCAGCGTTACCCCTATATATACCAGCAGAAATATACCGCCGCCGTATTCCGCCGCAAGAAACGGAAAGCGCCATATATTACCCAGTCCCACCGCCGAGCCTGCCGCCGAAAGTACAAATCCGAGCCTGTTTGAAAAAGTTGGTCTGCTCATGTTCTTAACATCTCCGTTACACGAATATAATTTATCAGCAATGATATGTTTAATTTATCTCATATCATGCGTTTTATTCCGAATTATTGACAAAAAAACATTTCTCTGTTATACTGGGAGTGTTGATTTATTCACGATTGAGCAATAATATACGCAGAAAAACACGTAATTTCAAACGGAGGCAGCAATGGCAGATTTCTTTATCGGCACAGATAACAGGCTGGAGCTTTTCGGTCCGCTTCATATCGCTATTTCTGCTGTTTTCGCGCTGCTTTATCTCGCGGTATTCATATTCAGAAAGCGGCTAAGGCGCTTCGGGCATTTCAAGGCGATAAGATACTCCGCCGCGACGCTGCTGCTTGCAAATATGCTGATACACTATCTGTCAAGACTCGCATACGGCGTATGGAGCTTTGAAACAGACCTGCCGCTGCACCTTTGCTTTGTCGCAAATTTCTTTATGATATTCATATTGTACAGCAATAACAAGGGCGGTCTTTACAGGGTGATATATTTCTTCACTTTTATAGGTCCGCTGCCTGCGATGATATGGCCCGACCTCAACAGCTCCTATGACAGCTATATATTCTACCAGTTCATAATAAGCCATCATATCATGCTGCTGATAAGCCTTTATTCGCTGTGCGTTCTGCAATACGAAACAAAGGTGCGCTACTCGCTGCACGCGCTGCTTTTCGGAAATATCGTGATAGGCGCCGTAATGCTGTTCAATATGCATTTCGGCACGAACTACATCATGATGGCGGAGCTTCCCGCGCAGCTTTACGAGATATATCCTTTCCTCGATATCCTGCCGCCGCTGGTGTGGCTGGAGCTTGTCGGAATAGCCGCGATATATGCCGCGTGCATACCGATGGTGATAGTGCAAAGGCTGGATAAAAAAGAGAAAATTCAGAATAATAAAGCCTGAGATGTTGTTCTCAGGCTTTTTTTGTAGCAGACAGAGGTGACCTTGCTTAAAATCAGATTTATATTTACAAACCACTTGCATTTATTATAAATATGTGTTATTATTTTAACAGATACTGTTTAACGGAGGTGGAACTATGCAGATAGGTGTTTCAACTGCTTCGCTATATCCTCTGCACGTGGAGGACGCGTTCAGGGAGCTTGCGGTGCGCGGAATAAAGACCGCAGAGGTGTTTGCAAACTCCACCTGCGAGGGACAGGAGCCGTATATCTCCATGATACGCGATATGGCTCAGGAAAACGGTATCGGAATCCCCTCGTTCCACCCGTTCTCGTCACCGATGGAGTCGGTATTCCTTTTCTCCACCTATGACCGCCGCGTTGAGGAGATGCTGACGCTTTACCGCGGCTTTTTTGAAAGCATGAAAAAGCTCGGCGCGAAGATATTCGTGCTGCACGGCGCGATATCAAGCAGCAAATGCACACCCGAGCATTATGTGAAGCAGTTCCGCCTGCTCGCCGAGATAGGCAGAGAATACGGCGTTACAGTCGCACAGGAGAATGTCTGCTACTGCCTGTCGGGAAATTTAGATTTTCTGAAGATGATGAAAAGAGAGCTTTCGGAGTATGCTAATTTCGTGCTTGATTTAAAGCAGGCTCGCCGCAGCAAGGGCGATATCTTCGAGTATGTTGACGCACTGGGAGAAAGCCTTATCCACTGCCACGTCAGCGACGGCAACGCGGACAGCGATTGTCTGCCCGTAGGCAAGGGCGATTTCGATTTTGCCGAGCTTAATAAACGCATGGGCGCATACGGCTTTGACGGCAGCTATATCGTGGAGCTTTACCGCCACAACTACGGCGATTTCGACGAGCTGAAGCAAAGCGCTGACCGCCTCGCAGAAATATTCGGCAGGTAACAGGAAAATAGAAGTAAAAAATCGGCAGATTTGTGCATTTCGTACTTGACATATCGACAAAAAAAGCATATAATAAATATGTTATTGTTTTAGTAAATCAAAGCGGTACACCGCTATAACGCGGCAAGCCGCTCATTTAAAAACAGGAGGCAAACTTATGAGTAGAGTTTACAACTTCAGCGCAGGCCCCGCTGTTCTTCCCGAGGAAGTCCTCAGAGAAGCAGCAGATGAAATGATGGACTACCGCGGAACAGGTATGTCCGTTATGGAGATGTCCCACCGTTCCAAGGCTTATGACGAGATCATCAAGGACGCAGAGAAGGATCTGCGCGAGCTTATGAACATTCCCGACAACTACAAGGTACTGTTCCTTCAGGGCGGTGCTTCCCAGTTCTTCGCAGAGGTTCCCATGAACATGATGAAGAACAAGAAGGCTGCTTACATAATCACAGGTCAGTGGGCTAAGAAGGCTTGGCAGGAGGCTAAGATCTACGGTGAGGCTATCGATGTTGCTTCTTCCGCAGACAAGACATTCTCCTATATTCCCGACTGCTCCGACCTCGATATTCCTGAGGATGCAGACTATGTTTATATCTGCGAGAACAACACCATCTACGGCACAAAGTTCTGGCAGCTCCCCAACACAAAGGGCAAGGATCTCGTATCCGACGTATCCTCCTGCTTCCTGTCTGAGCCCGTTGATGTAAGCAAGTATGCTGTTATATACGGCGGCGTTCAGAAGAACGTAGGTCCCGCAGGCGTTGTTATCGCTATTATCCGTGAGGACCTCATCACAGACGACGTTCTGCCCGGCACTCCCACAATGCTGAAGTGGAAGACACAGGCTGACAACGACTCCCTGTACAACACACCTCCCTGCTACGGCATCTACATCTGCGGCAAGGTATTCAAGTGGATCAAGA
>CAYSYF010000010.1:0-53699 GCA_964435155.1 uncultured Ruminococcus sp. | reverse complement strand
TTATACCATAGGAGGGTTCTTTTTGTCATTGTCTGTTTTTACTGGTTCAGTTCAAGTGTTGGGCGATTTCAAAATAAGGCACATCTCAGCCTGATAACTCAAGATAGTATTGATACCCGATTGCGATTTGTTGATGCACATACGATTTCTCCAACGAGAAGAGAAGCGATTTGTGTGAAGTTGAAAAATGAATATGAGGCCGCCAACAATCATGTGGAAAGGATTATACGAATGCACTGTATATAATGTTTTTGAATATTGACAAGATCCGATTTATCGGATATAATATAAGTGAAGACACAGTGCGAGGATAACACTATAAAGAAATTCCAACCGCAGGATACAGTGTGAGGGTCACACTATAAAGGAATCCCGACTGAAGATGACGAGTGACGGTTCTGACTCGTCGGTAAAATAAAAACTGACCGCATGTTGATGACGAGTGACGGTTCCGACTCGTCGGTAAATAAAAAATTGACCGCACGATGATCACAAATGGAGCTGACTAAACAGTCAGCTCCATTTTTTCTTTTGTTGTAGACAATTGCTTAGTGCGCTGGATTGCTTTTTTGTGGGTATTATGGTATAATTGAAAAGATTTACTTAAATTATCGAAAGTATTCTGCCTTATAAATGCCGATGCTGTTTCCCTTAAATCGGGATGTATTTTAAGGGAAGGCTTATGCGTTTAAGTGCAAAATCGAGTGTGGTTAGGAGGCTTATATGGTGGAGTTGCCGGAGGAAATCAAGCCACAGTTTTATGAGATTCTGCCGAAATTCGTTGAAAGCGAAAGCAAGCTGAAAAGCTTTCAGGGGAAGTGTATAGAACGTATCCTGACATACAAAAAGGATGTTTTCTGTATCAGTAAAACAGGCTCGGGAAAGTCGCTGTGCTATCAGCTTCCTGCTTTGCTGCTTGATGGTTACACTGTTGTCATATCTCCGCTGACTGCTCTGATTGATGATCAGATAGCTTCGCTTCGTGTCAAAGGTATATCGGCGTTTGGATTTTATAACGATGATGACAAGGATAAAAAAGAGTGGCAGCAGGAGATGTTGCTCAGCGGACAAAGTGACGTTAAGCTCATCTACACAACGCCCGAGACACTGCAGAGCAAAAGCTACTTTTTCAGGGAACTGCACATATCCATGCTTGTAATTGATGAGGCGCACTGTGTAACGGTATGGGGAAATGATTTCAGACCTGCATACAGGTGCATAAAATCTTTTGTGGATCAGTATTCTGCAGATGAACGACATCGACATTTACCTCGACCTATAGTTGCTGCATTTACTGCAACTGCGGATTCCTATATATTTAATAATGCTGTAAATATCCTTGGAATGAACGTAGAGGCAGAGGAATGTATAGGTGCCATAAGCAGGAAGTGGGAATTCAGAAAGTCTTCGGGCAAACATTATGTGTTTTTGTATGAGAAAGAAGCTGAGCAGTTCAGACGTGTCTGCAGCTTTTTGCTTAGACATCTTGATGAGAAGTGTCTGGTGTTCTGTCGTACAAAAGAGCAGATGAAGACGATATTTGATATGCTTGTGGCTAAACTGAAGCTGCAGCACAGCGATACCTCTGTATTACAGAAATATTATGGCGGTGTTTCAAAAGCGTATGTTATGGAAATGAAAAGATACATATGCAAGCTGTTCTTTGAGGGCGAGGTAAAGTGCGTAATAGCTACATCTGCATTCGGAATGGGCGTTGATATTCCGGATATACGATATGTCATTCATGTAGGCTTTCCGTTTAATATGCTGGATTATATTCAACAATGCGGTCGTGGCGGCAGAGACGGGAAAGGCTGTACATACAAATTATATGCGTCATTAGAGGATGTAGAGAAAACAGCAAATATGCTGATGACCAAATATCTGAAGATGTATCCGTTGTCGAAGTGTATAAAAAGAAGGGAATGGGATAGGAAAGAGTACATAAAGACAGTGGAGTATTGTTTGGAACACACCTATCATAAGGAGCATAAGCTTAAAATACCGTTTCAGAATAAGCTTGACGAGTACCGTGATCGTGATATCTGCGAAGAGTATCATTTACAGCGTCATAGTTTTCAGATGCTTATAAACGCTTCTGCAGAGATTAAAAGGAGAATACGGTGCAAGGAGATCACTTTTTATGAATCGGTACTTGCAGATGGCATATATTCGCTGTGGTATAATGACTTTGAAAGCTTTACGCCCCGCAGGCTTATTGCTTGCATAACGGGAAATCCGGATCTGAGCTTTCATAAGGAAAAGAGTAAGCGTGTGGTTGCTCTGATAGATGGGCTTATGGCCGATGGATTGGTTCCAATCGAAAAGCGCACTGAAAACAAAAAGACCAAATATTACTTTACTGAGCAGGCGAAGAAGTGTATCCCAGGGACGTTTCCGTTACATGAAACTGCTCTGCAGAAAAAGCGCATGTGTAATATCCCTGATGGAGTGCTAAGAGTAATGAGCGATTCGGCGGATTCTCAAATTCGCAAGAAAAAGCTTGATGAATATGAGGATATTACTATTGTAAAATATTATCTGCTGCGTGAACTTGAAAGGATTTTCGGATATTCGCATTTTCACGATATTGCGAGCAAAGCGAATGGTACTGAACTGGGTAGCTATGTTTATAGAAGTATTCCCGAATCAACATCAAGCAAGATGATATATAGCAGATATGATCGGAATGCAAGAGCAAATTACGGCAGAGTGACTACTCAAGCAGAAAAGCAGACAGGTCTGTTTGCGATGGCTGAATTCAAGTACAGTAATGAGCAGATTCATAGGTTGGTGTGTTTTATGCTTGATAATCTGAAGAAAAGTGGTTATCTGAAGGGCTATAAAAAGATATACTACAATGAAAAAGAGTTAAAAATCGCTGAAAAAATGGACTGGGATCTGGTAAGAGATTCGGATGGCAGATTTATCAAAGGCATAGATTTCCGTATTTAATTGAATAATTGAAGCTCCTGCGGCATCAAAAGTGTCGCAGGAGCTTTTTTACATAAAAATGCTTAAAAATATGCAACCAATAATTGGCAAACGGCTATAATTAGCTGTTTATAAGCGACTAATCTCCCGAAATAAATCTTATTATATTCGCAGGGAGAAACCGCGGGTTTCGAATCGTATTCATTTTTTAAGAATATCAATGACGAACGCTGCGGTAATCATTATTGTTCGTCTTGAGGCATCTGCTTCTTTATTAGCCGAGCCTATATATTGCGCTTATGACGTTTGCTCAAGAATTTATGAGATGAGAATATTATCATGTGCTGTAAATGATAGTTCTCTGTTACCGATAGGTGCCGTGAAATGTCACGGCACGGGTGGTGTTTAAATGGTTTGTGTAATGATATTCTCATATCATTTCTTTGTGAATGGAATAAGCTATACGCAAATTGTTTTAGAGAGGCTAGGCGACTCTCCGATTATTATTTAAAGACTTAAAGAATTACTAGTGTTCTTTGAGGCTTTGAATAAATTGCGACTTCAAAGGAGGTGACAACATGAATAATATGTATGATGCTGAAATATATCAGCAGATAATCAAGCTGATTCAGGTGCTTCAGCTGAGAGCTTCTCAGATAAGCACCGCTGAGCGTGAAGAGCCTGTAATGCTTTCTATAAGCGAATGCGTCGAACGCTACGGATTGTCAGATTACACGCTTAGAAAGCTGTCTAAGCAGGGCAAAATCGCAAGCATTCGTGCGGGTGCTACCGGCAATGGAAAAATCCTTATCAATATGCATTCGCTTGAGGCTTACCTCAATGGCACTTGCCGATAAATAGATGTGTCCGCATGGCTTTCATAAGGCTGTGCGGACGTTTTTTATTATATTACTAATTTTATATGTTCAAGAAAGGAGTTTTTATGGCTTCAATAGAAAAAAGAGGAAACTCATATCGAATCAAGGTGTCATGCGGCTATAAAAGCGACGGAACGCAGGTCACACAGCGAATGACGTGGACACCTCCGCCTGAAATGTCAGCAAAGCAGATCGAGAAGGAGCTTAATAAACAGGCCGTCCTTTTCGAGGAGAAGTGCAAGCGCGGAAGGATAGTATCAGCAGTCAAGTTCGAGACCTTGGCGGAGGAGTGGTTTGAGGAATATGCGTCGCTTAATCTGAAAAGCACGACTTTTTCACGCCAAAAACAGCTTACCAAACGTGTTTATAAGGAGATAGGACATATACGTCTAGATAATCTTACTGCTCGTGAGATACAGAAATTCATAAACAGTCTTGCTCAGGATGGCGTGAATGAGAATACAGGCAAGGCGCTTTCGCACAAGACGATGGTACACTATTTGTCGTTTATCTCAACGATTATTGACTATGCTATAAAGATGGATATGCTTACCGATAATCCCTGCAGGCGAGTCACAGTGCCGAAAGGCTCAAAGAAAGATCGCAGAATACTTACTATTGAGCAGACAGAGGAGTTTATCAGATTGCTGAATGAAGCTCCGCAGAAATACAGGGTATTCTTTATGCTGGATATTTACAGCGGAATGCGCAGGGGAGAGCTTCTTGGGCTGGAATGGAAGGATATTGATTTTGATGAGGGGATCATTCGTATACAACGGACTTCCAATTATACAAAATCCCGAGGAATCTACACTGATACTACCAAAACCGAGGGATCGGAAAGATGGATAAAAGTGCCCTCAGCGATCATTGAGCTGCTGAAGAACTATAAAGCAGTGCAGGATATCGATAGGAAGAATCTTGCTAATCAGTGGATCGATAGTGACAGACTTTTCACGCAGTGGAACGGACTGCCTATGAGTCCGCAGACCCCTTATGACTGGCTGAGGAAGTTCTGCAAAAAGCATGATTTTCCGTTTTATGGAGTTCATCAATTCAGACATCTGCATACGAGTCTTCTTATCGGAGCAGGCGTAGACCCGACTACTGTTTCAGGCATTCTGGGACATTCTCAGGTTTCGACAACAATGAATTTGTACAGCCATATGTTCAAAGAGAATCAGGTCAAGGCTTGTGATGCGGTGGCAAACTCGATCAGCCTGACTAAAAAGAATGGTGATGATACATAAGTCCCAAGTAAGTCCCAAGGGCGCATATTTGGCGATAAATGTAATTTTACCGCCAATGGAGCTTTTGTGCAAACAATGCCGTAAAACCGCATCATAATGCGAAATTCTTGCTTTACAAAAACAAAAAACCGCTGAACTTTTGTTCAGCGGTTTTGGTGCGAGTGACGGGACTTGAACCCACACGTCTATACGGACACTAGCACCTCAAGCTAGCCTGTCTGCCTATTCCAGCACACTCGCAAATATGTATCGTTTTTGGCTGTCTGCCTTAACGACTAGTTTATTATATCACAAGCATTTCGGTTTGTCAAGCACTTTTTTAAAATTTTTTTATTTTTTTGTCTTTTGCAGGTCGTAAAGCTGTAATTTTGCTCCTGAAGCTCTTGCTTTTCTGTAAAGAGCCGATAATCTTGCGAGCGCCGCATTCTCCTCGTAAATAAGCGCATCAATGGCTTCGCTGTCCTCGGCAAAATCGAAATTTGCGCGTATTACAGCAAGTCTGTCGCAAAGCTCGGTGTATTCCCTTGCAAGCCGCTGCTGCTCGGGAGAGGGCTGCTCCTTATGCTTTTTTCTGAATAATTCCGTCATAGCGCACCTCCGTGATATTGTGATACAGCATATTGCCTTTGTTCGGGAATTATTCTTATCGCGAAAAATATCGTTTAAATTTCATTATTATATATTGCATTTGTTGAGGGATTGTGATATAATAAAATGGAATATGAATGTCCGCTTGCCGATGGTAAGGCGGGGTGCTGAAAAGGAAAAAACTTATGGATAATCAGACAGAGATCAATTTTATATATGGTAAAAATTCGGTGACCGAGGCGCTGATCTCGGGGGCGGAGCTTGATGTGCTGTATGCGCAGAAGGGTATCTCGCTCGGAAAGATAATTCCCCTTGCAAAGCAGCGCGGAGTTGTCATAAAGGAGGTAAGCGACGAAAAGCTGACCTCTATGGCAGGAACGCCCAAGCATGGCGGAGTTGCTGCACAGCTCGCTGCGGCAAGCTATTCAACGGTGGAGGAGATACTTGCTGTATCCAAAGAAAAGGGCAAGCCGCCGTTCATCGTCATTGCCGACGAGATAGAGGATCCCCACAATCTCGGCGCGATAATAAGAACTGCAGAGGCTGCGGGAGCTGACGGTGTTATAATCCCGAAAAGGCGCAGCGCTTCGCTGAACGCTACGGTGTTCAAGACCTCGGCGGGAGCCGCGGCATGGGTGAAGGTCGCGAGGGTATCAAATCTCGTTGACACGATAAAGCAGCTTAAAAAAGAGAACATCTGGGTATTCGGCATGGAGGCTGACGGCACTCCATACGATAAGGCAGACCTTACGGGCGGTGTGGCACTGGTCATAGGCTCGGAGGGCTTTGGGCTCGGAAGATTGGTGCGCGAGAACTGCGATATGATATTGTCGCTGCCGATGAACGGAAGGATAAATTCGCTGAACGCGTCTGTTTCGGCGGGAATACTGATGTACGAAGTGGTTAAGAACCGTTGAACTATAGGAGATGATTACTATGTCCGATTACAATATTGATGATATTTTGGCGGAGATCGACCGAAAGCGTGACGGCTCGGGAAACGGTGAGGCTGAATACAGCGGCAGCGTTACCGAGATAATCGGCGGAAACGAGCTGGAGCAGGCTATGCGCAGCTCCGGTATCAAGCGCCGTACCGCCGAGGAGATCGCAGCCGAGGAAGATGCGGAGCAGCGAGAGGCTGCTGCACGCGCCGAGGAGATCGCGCGTGCTGCGGAGCGTGCTCAGCAGAAGAAAGCGAACAAGCAGGCTGAGGCTCAGCTTCGCCGCGAGCAGCAGGAACTCGAAAAGGCGGAGGCGGAGGCTCGCCGCCGCGAAAGGGAAGAGCGCCGCGCAGCCGAGGAGGCTGAAAAGAAGCGTATCGAAGCGGAGCGTGCGGCAGAGGAAGAGCGCCTGCGTCTGCTGGAGCTTGCGGCACAGCAGGCGGAGGAGGACTTTTACGAGCAGACTACTGAAATCCAGCCTGTGACCGATAAAGACGATCACACAGGCTACACTGCGGAGATATCCTCGCCCGAGGAGGCTTCCAGAATGTTCGCTGATACCGAGGAGCAGGATATAGTGCTTCCCGAAAGCGAATATGTACAGCCGTTCGTGAAGCCCGAGGTATCCGAAGATGACGATGATGATATCATCTTCCATACACGCAGTGACCTTGTCGTTACCGCAACTCAGCAGATAAGAAAGCAGCAGCGCATCGATGAGATAAACCGCGCACTGCTTGAAGCCGATATGGCGGCAGAGGCTCCCGATGAGCTTCTCGATTCTATAAATCCTATGGAGTCGCGCGCAAAGGCGGCTGAGGAGATAAAGAATGCAGAGTCTGTTTCGGGCGATACTCTTGCCGTTGCAGGAAACGATCTGAAGCGTCTTTCGGGCGCAGAGGATCACGTCAGGGAGTACGAGCCTGTAACCACCCGCAGAAAGGCAGCACAGCCCGAGCAGGTGCTTGTGACTCCTGCGGCTCAGCCCGAGGACGATGTTACGGAATACACCACCCTGAAGGAGCGCCGCAGCAATGACGCGCTGGTGGCTTCCCTAAATAAAAAGCTCAAAGAGCAGCGCGAGAAAAATCTTGAGGCAGAGCGTACAGTTACGCTGACCGATCTGTCCGAGCCGGGAAGAGTTCCCTCTCATGCGCTGAACATAGACTATGAAAAGCAGTTGATAGATACGAGCATTCTCGCGAAGAGCGACCCTGTTTCCGCTATCCGCGAGGCTGACGAGCTTGCTGCGCGCAAAAAGCGCAGGATAGCAAGCTTTATGCTTGAGGACATCGACGATGAGGTGGACGCTGCCGAGAGCGAGGACGAGGACTACGACGAGGACGATGAGGAGATCATTGACCTTGACGATGAGAATGTTATCATTGACCGTCTGAAGCGCGCTTCAAAGGGACTTATGGGCAGACTTGTGATACTGCTGGTGCTGCTTGCGGCAGCAGTGGTTGCAGGTATCTTCTATTATCTCAATATCGAGGGCGTTCCGATAATCTCCTCGCTGTGCAACAAGTCCAATGCGATGAATTATCTTTACACAAACCTCACGATCGGTATCCTGAGCTTTGCCGCCTGCTCCAGCGTTGTTACAAACGGACTTTCGCGCCTTGTAAAGCTGAAGCCTGACGGAGATACGCTGTGTGCTTTCTCGCACATCGGCGCTATTGCGGCTCTGATAATATACCTTTCAAATTCCGCGATGATAAGATTTGAGTGCGCTCATGTTTATCTTGTTGTATCGCTCGGCTCGCTGTGCTTCAACACAGTATCCAAGCTCTGCACGGTAAAGGCTGCGCAGAACAATTTCGCATTCGTTTCGGGCGACAGAGGCAAGTATTTTATCGAGTGCCTCAGAGATGAGGGTACAGATAAGCTTGCAAGAGGCACAGGAATGGGTATTCCCGTTGTTGCTTCCATGCGCAAGACCGAGCTTCTGTGCGATTTCATCATCTCCACCTACTGCGAGGACGTTTCGGACAGAATTTCGAGAGTTGCTTCTCCCATCGTGCTTGTTACTTCTGTCGTAGGCGCTGTGATGACCTACTTTATGTCGATAAACAGAACTATAGGCGATGGCATGGACTACATCATGAACGACATCGCGCTTGCTGCGACTGTAATGACGGCTATCCTTGCTGTCGGAGCAACATTTGTAAGCTCGCTTACCGTAATGCTGCCTATGCTGAGCGCGTCCAAGGCTATCACGGGCAAGAATGCGGCAGTGCTGGGCTACAGCGCGGTTGAGGACGTGAACGAAACGAGTGCTATCCTCGTTGAGGCAAAGTCGCTGTTCCCTGTAAACTCCGTAAAGGTAAACAACATCTGGGATTACAGCAAGAACGGCTCCAGAGGCACACAGCACATTCAGATAGACGACGCTATCATCTACGCGGCGAGCCTTGCTGTCAGCGCTGACAGCGTGCTTGCAGACGCGTTCTTCAATATGCTCAACTACAAGTCCGCGCTGCTGAAGAAGGTAAGCAACTGCGTATACGAGAGCAATCTCGGTGTAATGGGCTGGATCGGAAGCAGACGAGTGCTGCTCGGCAACCGTGATCACATGAAGAGCCACGGCGTTGCGGTTCCCGACGCAAAGAAGGAGTCCGCTGTAAACAAGAACAACGACGAGGTAGTTTATCTTGCGGTAGGCGGCGAGGTGTGTATGCTGTTCTTTGTTGAGCTTACAGCAAACACACAGGTCAAGAACCACGTTGAAAAGCTTGCTGACAACGGCGTAAGCCTTATTATCAAGACTGTTGACGGCATGATAACCGAGGGCGTTATCGCAGAGCTGTTCGATATCGGCGCTGAGAATGTAAGAGTTATCCCGTATGAGGCTCATGATGAGTTTGACGAGCGTACAAAGTATGTTTCCAAGGGCAGCGCGGCTGTTGCCTGTGACGGAACATTCACTTCCTTCGCGGCAGCTATAAACGGCAGCAAGAGCCTGTACAAGAAGATTAAGCTTGGCTGTGCAATGCAGATCGCAGGCATTGCGCTGGGAATACTGCTGGTGCTGATATTCGGCTTCTTCGGAAATTACGGACTTGAATACAGCGGCGGTATTTCGCCCTATATGCAGACCGGCTTCAAGCCGTTCTATATGCTCAACGGCTTCTATATCGCAGTTTATAATCTTGCATGGCTGGTACTCACCGTACTGGTACAGGCTTGCAAGCGCATCAAGATATGACGCTTGACGAGGAATATATGCTGAAAGCGCTGGAGCTTGCCGAGAAAGCCTACTCTCTCGGTGAGATCCCCGTAGGCGCGATAGTGGTTTCGCCTGAGGGCGAGGTTATTGGCGAGGGCTACAATCAGCGCGAGCTGCTTGCATCGCCTACCGCTCATGCCGAGGTGATTGCTATCGAACAGGCGGCAAAAAAGCTTTCAAGCTGGAGGCTTACAGGCTGTACATTATATGTCACGCTTGAACCCTGCCCGATGTGTGCAGGCGCGATAATGAACTCGCGGCTGAAAAGAGTGGTGTACGGCGCGTTTGACGATAAAAACGGCGCGTGCGCTTCTGTAGCGTGCCTTTTTGAGGAGCGCTTCACTCATATCCCTTATGTGAGGAGCAGAGTCCTCGCAGAGCAGTGCGGTGAGGTGCTGACGCGCTTTTTCAAAGAACTGAGAGATAAAAACATCTGAACAATATCACGGCACAAAAGTGTGCTTTAAATAACAAAAAGAAAAGACAACAGGAACTCTATGAACAAATACCAAAAGCTAGCGAGCAATACTATCGTTCTTGCGATAGGACAGTTCGGATCGAAGCTGCTTGTGTACGTAATGCTGAAATTCTACACAAGCTG
Organism: uncultured Ruminococcus sp.; assembly: GCA_964435155.1. GTDB lineage: Bacteria > Bacillota > Clostridia > Oscillospirales > Ruminococcaceae > CAG-115. The sequence goes on along the minus strand of CAYSYF010000010.1, from coordinate 43,278 downwards.
GCTTGGTACAGACGGCTTTGGCGATGTTACGAACATCATCAATGCGTCTGCACTGCTGATATCGGTCGTTACGCTCTCCATAAGTGAGGGCGTGCTTCGCTATGGTCTGGATAAGGCAAATAACGGCAGACACGTGTTTTCTATAGGAATAAATGTCGCGCTGATAGGGCTTGTGATCTTTGCGGCATTCGTGCCGCTGATAGGCTTTATTGAGTTCCTTGCCGGCTATGAGTGGCTGATATTCATGTATGTCTGCACGGGCAGCATAAAGGGAATTTGCAGCATCTACGTCCGTGCGCGCGGTCATGTAAAGCTGTTCGCGATAGACGGAATGCTGACAACGGTCATGAATGTCCTGTTCAATCTGCTGTTCCTCGGTCTGCTTGACATGGGTATACTCGGATATGTACTGTCTGTGTCGCTTGCCGATCTTTGCTCGATAATCTTCCTTTGCATAAAGGCAAGGCTTCCGCATAAGTATCGCCCGCTGGGCAATGACAAGATGCTGAGAAGCGCGATGATACGCTACAGCATACCGCTTATGCCGACTACTATAATGTGGTGGATAATCAATGTTTCGGACACGTTCATGGTGCGAGCTATCCACGGCAGCAGCGAGAACGGTGTGTATTCCTTCGCGTACAAGTTCCCGAACCTCGCGTCCATCGTTGTCGGAATATTTCTTCAGGCATGGCATATGTCAGCGATAACCGAGCGAAACTCACGCACCATATCGAATTTTTACTCAAATGTATTCAGCATGATGCAGACGGTAATGTTTATTGCCGTTGCAGGAATAATGCTTATCCTCAGACCTATGATAATGCCGTTCTTCGGCAGCGAAGGCTTTGAGAACGCGTATTTTTACGTGCCGCTGCTGCTGGGCGCGGTGCTGTTCCAGTGCAGCTCGAACTTCATGGGCAGTATCTACGAAGCCAGCAACAAGACGACTCACAGCTTTGTATCGTCCGCTATCGGCGCTGTTACGAACATACTGCTGAATCTTCTGCTGCTTAACACCATAGGCGTTGTAGGCGCTGCTGTGGCAACTCTTGCAAGCTATATTATAGTTTTTGTTTACCGCGTTATTGATACCAAAAAGTATCTTTACATGAAGATAAATTACAAAAAGACTTTGATAAATCTGCTGCTGCTTACAGTCATGGGCTGCTGCATAATGTTCATGGAATATGGTCTGTGGCAGAATGTGATAAACTGTATCGTATTCATCGTGGTGGTTGCGATAAACTTCCGCTCGGGCATAGAGGCGGTAAAGCTCTTTGTAAACAAGCGAAGAAGCAGCGCAGCGCAGCCTGCCGAGCCTCCTGCGGAGGATTAAGGCAACAAAAAAACGGCATGAGTCTTCTTAGATCGTTGAAAAACTAGTTTTGCTCGCGAAGCGGGCATTTTGAATAAATTTTTTGACCGAATTTACTTCGGTCAAAAAACACTTATATCCGCACAACTGTGCGAATTGGCGGCAACGCCGACAATGAGTGCGGGCAGTGCGGATGCTTCGGCGGAAAAGTCCCAACGGGACTTTTTCGACGGTATGAAAAAAGACGGCATAAAGCCGTCTTTCATGGATATGTAATTTTAGTTGTACTTGCCGAGCGCCTTTTCAGATGTCTTTACGATGTTCAGCAGAGCAGCCGCCTGTGAGGAGTATTCCTGCTCAAGGCGAGAGGTCGTGATACGCTCGTCCTCGGAGCCCTTGTCTGCGGCGCTCTTCGCTTTGATATCCTCAAGCTGCATTGCGGCGCTTGTGAGAGCGGCAACCTTTTCGGCGGGAACGCTGAATGTGTTTTCGTCGTTGTTCTTTCCGCTGCTGAATACCATTCTGAAGCTTCTGTAAACAGCAAGCGACAGGTAATTTGAAACAGCCTTGGAAAGGTCGGAGTTCTTCGCTTTCAGCAGCAGTGAGAATATGATCTCCACGGCGTTCGTGAGCAGCTTCTTCTGCATGAAAGTGCTTCCGCCTGAAAGAAATCCCTGCTGAAGCTCATGCTTTTCGCTGATCGAGCTTTCGGGGAGATCCTGCTCCGAAACGATACCGCCTGTTATCATAGGCGAGCGTCCGAGAAGGTAATCCACCGAAACATTATAATAATCCGCTGCTCGCACTAAAAAATCAAGACCACATTCGCGCTTTCCGTTTTCGTAGTGTGACAGCAGAGCCTGTGTTACTTCAAGGTCGGCTGCGACCTGCTTCTGACTGAGCTTGCGCTCCTTGCGAAGCAGCGTCATTATACGCGGGAAATCCTTGTTCATATATTTTCTCCTAAGTTTACGTCATTGACTGCGAAATACCGCAGATCCCCTTTATATGCATGGATAAAGGCTCAGAAACAGACAATTACCCAACATAATTCCATATTGTATATTATATCCCCAATATTCCGATTTGTAAAGAGACATATTATACAAAAATATGACAGCTCTCTAGGATATTATTCATAATTTACAGCTTAAAAACGGCTTTTTTAAGCCAAAAACCTTATTTTTTCAAAACTTTTTCGCTTGAATGGAGGACAAAAATGTGAAAAATTATTACCTTTATCTTATCCGCCATGGCATAACTCAGGGAAATCTTGACGGAAAATACATCGGACAGACCGATCTTCCGCTGTGTGAGGACGGAGCGCAGACCATACGCTCACTTGCCGATATGGAGGTGTATCCAAATGTCGGTAAGGTGTACAGCTCGCCGCTTACGCGCTGTCTTGAAACAGCGGAGCTGATCTATCCCGACAGGCAGCTTATGATAGTGGACGAGCTTGCCGAGATGGATTTCGGTGATTTTGAGGGCAAGAAGCAGAGCGATATCGCGGAGCTTCCCGAGTATGTGAGCTGGATAAAGGGCGGCGCAGACGCCTGTCCGCCGAACGGCGAAAAATTCGCTGATTTCCAGCTTCGCTGCATAAGCGGACTGGACGTTGTGTTCAGCGATATGATGGCGAAGGACGTCACAAGAGCCGCGGTCATAACTCACGGCGGAGTTATCACAAACCTTTTGTCGGGCTACGGACTTCCTAAGGGCAGACCTGCGGATTTCATGTGCGGTCCGGGCGAGGGCTTTGAGATAATCCTCTCCACATTCCTGTGGCAGAAGGGACCTACATTTGAGATAAGCGGACGTATAGTCTGATATGACGGAGGATATTGAAATGACTGTTTCAGAGCTTAAAGTAAGGCTTTTTGAAGAAGAGATACCGCATTATTACTATTCTGTAGGCAGCGACGAGGATCAGCGCGTTTGCCTTGTGGAAAGCGGCGGAAAGTGGCTGGTATATTACAGCGAGGACGGCGAGAAGCTTGATCTCACAGAGCATGGTTCGGAGGAAGCTGCCTGTGAGGATATGCTGAAAAGGCTTGAAATGTAATTTTTTTTAAAAACTATTGACAAATCTGCGCAAACAGGCTATACTGTATATATAACACCTATACAGTATAGGCGGAGTTATTTATGCAAAGGAGAGAATCATATGAGTTTTACAGAAAAATTACGTTATATCACTAAAGGAACGATCGCGGCTGTGCTGGCGCTGGGAATGCTGACAGGCTGTGCGGGAAAGACGACGGAGAGTGTGCAAAGCACTACAGCTCCCGATACAACAGAGGGGGTGGGTCCTGTTGTGACAGAGGTCACACCGCCTTTCTGGGTGGTCGAGGACGCCGAAACAGGCGGTACGCTGTACCTGCTTGGCTCTATGCACGTTGGAAAGCCAAATACCGCATATCCCGACTATGTTATGGACGCGTATGATGCCTGTGATAAGATCGCGGCGGAGCTTGATACGGTAGCCGCAAACGAGGATCTTCAAGGGACTATAGATGCTATGCAGTACATCATGTGCCCCACGGGAACGACAGCTTCGGAGTATTTCGGAGATGACTATGACGCAGTCGTGGAATTTTTCACAGATAAGGGCATGGCGACTTATGTGATGGACTATTATATCCCGTACTACTGGGCATCGTCCATATCTGTGCTTGCGGCGCAGGACGCGGGTCTGTATTCAAATTACGGTACTGAAACATACTTCCTCGGCAAGGCTCATGAGGACGGAAAGAACATCGTTGAGATCGAAAGCGCCGCGGAACAGTACGCGATGATGGGCAGTATTCCTATGTCGATACAGGTGCAGTCGGTGACGGACTGTATTGGTGAGGAGAATTATCAGATACAGGTAGACGGAATGCTTGCTCTGTATGAGGCGTGGGCAGCCTTTGATGACGAGCTGCTTGAAACTCTCAATGCTGAAACAGCAGTAGTTCCCGAGGGCATTGACGAGGACGAATACAACGAGTTTGTAGACCTCATGTATCTTGACCGTCAGGTAACTATGGGTGAGGCTGCTGTGGATTTCCTCAAGAGCGGCGAGGACGTATTCATGTTCGTGGGGGCAGCACATTTCTACATCGAGGACGATATACTCACACATCTTGAGAACGCAGGCTATACAGTCACCGCAGTAAACGGTGATGAAGCCGCTGCGGCTTAACGAGTAAAGCAGTGCATAGCACTTAAATATAAAGGAGAAATAAAATGAAGAAGATAATTGCAATGACTATCGCAGCAATGATGCTGCTTACAGCGGCAGGCTGCGGAAATTCCGAAGTATCAGGCACACAGAGCACTTCTGCTGCGGACAGCGGCGCAGAAGATACTTCCTCTGCTCCCGAGGCAGACGTTACCTCTGCGACCGAGGCTTCCTCAAGCGATACTGAGGCTGCCACTACAGCACCCGTTGTTGATGAGCCGATAGACTACAGTGAGCTTACCGATGAGGAGATATACGACCTCATGGTTGAGCGCTCGCTTATTACGACAGGCGATGAAACACGCATGGCAAATGTGCTTGACAGAGCGGCAAAGGGCGAGGAGATCACCGTTGCGTACATAGGCGGCTCTATCACAGAGGGCTATCACGACAACCTCACTCTTGCAGAGGATCAGAAGTGGGCAAAGATGACCAACAACTGGCTGTCCGAGCAGTACCCCGACGCTACCTTCAATTATGTAAATGCAGGTCTTAGCGGTACTCCCTCGATACTCGGAAACATCAGACTGGAGCGTGATGTGCTTGCAAGCGATCCCGACATCGTATTTGTTGAGTTTGCGGTAAACGACGGCGACGCTACCGATTACCACAATGCTTATGAGTCCATGATCCGCACACTGCTGACGCAGGATAAGGACATTGCGGTGGTACTGCTGTTTACTATCGTTGAAAGCGGTCACACCTGTCAGGAATACATGACAAAGGTAGGCGAGAACTACGGTCTGCCCATGATAAGCCTGCCGAACTCTCTGTGGGTTGAAATGCAGGAGGGCAGAATGACATGGGACGATTACTCGGGCGACCAGTCCCACCCCCACGTTGAGGGCGGCAAATATATCCGCGACTACATAATCTACTACTTTGAGCAGGTGATAGACGGCGCGGCAACAGGTGAGGTAGATAAGACTCTCCCCGAGCCTGTTTACAGCGGCGACTACATGAACATGAGCTTCCTCGAAAGCACCAATCTTGACGTAGAGATAGAGGGCTTTGTTGAGTATGATACACACGGCTGGTTCAATGACGGCTGGTTCTACAAGGGTACAGACGGCGCTAAGATGAGCTTTGAAGTGACCTGCAAGAAGCTTGCAATGGTATTCAAGGCTAACAACAGCGATGTTTACGGTGAGGCACAGATCTATATCGACGGCGAGCTGCACACTACGGTTTCGTCTAACATGGCGAGTGGCTGGAACAACCCCGAGCAGTCCTACATCATCAACGATAACGAATCCGCGGCTCACACAGTTGAGATAGTTGTAGAGGGCGGAACGCCCTGCTGCTTCTATGTGCTTGGTTTTGGATATTGCGAATAAGAGCATAATTGCATAAGAATGCCCCCGCACTGTGAAAGGTGCGGGGGAGCGTTCTAACACGCTTAAAATCAATTTTTACGGGACACTTTTCAAGGGCTGAAATAGCTTTGAGGGCAACAAAAAGAGGACAATCCTCAAAATGAGAAATGCCCTCTCTATCGGCTTTATAAAGCGGTTTGTGGCTTACTTGAAATAGCGGTTGAGGAGTCCCTCAAATGCCTTGCCGTGTCTTGCTTCGTCCTTTGCCATGGTGGGAATGCTCCGCTTCGCTCCGCAGTCCCACAGGGAGGGCGGTTTTGATTGGCTGTCCTATGTGTGATTATCTCTTGTGTTAAATAGCAAGGCAGTGTGAAAATCTCTGATGTGTCAGCATTGACACAGGAGGTTAATATTATGCCATATCAGAACTTATCAGGAATATTTCAGCTTGAAAATGGAAACTGGGCTTACCGCTTCACACGAACTGTTGACGGAAAGCGGGTAAATGTGCGCCGTGAAAGAGATGAAAGCGGCAATCCGCTGAAAACACAAAAGGCAGCAATACAGGCAAAGGAGCTTGCAGAGCTGAAATTTGAAGCAAGCCTGCACGAAAAGCCGCTGCGCAGAATGACCGTGCAAGAGGTGTTTGAGGAATACTGTGAGAATGGTCGCAGCGGCAAGGCTTATGCTACGATAAAGAAGCAGGACAGCTTATGGCGCAATCATATTTCCGTGAACTTCGGCGCACGCTTCATTGATGATATTTCTGTTGCAGAAGTCAACGACTACCTTGCAAGGCTGTATTATGACGAGGGTCGCTCTTTTATGTATGTTGAGGGATTTCTAAAAATGTTCTATCTCATTTTCGGACAGGCATATTCCCGAAACTATATTGATGTTGATACTTACAACAAACTGTGTGTTAATAAGGACATAAGAATTCATATGCCTAAAATGAAAGTCGATGATGATATTGATATCGTGGCTTTTTCTGTTGAGGAGATAGAGCAGCTAGACGAGTATTTCAGCGGGTCGAATGCCGAAACCGCATATCTGCTCGGGAAGTGCTGCGGACTGCGTATAAACGAATGCTACGGGCTTAAATGGGAGAACATAGACCTTGAAAAAGGGGCTATCACAATAGACAGACAAATGCAGTATCAGGACGGGCTTATAAAGCTAGTATCATTAAAGACCCGCAACTCACGCAGAGTTGTTTATATGAGCGACAAGCTGATTGAATATTTCACGCAGCTCAAACAACAGACCGAGATACACGCAAAGAAGCTGAAAGCGCAGCGCAAGCAGAACAGCACCTATATTACAGACCTTGACGGAAGCAAGATTTCATCGCTGCTGCTAGTCAACAGCTTACCAAACGGAAAGATACAGACCGTAAACTCAATGAAATATCATAGCTGCAATATCAAAAGCAAGCTGAACATTGAATTCAAATTCCATTATCTCCGTCACACATACGGAACACGGCTTGCAGAGCTTAACACTCCCACACACTTGCTCACAAATCAGATGGGTCACGCAAGCGGCAAGGTGACAGAGCAGTATTATCTTGCTGTATCTCAAACAGGAATTGAAGTGCTGCAAAAGAAACTCAATCAGATAGACACCGATTACAAAAGCGAAAAGTAACGAACGCAGCGGCAAAGCTCGGCAGCATATCTGCTCAACGCAGCCGCTGAAACGGACAACAGAATAAAGCAAAGCGGCGGAAGTTACAAGCTCCCGCCGCTTTCTGTTATAGTCTGAATTTGCGTTGCTGTGTTGCTCTTGGTGAGATGATGGTTATCTCTTTAGGCTTTGATGGCTCTTGCTGTTCTGTTGGAATGGTCTGTTCAATATTTATTCCATTATTTATTTTCTCTGTCATATTATTTATTTCTATATCCTCTGACAATTCATTTTGAGTGTCACTCGGCAGAGCGTTTTCGTCAGCCGTACAATCGGCAAAATTTAATCCGTCCTCCGACAGGGCATTTTTATCCTGTGATACGCTGCCCGTTTGCGGTACTTCATAAAATTCGTATGTATTGCCGTGGGACGGAACAAGGTAGCCTTTATCAACAAGTATATGGAACTGGTCGTGATAGGTTGAACGAGCCATACCTATCTCCTGACGGACAGCCGCAGGAGATAAGGCAAGGGAATAGTTGTTGGCATTTGCCGCAAGGTAGATATACAACAGGAAAGAATGTGGGCTTAAATTGCGGCTTGCCGCTTTCCAGTTTTCATTTTTAATGCCGAGAAAATCGGACTTGGCTGTTTCCCTGTGAATATTTACTGTTCTTTGATTAGGATAGGTCATTTACTTTTTCCTCCTATGTTCGTTAAATCTGTGATAGCTTTGTTAAGGCTTTCAATCTGTTGTACTGCCTGCTTTGTGTCAACTCGCACGGATAGCCGCTGAATTACTCGGTCAACTATCATATCAATTTCTTTTTCGGTCAGCTCTCTTTCCATACAATACCTTGTGAATATTCGGTCGTGTGCCAGTTCTCTTTGAAGTAGATAAGGATAACATTTAGGGTCTGATGTTTTTTCTGCCATATTGCTGATAACTTCAATATGTGGGTGATAATCTCTGAATTTCATTTTATACTCCTTTTATCTCTAAAATATTGAAAGTAAATTTATCTTTACTTTCTATTATAATTATAAGAAAATTTTTTATGAAAATCAAAACAATCCGCTTGGCAATCAGCTTTGTTGCCGCTCGGGATTTTGTTTTTTCTTTTCTTTCTATTATAATTATACGAAAAATTATTATGAAAATCAAAGTAATCCGCCATACGCAGCGGCAAGCGGCAGTTTGGGGCGGGGGGTGTATTATGGGAGAACAAAAGCGGCAGCAGAATAAAGCGGCGGGTGTGGGTCGCAGCGGCTTGAAATGCTGTTTGATTTTCCCGTTTCCGCTCCTATTGCATTAAAAACAGCTTGTTTTGCAGTGAATTCAGGTGAAAACGCTGTGTTTCAGAGTGAAATCAACTGAAAACGAGCAGATTTATTTCGTATCAAGCAAATCCAACAAAATCCGCTGTCTTTCTATTGTGATTTAGCTGAATTTCAGCAAATTTCGGCAAATCCCTTGACAATATATATATATATATAATGGAAGTAGGATTTGCGCACTTTGCACAAATCCAAATCAATGACATTTCGGAGGACAAGACTATGAGAATTATTCTCGACACTGAAAAGAAAACAATCACCGTACCGTGGAACTACTCGGAAAAGCTGAAAGCTATGAATGATATTATAGTTGAAGCAACAGGCGACAAATCAAAGTGCAAGACATTTGACGGATATCTTAATGAGATTTGGGAGTATGCTATGGCGAATTCAGACACGCAGCTTTTAACTGCGCCAAAACCCTCATCTTCAAAGGCTTCGAAGCCCAAGACATATTGATATGGCGGCTCGTGTAACGCCGCAGGAAATAGTTGAAATGCACCGCCTTTATGCAAAGCTCGGCAATTTTGCGGCTGTTGGCAGAGCTTTAGGGCGCAGCGGCTCGACCGTGGCAAAGTATATCAAATTACAATCAACTCCGCAGATAGTGAAACATACTTTTGCGGAGGTTGTGAGAAAGTAGTTGTTTTAGCGGCGGTTGCCGCTGCGAAAACTTTAGGTCATAGCTTTGTTGCTTTTGCAGCGGCAAGGGTGTGATAGATTATTGGAGGACTTTCAATGGAAGAAAAGGTGTTAATCAGGGGCGAGTTTAAACCATCGGCTATATTTACGATAGGATTTGTTGTTTTTGCTATTTTGACTGGTTTACAGATATTGAATTTCATTATTCAAATTATAACTTCAATTATTGGTGGTTATTTTCAAGTATATTACCTGACAATAGTAGTAGTTAGTCTGCCCTTTTTAGCTATCACAATTGTTATGGCTATATTGCTTGTCTCACCCAAAAAATATGAATTGGTCGTTACAGATAAACGAGTATACGGCAAAACGCTCACTAAAAGAATTGACCTGCCATTTGATAGTATAAATTCGGTAAGTGTAACAAGTAACTTGGTAGGCGGCGCAGTAGCAATTTCTACATCGTCGGGTGTTATTAAATTCAGCTATTGTCAAAATAAAGATGATGTTCACAAGGCAATCAGCCAACATCTTATTGAGCGGCAAAACAATCAGAATGTGGTTGCTCCTGTTGTATCAGCAAGTTCGGCTGACGAGCTTAAAAAGTACAAGGAACTACTTGATATGGGTGCAATTACACAAGATGAATATGACGAAAAGAAAAAGCAGCTCCTCGGGCTGTAACTCGTACATATCTTATGGGGCGGCGGTTGCCGCTGCGAAAACTTTAGGTCATAGCTTTGTTGCTTTTGTGGTGGCAAGGGTGTGACAAATCACAAATTGACAGGGGGCATTTTAATGCTTAAAGATAAGGCGAAAGTCTTTTCAATGGTTGCCGCAATACTGCTTATTGTTAACACGATTTATGATATTGTTATTGACATTATGAATATAGGCGGTATTTTTATTGCGGATTTAATTTGGCTTTTCATTGAGTATGCAATATCTGTTGTATTGGCAGTTGCATTGATTAAAGGCAAAAAGAATAAGACTTTTATAATCGCAGTTGCATTTAATTGTATTTCAATTCTAATTCCTTGCTTCTATTTTTCCATCGGATATATTATTCAAATAATTGCCGTGCTGTTGGTTTTGTATATGACTATTATACATAGCCTGCCTGATTATGAGGATAAGAGCGCAAAGACAGAAAAGCTGTTTTGGCTTCCTGCTGCACTGCTTTTAGCGGCAAATATCATCAATTCAATTACATACGGCGGAATAGGCATTTTTACTTTTGTATATCCTGTTATCTACCTTTGTATCGGTATGTGGTTGGTGAATTCTCCGATTTGCATATCGGCAGGAGAAACAACATCAAAAAAAGCTCTCACTTCAATACTTGCTCCCATAATTGCTTTTGTTGCTGTTGTAGCTATATGCAACGGAGCGCAGCAGACAATTATTTCGCCTGATTACGGAAGTGGCAGATTTGAGTGCAGCGTTTGTCACAATGATTTTGATGGCAAAAACAAGGATATGAGAAGTATCACAAACACTGGTATGTGTGTGCAGTGTAAAGAGAATTACGATTGGGCTACTGGCAATTAACTGTAACTCGTACATATCTTATGGGGCGGGGCAATCCCGCTCCATTCTTATATGTTCGTAAGAGTGTACCTTTACAAACACACGAAATCCGCCTGTTTTTGCTGTTCGTAAAACATAAAATTAAATTTACAAATATATTCGTAAAATACTTGACATTTACGAACACTTGTGATATAATACGAACATAGGCAAGAACAGAGGAGGTTATTTTATGGAAAGTCGCACCTATTACTACGCACGAGTGTCAAGCAAGGAGCAAAACCTTGACAGACAGCTTGCAGTTTTCAAGGCTCTTGGAGCGGAGGAGCGGGACATCATCACCGACAAGGAGAGCGGAAAGAGCTTGGAGCGAACAGGCTATCAGGCACTCAAAAATGCTATGCTGCGCCGTGGTGATACTCTTGTTGTGAAGTCGCTCGACAGATTGAGCAGAAACAAGATGGATATTCACAACGAACTGCAATATTTCAAGGACAACGGAATTCGGCTGAAAGTCATTGATTTGCCTACAACAATGATGGAACTGCCCGAGGGACAGGAATGGGTGTTTGAAATGGTGAACAACATTCTTATTGAGGTGCTTGGAACTATTGCGGAGCAGGAGCGTGAAACTATCCGCAAGCGACAGGCGGAGGGCATAGAAGCTGCCAAACAGAACGGCAAGAAGCTAGGCAGACCCGCTCTTGTATTCCCCGAGAACTGGGACAGCGTTTATTTCTCTTGGAAGTCGGGAGAGATAACCGCAAAGGTCGCTATGGAGCAGACAGGCACAAAAAGAACGAGCTTTTACAAGCTCGTGAACATCACAGAAAACAAATAATTTCATTGACACATTTTTGATTGACACATTTCCTTGCTTTTGCAATCTCGGAATAATCAATTAACACATATTTGACACAGGCAGAAGCCAAAACATAAACAAAAAGAGGACACTCCTCGATTTGAGAAATGCCCTCTCTATCGGCTTAATAAAGCGGTTTGTGGCTTACTTGAAATAGCGGTTGAGGAGTCCCTCAAATGCCTTGCCATGTCTTGCTTCGTCCTTTGCCATCTCATGTACAGTATCGTGGATAGCGTCGAGATTCAGCTCCTTAGCGCGCTTTGCAAGCTGCAGCTTACCCTCTGTTGCGCCGTGCTCGGCAGCAACGCGCTTTGTGAGGTTCTCCTTTGTGGAAGCGGAAACCACCTCGCCAAGCAGCTCCGCAAACTTTGCAGCGTGCTCTGCCTCTTCCCATGCAGCCTTCTCATAGTACAGACCTACCTCGGGGTAGCCCTCTCTGTGAGCAACTCTTGCCATTGCAAGGTACATACCAACCTCTGTGCATTCGCCCATGAAGTTAGCGCGCAGACCCTCAATGATCTCCATGTCAGTAACAGCGGCAGCAACACCGATCCTGTGCTCGTCAGCGAATACCAGCTTCTCGCTCTCAGCTATTACATTGAACTTAGCGCCGGGAACGCCGCACTGGGGGCATTTCTCGGGTGCCTCGGGACCTTCGTGAACATAACCGCATACGGGACATACATACTTTGCCATAATATTATTCCTCCTGAAATCTAAAATTGATAACAGTAATCGTTACTGATTTCTGTGATTTTATTATATCACAAACGTAATTCTTTGTCAATAGCTTTTTAAAAAAATTATTTTTTAAAGATAGTGGAGTATAAATATAAAATAAAGTGTAAAAAACTATTGATTTTGGTGATAAAATCTGTTATTATTTAAATACCGAGTTTAATTTTGTTTTTTTGAGGGAAACGATGAAAATAAGTATAGATAATGTAAATATCAGCAGCTCACTTAAATATCGTCTGATGTTCGTTGCGGGCGGAATAGTACATTTATGGTTTCTGTTCGTCTTTTTCATGATAGATGTTCAGGTGCTTGGATTTATCAATATATTCAGCGTACTGCTGTATATTCTTGGCAGTATTTTCAGCGTCAGCAAGCGAACGGGTCAGATGCGCTATGGCTGGATGATCGCATTTTATGCGGAGATCATGATCCACACAGTGACGTGTATGCTGCTTATCGGCGTTGATGCCGACTTTTATCTGTATGCACTTGTGATACTGCCTATATCTATATATGTATTGTTCTTTTCTTGCAGCTTCCGTGTCTTTTTGGGCACATCTGTAATATTTATCATCTGTACTTTGGTGATGGTCGGAGGCGCGCTGATAGTGGTGAATTATTTTGAAACTTATCCGTATTTTCCGCTGTCTTACAATGATATCCACATTTTGCGTATACTCAATATGTCCTTTGCTGCGCTGATGCTGGTAGTATTTTCGATGCTGTTTACGCTGGAGGTGTATTCTCTGCTTAAAAAACTGCGCGAAGCTAACCGCACACTTGAATACACCGCGACGCATGATGCACTGACAGGACTTTACAATCGTCACAGCATAAAGCCTGTATTTGAGAAGCTCAGGGATAGCGACACATCTTTTGGCGTTGCGCTTGGCGATGTTGATGATTTCAAGAGGATAAACGATACATACGGTCATGACTGCGGCGATGCTGCGCTTAAGACTATTTCCGAAATACTTCTTAACGGAGCGTCCGAGGGTGATTTTGTCTGTCGCTGGGGCGGTGAAGAGATGCTGCTTATTCTTTGCGGAAACAGGGAGGAGGCGCTTGAGCGGCTTTCGGCGATAAATGAAAGTATCAGAAGCGCCGATGTGCAGCACGAAGACAAGACCGTCGGATTTACCATGACGTTCGGCTTTGCGCATCACAGCGAGGCAGATACTTTGGATCTGCTGATAAGCATGGTGGATAAGCGCTTGTATCACGGAAAGCAAAACGGAAAAAATGTTATAATCTCGCAATGAGAGCCCTGAGGAGAAGCTTCAGGGCTTCTTTTTTGTGGGTTTGGATTGTGCAAATCTGCCAAAAACTGCGGCTTTGGTAAGATTAAACTAACCGCAATTGTAGAAAATTTTGTTGTGGAAAAGAAATCCTGTTTTTCTGCTTGACTTTTTTGAGATTTTCAGTTATTATATGTATTGGGTTAGCAAGAGCTAACCATATATTTGCTATTTAGGTTAGTATTTTCTAACCTTTACATATATTGGAGGAACGATATGATACCGCTTACCATGGTAAACGCCGGCGAGGAAAATGTGATAAAAAAGGTCGGCGGCAATCCCGAAACACGTAAATTCCTTGAAAGTCTGGGATTTGTGGCGGGAACAAATGTTATAGTTATAAATCAGATAGCAGGAAATGTTATTGTCAATGTCAAGGAGGCGCGCGTGGCGGTTTCTAAAGAAATGGCAATGAAGATAATGGTGTGATAAAACAGCTTGTGTTAATTGCTTTGCGATCGTGCTGTTTTTATGAAGCAGTAAACTAAACAGGAGGTAAGATATATGGCAACTTTAAAGGACGCTAAGATCGGACAGACCGTGACAGTCAAGAAGCTTAACGGTGAGGGCGCAGTAAAGCGCAGGATCATGGACATGGGCATCACCAAGGGTGTTGAGGTCTATGTTCGCAAGGTGGCTCCGTTGGGTGATCCCATCGAAGTAACAGTCCGCGGCTATGAGCTTTCGCTGAGAAAAGCTGATGCTGAAATGATCGAAACAGTATGATAACGCCGTCCTGAGGGGCGGTTGAAAACAAAAACGAAGTTAGCTGATGCTAACGCTGAGAGGAGAACATAATGGAGATCAGAATAGCGCTCGCAGGTAATCCTAACTGCGGCAAAACCACGCTGTTCAACGCGCTGACAGGCTCAAACCAGTATGTTGGTAACTGGCCCGGCGTAACTGTTGAAAAGAAAGAGGGTAAGCTTAAGGGTAACAAGGAAGTGGTTATTACAGACCTTCCCGGTATCTATTCGCTGTCCCCCTACACTCTTGAGGAGGTAGTAGCAAGAAATTACCTCGTAGGCGAGCGTCCCGACGCTATCCTCAACATCGTTGACGGTACAAACCTCGAAAGAAACCTGTACCTCACAACACAGCTTGTAGAGCTGGGTATTCCCGTTGTTGTGGCTGTCAATATGATGGATATCGTTAAGAAAACAGGCGACAAGATCGATACAGAGCAGCTCGGCAAGGAGCTTGGCTGCACAGTATGTGAGATATCCGCGCTGAAGGGCACAGGCATCACTGAGGCAGCAGATAAGGCTGTTGTGGCTGCAAAGAGCGGCAAGAAGATGGTTCCTCAGCACAATTTCAGCGGTGCTGTAGAGCACGCTATCGCTCATATCGAGGAGGCTTTCCTTCACGAGATTCCTGAGGAGCAGCAGAGATGGTACGCTATCAAGATCTTCGAGCGCGATGAAAAGGTGCTTGAGATCCTCAATGTTCCTGCCGAAAAGCTGCAGCACATCGAGCAGGATATCGAAGCCGCTGAAAAGGAAATGGACGATGACAGCGAGAGCATCATCACAAATGAGCGCTACATCTACATAGCAAATATCCTTAAGGGCTGCTATAAGAAAAAGAACAAGGGCGGTCTTACTCTTTCCGATAAGATCGACAAGATCGTTACAAACCGTATCCTTGCGCTGCCTATCTTCGCAGCGGTTATGTTCCTTGTTTACTATATCGCTGTTACAACAGTAGGTACATGGGTAACAGACTGGACAAACGACGGTCTGTTCGGCGACGGCTTCCACCTGTTCAATATCGGTGCGAGTGAGTATGAAGATGCTGTTTCGGCTTACGCAGAGGAGAATGTATTCTCTGAGGAACTTACAGTTCTCGTACAGTCTGCGGTTGACGCAGAGGTCATCGGCGCAGAAGATGTTCTCGGCGCAGTCGAGGAAGCTGACTTCGGCGGCTTCGAGGAAGCTTACGGCAGCTACGGCGATGCTATGGCTGAGGCAGGCTACGATGTAGGTGCGCTTGTCGACGAGGCTATGGAGAGCGAGGATATGCCTTCTCCCGACGCTTACGGCGTATGGGTGCCCGGCGTTCCTGTTCTTGTTGAGAGCGGTCTTGACGCTATCGGCTGCGTTGACTGGCTGAAGAGCCTTATCCTTGACGGTATCGTTGCAGGTGTAGGCGGAGTTCTCGGCTTCGTTCCCCAGATCCTTGTACTGTTCATTCTGCTCGGCTTCCTGGAGTCCTGCGGTTACATGGCGCGTGTTGCGTTCGTAATGGACAGAATCTTCAGAAAGTTCGGTCTTTCGGGTAAGAGCTTCATTCCTATGCTGGTTGGTATGGGCTGCGGCGTTCCCGGTATCATGGCGTCGCGTACTATCGAAAACGAGCGTGACCGCCGTATGACCATCATGACAACAACATTTATCCCCTGCGGCGCTAAGATGCCTATCATCGCACTTATCGCAGGCGCACTGTTCGGCAACGAGTGGTGGGTAGCTCCCAGTGCATTCTTCGTTGGCTGTGCAGCTATCATCATCAGCGGTATCATGCTGAAGAAGACAAAGATGTTTGCAGGCGATCCCGCTCCCTTCGTAATGGAGCTTCCTGCTTACCACCTGCCTACAGTAGGCACTGTTCTCCGCTCCATGTGGGAGCGCGGCTGGTCCTTCATCAAGAAGGCAGGCACGATCATTCTGCTCTCCTCTGTTATCATCTGGGCAGGCAGCGTGTTCGGTACACTTCCCGACGGCGGATTTGGCTTCAGCACTGAGATGGAGCTTTCCGACAGCGTACTCGGCATGATCGGCAACGCTATCTGCTGGCTGTTTGCACCTCTCGGCTTCGGCGAGCCTATGGCTGCTGTTGCAACGGTTATGGGTCTTGTTGCTAAGGAAGAGGTCGTTGCAGTATTCGGCGTACTCGACTTCATGGGTATGTCCCAGCTTGCAGGCTACAGCTTCCTCGTCTTCAACCTGCTGTGCGCACCCTGCTTCGCAGCAATGGGCGCTATGCGCAGAGAAATGAACAACGCAAAGTGGACAGCGTTCGCTATCACATACCAGTGTGTATTTGCTTATGCGATCTCTCTGATCGTATTCCAGATCGGTTCTATCTTCACCGGTGGTCTGAACGTTATCGGTCTGATCTTTGCAGTGCTTGTACTGGCAGCTATCTGCTTCCAGTTGTTCAAGCCCTACAAGGAGAGCACAAAGCTTACAAAGAGCGTTAGAGTTAAGTAATATCAATTTCATGTCTTTTTGCAGCAGGCTGCTTATGCGGTCTGCTGCAAAAGTATACAGGGAGGTGCTTCTGTGATAGATTTTATTGTAAATAACATCGGTTCTATAGTTGTTGGACTTGTGGTGCTTGCATTGCTCCTTCTGCTTACATGGAAGCTCATCTCGGACAAGAAAAAGGGCAAGTCCTCCTGCGGCGGAGCCTGCAACTGCTGCCCCAATGCGGGGCTTTGCCATGGCGGCTGTCACAATGATGAGCCTAAGGAATAAAGCGGAGGTGCATTATGCCTGAGTGGTTGGGCACAGCGATACTGGTCGCGGTTATCGTTGCAGTATGCACGCTGGCTTTGGTGAGCTACGGCAAAAAGCTTTCAAAGGGCTGCTGCGGTACAGCAGGCGATAAGGAGGAGCGTATAGCGCCGAAGCAAGGTGAGTTTCAGCGCTTGGTGACTGTGAAGATCGGCGGTATGACCTGCGAAAAGTGTGCAGTGCGTATCGAAAACGGTTTCAACAGAATGGACGGGGTGAGTACCAAGGTCGATCACAAGACGGGCATTGCCGAAATACGTTCCGCCGAACCGCTTACCGCGCTTGTGATCAGAAAAACTATCATTGAACTCGGCTATACCGTAGAGAGTATTTCCGAGCCTGTGAAAAACTGAATATCCGCACCCGAGGCTATCCCTCGGGTTTTTGCGTTTTTTTGAAATAAATGCAACCAAAGTGCTTTTTTGTCGGTATTATTTATGAAAGGCAAATGGAAAGGGGTGGTAGCTTGAACGATATCGAGATCGTTGAGCTGTTCTGGCAAAGAGATGAGGCTGCTCTCACCGCGACCGACAGGAAATATCGCGGTTATCTCATGAAGATAGCGACGAATGTCCTTAATAACACCGAGGACGGTCAGGAGGCGGTGAATGATACATATCTGAAAGCATGGAATGCCATACCGCCGCACAAGCCGAGCCTGCTATCGACTTTTCTCGGAAAGATAACGCGCCGGCTTTCAATAGACAAGCTGCGCACAAAAACGCGCGGAAAGCGCGGCGGCAGTGAGTATCAGCTCTCGCTTGACGAGCTTTGCGACTGCACGGGCGGCGATGACCCTGCCGAGGACTACGAAACCATGGAGCTTGCTAAAGCCATAAGCACTTATCTTCGCAGTATCTCAAAGGAAAAGCGCACGGTATTCGTGTGGAGATACTATTTCTGCGAGCCGATAAAGGATATCTGTATAAGGCTCGGAGAGAGCGAGAGCAGCGTTAAAAGTAAGCTGCATCGTATAAGACAGGGGCTTAAGCAGCACCTTGAAAGCGAGGGATTTGAGATATGAAGCCTGAAAAGCTCAGTGACGCTATCGGAATGATAGATGACGACATCATAGAGGAGGCTGACAAAATGCGTAACGAAAAGAAAAAGAGCAGAAAGCCGCTGTGGATTGCGTTAGGCTCGGTGGCGGCGTGCGCTGCTATTGCGGCGGTGGTGCTGACGGTAGGCAGAGGCGGTCTTACAACATCGGAGGGCAATAACCATTATGTGGAAGAAATGAGCCTTGTAAAAGCTGAATATCCCGACCTGCGCGAGCCGCTGTACGAGGATTACAGCGATTTTGACGAGTACTACAATGATTGGACTGCATACCGCGAGGAGTATAAGAGTTTCACTGCCGAAGTGAAATATGCAAAATCCATTCCCGATGAATACTTTTCGGATACCATGAAGACCTTCCTTTCGGGTCACGAGGGCGAGAATATTGCGTTTTCTCCTGTAAATGCCTATATGGCGCTTGCGATGGTGGCTGAAACTGCTGACGGCGAGAGCAGACAGCAGATATTTGACGTGCTTGGTGTGGAGAGCATTGAGGAGCTTCGCAACTGTGCTTTGGGACTTTGGAAAAGCTGCTACAATAACAGTGCGCTGAACGAAACGCTGCTTGCAAATTCCATGTGGCTGAGCAATTCCATGAGCTATAACACCGAAGCGCTGCAGCCGCTTGTGGACTATTATTATGCTTCGGCTTTCACGGGCGAGATGGGCAGCAGTGATTACAATAAGCTGTTGCAGTCATGGCTTAACGAGCAGACGGGCGGACTTCTGACGGACGAGGCGGCAAATGTGGAGTTTGACGCAGCAACGGTGTTCGGGCTTGCGTCTGCTGTTTACTACAAGGCGCAGTGGTATGACGAGTTCAACGCGGATAGAAACACCGACGGCATATTCACCACCACTGACGGTGAGGAGCAGCAGGCGGAGTTCATGAACTTCAGCAACGATATGTACACCTACCGCAAGGGTGACGGCTACATTGCAGCGCACCTAAACATTGAGGACGGCGACAAGATGTGGTTTATCCTGCCTGACGAGGGAACAACACCCGAGCAGCTTATCGAAAACGGTGCGCTGTATGAGTTCCTGTACGGCGGCGTCAAGGATACATCGCTGAGCTGTGATATGCGTTTTTCCATGCCGAAGTTCGACATTACCTCGCAGTGCGACCTTATAGACGGTATGAAGCAGCTTGGGATTACGGATATTTTTGATATGGACGAGGCGGACTTCTCGCCGCTGTGCGACGGTGACGGTATTTTCATTGGCGAGGTCAACAACGCGGTTCGCGTTGCGGTGGACGAAAAGGGTGTTTCGGCGGCTTCGTTCATCGTAATGGACTATTGCGCCGCGGCAATGCGGGAGGAATACCCTGTCATCGAATTCAAGCTTGACAGACCGTTTATTTTCGTGATAGAAAACAGCGATGATATGGTGCTTTTCTGCGGCATCGTAAACGATCTTGGCTGATAATTGGGATAAAGATAAATGCCCCTGCGGAAAATTTACCGCAGGGGCAGGATTTTTTTAAAAAAGTATTGACAACCGCTCAAAAGTATGTTATTATATATGTGGTTAGGATAGGCTAACCCAAAAGAAAGGAGCAACTTTATGAGCGTAGTTGTAGTCGGCGGCAATGACCGCATGGCGACCAGATATAAAGAGATATGTAAGTCGTATAGCTGCAAGGCAAAGGTCTTTACACAGATGCCTGCGGATTTTGACAGCAAGCTTGGAAATCCCGACCTGATGGTGGTGTTTACCAACACCTGTTCGCATAAAATGGTAAACAGCGTTAATCAGCGCTCGGAAAAGTTTGACATTCCCGTTGTGAGAGTGCATAACGCAAGTGCAAACGCGCTGAAAACAGTTCTCGATCAGTACGCCGTAAGATAACGGTGTGTTTTTTAAGGCGTCGGTTAGAGAAAACTAACTTGTATCGTTTGAAGCGGCGCGGACAAACTAAAGCCTGTGAGGCGTTTTACAGCTTGGTTAGGAAAAACTAACCAAGAGAAATGGAGAACAATATGTGCAATAATGAATATTGCAGCTTTGAACAAAAGCTTGCATTTCACACAGCACCCTCGCTGCTTGGGATAAAGTGTGCCAGCCTTATGTCGCTGTACAAGGGAGAGTTTGACATTGCAGCAAATGCAGAGCGCTTTAACGGTCGTGCCGCTGCAAGAGGGCTGAAGATCAAGACCATGTGCGAGTGCGGAAAGCGTGTGCTGCTGCTGGTGTACAACGAGCAAAAGCTTGCTGACAGGCTAGCACGCGAGGAGTGCAGGGAAGTGCTGAGAGGCTGCGGTTACACTGACGATATGACGAGCAACGAATGCCTTGCTCACTTGAGCGAGCGTATCCGCGAGGAAAACGGTTTTCCTCATGAGATAGGCATATTCCTTGACTATCCCGTTGAGGACGTTATCGGCTTTATCGAGAACAACGGCAATAATTTCAAGCTGTGCGGCTACTGGAAGGTGTATGGAGATGCCGAAAAGGCTAAGCGCACCTTTGACAACTATAACAAATGCAGGAAATTCCTGTGTAATAAGCTGAGCGAGGGACAGGATATCTGCCGCGCGCTCAGAATATCATAAACAAAGGAGAAAACAACTATGAAAACAGCAGTTATTTACTGGAGCGGAACAGGCAACACCGAGGAGATGGCAAAGGCTGTCGCAGAGGGTGCAGGCGCAGAGCTTTTCGCGGTGGCAGACTTTAACGGCGATGTCGCAGATTACGACAGGATTGCTTTCGGCTGTCCTTCTATGGGCGATGAGGTACTTGAAGAATCTGAATTTGAGCCTTTCTTCGCAGGCGTTGAGGGCAAGCTTTCCGGCAAGACCATTGGGCTTTTCGGCTCTTACGGCTGGGGCGACGGTCAGTGGATGAGAGATTGGTGCGAGCGCTGCAAGGCAGCAGGCGCAGAGGTAGTAGGCGGCGAGGGCGTTATTGCAAACGAAGCTCCCGATGCAGACGCGCTGGCTAAGTGCAAGGCGCTCGGTGAGGCTCTCGCAAAGTAATTTAGCTTTCAGTCACTTTTTGTGTTTCCTTTTTCTTACGCAAGCCTTTGTGCAATTGCATTGAGGCTTGCATTTCTTTTTTTATAACAACGGGCGGAAATGGATTCCGCCCCTGCGCATATAAAAACAGCCCGATCTCTCGGGCTGCGTTTTATGTATCGGAATTATTCCGTTACTTCCTCTTCCTTCTTCAGCAGATCGCGGATCTCGGTGAGGAGAACGATCTGAGGATCGGGCTTAGGCTCGGGCTTGGGCTCTTCGGTTTCCTTCTTCTTTCTGAGCTTTTCAGCCTTTGCTCTCATTGTGCCGATGATCTTAACAACTGCAAATACGCATACAGCGATCAGCAGGAAATTGATGAGAGCGTCAAGGAACACGCCGTATCTGATAGCAAGCTCCTCTGTTACAACGGTAACGCCGTCCTCTGCGTATGTAGCGGGATTGAGCACTACCTTAAGCTCTGCAAAGTCGATGTTGCCTGTGAGCAGACCGAGGGCGGGCATGATAAGATCGGATACAACGCTGTTTACGATCTTTGTAAACGCGCCGCCGATGATAACGCCGACAGCCATATCAAGAACATTACCCTTGGAGATAAATTCCTTGAACTCGGTAAAAATGGATTTCTTTTTCTTGTCAGCCATTGTTTTTGATTCCTTTCATAAAGTATAATAGTGACAAGATTATTATATCTTATTTCTTTACACTTGTCAACTATCGTAAATAAATTCGGTTGCAAAACCGTACGGAGTATGATATACTTTAATAGTGACCGAACTTTCTCCGAAAGGAATCTGATATGACTGAAATTACCGTTACAAAAAACGACGCAGGTCAAAGGGCGGATCGTTTTCTTTCAAAGGCTTATCCGAATCTCACGCTGCCGCTTATTTGCAAGCTTATGCGCAAAAAGCGTATCAAGCTTAACGGTGCTAAGACCGAGCCTAATGTAAAGCTTTCCGAGGGCGATATATTCCGCTTTTATCTCAGCGATGAGCTGCTTTCAAAGGGCGGTGAAAGGGAGAGTGATTTCCGCACAGCGCCGTCCGAGCTTGAGATCATCTATGAGGACGAAAATATCCTTCTTTGCGACAAGCCTGTGGGTATGGTAGTCCACGAGGACAATGACAATACCTCGGATACGCTGATAAACCGCATAAAGTGCTATCTGTGGAAAAAGGGTGAGTATATCCCTGAGGAGGAGCAGAGCTTTGCTCCCGCGCTTTGCAACCGCATAGACCGCAACACGGGCGGCATCGTGATTGCCGCAAAGAACGCAGAGAGCCTGCGTGTGCTTAATCAGAAGATACGCGACAGGGAGCTTGTGAAGCTGTATCTTTGCGTCGTCGGGGGCAGACCCGAGCGTTCTTCGGCAACGCTTACCGCCTATCTGCAAAAGCTCTCAGATGAAAACAGGGTAGTGGTTTCGGATAGAAAAACTTCCGAAAACCGCACCATAAAAACGAAATACCGCGTGCTTGACAGTATCGGCTCGCAGAGCCTTGTGGAGGTAGACCTGCTGACGGGCAGAACTCATCAGATACGAGCGCACTTTGCATATATCGGACACGCGCTGATGGGTGACGGAAAATACGGCAGCAATAAGGTGAACAAGCAGTACGGCTACGACGCACAGGCGCTTTATTCCTACAAGCTGACATTCGAGTTTACCACCGACGCAGGCTGCCTCCAGTACCTCAATCACCGCAGCTTCGAGGTGGCTGACCGCAGTGCGATATGGTTTGTAAAGCGCTATGAGCAGATAAAAAACGGCGGTCCGTTTTAGAGTTTATGCACATTATTAAAACAGATACATTGTGCATGATGCACAAAATCAACAGCTAGATTTTTACTATCTTTTCTGATAATTTTTAGACAAACATCTTGATTAAATCAGAATTTTTTAGTATAATAATTGTGATATGATATATATCAAAATATTATTAGGATAACGGGTCGCTCCCGTGTCCGGAAAATTCAGGAGGAATATTCCAATGGCAGTTAAAGTTGCAATCAATGGTTTCGGCCGTATCGGACGCCTTGCGTTCAGACAGATGTTCGGTGCTGAGGGTTACGATGTAGTAGCTATCAACGACCTTACAAAGCCCTCTATGCTGGCTCACCTTCTCAAGTATGATACCGCTCAGGGCGGCTACTGCGGTAAGATGGGCGAGAACGTTCACACTGTATCCGCTGATGATGAGGCTGGTACAATCACAGTTGACGGCAAGACCCTTAAGATCTATGCTAAGGCTAACGCTGCTGAGCTCCCCTGGGGCGAGATCGGCGTTGATGTAGTTCTGGAGTGCACAGGTTTCTACTGCTCCAAGGACAAGGCACAGGCTCACATCGATGCAGGTGCTAAGAAGGTTGTTATCTCTGCTCCCGCAGGCAACGACCTCCCCACAATCGTATTCTCCGTAAACGAGAACACACTCACAAAGGACGACACAATCATTTCTGCTGCTTCCTGCACAACAAACTGCCTCGCTCCCATGGCTAAGGCACTCAACGATTATGCTCCTATCCAGTCCGGTATCATGAGCACGATCCACGCTTACACAGGCGACCAGATGATCCTCGACGGTCCTCACAGAAAGGGTGACCTGAGAAGAGCTCGCGCAGGCGCTGCTAACATCGTTCCCAACTCCACAGGTGCTGCTAAGGCTATCGGTCTTGTAATTCCTGAGCTGAACGGCAAGCTGATCGGTTCTGCACAGCGTGTTCCTGTTCCCACAGGCTCCACAACAATCCTGACAGCAGTTGTTAAGGGTGCTGACGTAACTAAGGAAGGCATCAACGCTGCTATGAAGGCTGCTGCTTCTGCTTCCTACGGCTACAACGAGGATCAGATCGTTTCTTCCGACGTTATCGGTATGACATACGGTTCTCTGTTCGATGCAACACAGACAATGGTTGCTAAGATCGCTGACGACCTCTACGAGGTACAGGTAGTTTCCTGGTACGACAACGAGAACTCCTACACATCTCAGATGGTAAGAACAATCAAGTACTTCGCTGAGCTGTAATTCTTAATTGAATTAAAAAGAAACTCCCCCTGAACAGGGGGAGTTTTTGTTTGCATTAAATGCTTTCACATAGAATTACTCCCGAAAAGCAAGCTTTTCGGGAGTATCTTGTATTCTGTTATGAAAGCTGTAGATAGAATTTAGTGCCGCTGTAGCCGTACTTGACGCCCGAGGGTGAGCAGCCGTAGGATCTGAGGTCGGTATACACCGCGCTGCCTTTAGATTTTATCAGCGCGTAAAGCTCATCAACGCAATCCTCTGTGCAGGTGATGGAGGTATACAGCTCGCCGTTATTATAATTCTTTGTTGCTTGCGTGATAAGTGCCATATAAGCTGTGTTTGCATTGGAGTAAATGCTTATTCCGCTTGCCTTGTAGTAGTTGTATTTTGTGGCTGTACAGGTGGGAACGGTGTATGGATTGCCCGAGATCACATGATCCTTGGTTATGCCTGCGGTGGT
The DNA here is from genome assembly GCA_964435155.1 of uncultured Ruminococcus sp. Lineage (GTDB taxonomy): Bacteria > Bacillota > Clostridia > Oscillospirales > Ruminococcaceae > CAG-115. The sequence goes on along the minus strand of CAYSYF010000010.1, from coordinate 18,334 downwards.
AAGACAGAAGTATGTGTATTCGCACATCGGCTCGTCACTGATGGGGTCGTCAAAGGTAACGTCCATGTGATACCAACTGCCGTCAAGCTTGATGAGATTCCACATATGAGAGCCGCCGTTTGCGGTGCCGCTTACGCATATTGCTTCGATACCGATGGACTGGCAGATATAAGCGAATGCCTTTGCATAGCCCTCGCAGAGCGCCTGACCGTTTATGAGCGCACCGTCTGCATCGCGTATGTATTCGCCGCCGTTCAGAACATATTCAGAGTTGTTTACTATTGAGTCGTGAATGTATTTTACGCATTCAAACAGTGTTTCTTGTTGCAGTGCTTCGTCACCGATCTTCTTGGCGGCGGCTTCGAGAACAGGAAGTATCTTTGCGGCTTCTGCTGCAGTCCTGCCGTACTTGGGCTTTACATAATAAATAGTGTTGCCGTAGCTGGAGTAGCTGTATCCGCTCTTAAGCCAGAAGAACTGCGGATTTTCATAATCCATTGCAAAGAAAGCTTTGTCGATATCGTCAAGCGTTGCCTCATAGCTTCGCACGTCGATTGTAGATGAATGATTTTCAACACCCTCGTATATAGCTGCGTAGACCTGTTTCTGTTTGTCGGTAAGGGAGTTGTAGCCGTATTTTGCCGTGTAATTTTCAAGGATACTTTCGCCCTCGATCAGCGAAGAAAGCGGTTCTTCTTTGTCGATAGTGTAATTCCTTGTGCTGATAACAGCCGACCAGCCGCTTTTGTAGGTTCGTATCTTCAGCGTTGAGGTCTTGTCGATCGTAATGCCCTGCGCAGTGTAGAGCGTGGACGAGGTGGTAGGAGTGCTGCCGTCCAGCGTGTAGTAGAACTTCGCGCCTGAAACAGGGGTGGAGATATACACCTTTTTAGCGTCATCGTATGTACCCGAAGCAAGACTTACGGTGAACTTCGGGACGAGCTTATAGGTGCGAGTTGCAACAGCGCTCTTGACGCCGTCCTTTTTGGCATAGAACTTGATAGTGCCGTTCTTTGCGAAGTAAAGAGGCTTTGTGTATTGCTTGTAGGTGCTTCCGCCGTCTGTGCTGTAGTATATCGTTGCTCCCGAGGTAGCGCAGGAGAGCGTTACCTTCAGCGTTCCCGAGCAGTAATACGAAGCCGATTTGCGCGAAGCGGTAGGGGTAGCAACAGTAGTTGCGGCTTCGGCGGTTATGTTTGCTCCGATGAACTGCTGAACAGGCTGGCTGAAAACGCTTGTGGAAAGCACAGCCGCCGTAACAGCAGCGAACAATCTGTTTTTCAGTTTCATATTGTTCCTCCTTTTCATGGTGTATCTGACGTTTGCGGCATACTGCCGCTTACCGAGTTGCTTTGATCATGCTTTTATTATATCAGAATTTACATTTCGTGTCAAGGAAAAGCGCGGTTTTGCCACTTGCAAAAAAATCCGTAATATGATATAATGAATTGGTCGTTTGTGAAAATATAAGCAAAGCTAGCTTTGAAAGGAAAATATTATGGAAAAAGTTCAATGGAAGGGCGGCACGCTGCTTGCTCCTGTGCCTGCGGTGCTGGTTTCCTGCGGTACAGTGGAAAAGCCTGCTGCCATAACTATTGCATGGACGGGAATAATCAATTCCGATCCGCCCAAGACCTACATATCGGTAAGACCCAGCCGCAACAGCTACAATATTATTAAGGAAAGCGGCGAGTTCGTAATAAATATGATGCCCTCAGGCTTCGTGCGTCAGGTGGATTACTGCGGAATAAAGAGCGGCAAGAACGAGGATAAGCTTGCAAAGCAGCGCCTTACCCCTCAGAAGAGCAACATAGTTTCCGCGCCGCAGATAGAGCAGTGTCCTATCTCGCTTGAATGTAAGGTGACCGACGTGCTCCCTCAGGGCAGCCACGATATGTTCATTGCCGAGATAGCTTCTGTAAACATCGCTGAGCACCTTATCGACGAAAAGGGCAGACTGATGATAGAAAAGGCAGGGCTTATGGCTTACGCTCACGGAACATATTTCGCATTGGGCAAGAAGATAGGCAGCTTCGGCTTTTCTGTAAAGCCCAAGAGAACTAAAAATCCACATTACAAGAAAAAGAAGAAGTGATATAATGGTAAACATAGGCAACGAATGGGACGAGCTGCTCAGCGACGAGTTCAGAAAGGACTACTACCTGCGCCTGCGCGAGTTCCTTAAGGCTGAATATGGCAGCCGAAATATATTTCCGCCGATGAACGACATCTTCAACGCGCTTCGGTACACTTCGTACAGCGACGTCAAGGCGGTTATCCTCGGTCAGGACCCGTATCACGGAATGGGTCAGGCGCACGGATTGTGCTTTTCTGTGAAAAAAGGAGTACAGCCTCCGCCGTCACTTCAGAACATATTCAAGGAGCTTAACGCAGACCTCGGCATACAGCCGCCCACTCACGGCGAGCTTACCTCGTGGGCGAAAAACGGTGTGCTGCTGCTGAACACAGCGCTCACAGTGCGCGAGGGTCAGGCTAACAGCCACCGCGGACAGGGCTGGGAGATACTCACCGACCGCGTGATAGAGCTTCTGAACGAGCGGCAGCAGCCGATAGTTTTCATACTCTGGGGCGGCAACGCACGCGCAAAGGCAAAGCTTGTAACCAACCGCGCACATCTTGTATTGCAGTGCGCTCACCCGAGCCCGCTGTCGGCGTACAACGGTTTTTTCGGGTGCAGGCATTTCTCAAAGGCAAATGAGTTTCTTCAGAGAAACGGGATAGAGCCTATCGATTGGAGGATTACATGAAGAGAATAATATGTATTGTTTGTGCGGCAGTGTTTGCGTTGATGTGTACGGCGTGTGCGGCACAGTCAATGATAGAGGCGGACGCTGGCCTTCAGGCTGTGACGGTTGACGGTATCACCGTTGACATCACGGCGCAGGATGAGGAGCTGAAGGGTGCTCTGGGAGAGCGTTACGCGGTGCTTGAAAGCATATTCGGCTTTGACGCGGAAGAACCGTCAAAGATACTGCTTGCGAATGTTTTGGCAACAGAGGATGAGAGCAGCAACACCAAGGTCTACCTTACAACGGGCTTTGGCGAGCCTAACGAAAAGGTGTCTTTCTATCGCGGAGTGCGTTCCGACAGCAGCTATTCGGAATATCTGTCAGCATATGACGGCTGCTGCTTTGCGGAGGAGATGTCAGAGGAGTACAGAAAGCTTACTGTGTTGCAGCTTGACGGAGAGCTTATGACCGTGGAAAAGCTCTGTTCCATGGCGCAAAGCGAAATAGATAGCGGCGCGTATGTGAATTTCTATCCTGACATAAACCCTGCGGACTACACCGCCTACAGGGTGGATGCAGGCATCACAAAGGAAGCTGTGGCAATAGAGTGCAGCTTTAACGGCGAGGAGTGCGTGTCCTGCAAGCTTCTGGTGCTTGAATCAATACAGAAATAAAAAACGGAGTAAATGATGACAACACTAAACATGATCGCAACGGCGGCGGAGGCTGTCGAAACAAAGCAGTTCTCTATAATGGACGTGCTTTCGTCCATTGACGGAGTTATTGCAATTCCGCTGATGGTGCTGATACTTTTCGGCGGAATTTTCCTTACTATCCGCACAAGAGGTGTGCAGTTCCGCAGATTGGGACGCTCACTTAAATATATGGTAAAGAACGAGGAGGGCGGCGACGGCGACGTAAGCAGCTTCGGTGCGCTCTGTACCGCGCTTTCCGCTACTATCGGCACGGGCAACATCGTTGGTGTTGCGCTGGCTATTTCGGTAGGCGGTCCCGGTGCCTTGTTCTGGATGGAGCTTGCAGCTATCTTCGGCATGGCGACTAAATATGCAGAGGGTCTGCTTGCTATCAAATACCGAGTGACTGACCGAAACGGCAACAAGCTCGGCGGTCCGTTCTACTACATCGAAAACGGCATGGGCAGTCGCTGGAAGTGGCTTGCAAAGGTGTTTGCGGTGTTTGGCGTGTTTGTAGGTCTGTTCGGTATCGGTACATTTTCGCAGATAAACAGCATAAGCAGCGCAGTTGACGGCTTTTTCAACAGTGACATGGTAACTCTTCCTTGGGGCGACTTTTCGCTTGCGACTATAATCGCGGGTGCGGTCATCACAGTTGGTGCGGCGCTTGTTATCATCGGCGGTATTCAGCGTATCTCCTCCATTTCGCAGGTGGTAGTTCCGTTCATGGCGATACTTTACGTAGTGTGTGCGGTCACTATCCTCGGCTGCAATATCACAAAAATACCTGAGGCTATCGCTTCTGTATTTACCAGTGCATTCAGCTTTGAGGCTGTCGGCGGCGGTGCGCTTGGCGGCATCTTCATTGCAATGCAGCAGGGCATAAAGCGCGGTATATTCTCCAATGAGGCAGGTCTTGGCTCTGCGCCAATCGCGTCTGCGGCAGCTAAGACCAATGACGCTGCGCGTCAGGGACTTGTGACCATGACAGGTACTTTTATCGACACTATCGTTATCTGCACTATGACAGGACTTACTATCCTTGTCTGCGGAAGTCATGAGAAGGGCTTGCAGGGTGTTGAGATCACCACTGATGCATTTCGGAACGGACTTTCGTTCCTGCCGCCCGAGATACCTGCATTTATCCTTATGATATGTCTGGTATTCTTTGCTTTCACCACTATCCTCGGCTGGAACTACTATTCCGAGCGCTGCCTTGCTTATCTTGTAGGCTCAAAGCCGATAGTTACAAAGATATTCCGCTGGGTATATATCGCAGCCATTGCGATAGGTCCTTACATGACTGTTGAAGCTGTATGGACTATTGCGGACATCGTAAATTCCCTTATGGCTATACCTAATATGTTTGCGCTGATAATGCTTTCGGGCGTTACAGCGAAGGAAACAAAGGACTACGACAACAGACAGCGCAGCTCTGAGGCTGCCTGAAAAGGAGAAACATCATGCCTTATATCAACACAAAATATTCCGCTTCCATAACACCCGAGCAGGAGGCTGCCATAAAATCCGCTCTCGGTGAGGCTATCTCTCTCGTAGGAAAGAGCGAGGGCTGGCTCATGCTCGGCTTTGAGCAGAACTGCTCCATGTATTTCAAGGGTGAAAAGAGCGAAAAGATCGCGTTTGTTGAGGTGAGCCTGTTCGGCGGCGCGTCCTCTGCGTCCTACAGCAAGCTTACAGGCGAGATATGCCGCATCTACGGTGAGGTACTCGGAGTTCCCGCGGACAAGATATATGTCAAGTATTCGGCTACCGACGACTGGGGCTGGAACGGCAGAAATTTCTGACAGACGAACGATAAAGTACCATCTGCTGCTTCGCTGAACGTATGATTGTTATACAATGGAGGATTATGCGATGACTATTGAAGAAAACAGAGCCTTTATGAAAGACTTTTTTGAAAGATACTATGACAAAATAAGGTCTATAGATGTTGTTTGTGTTATGGGCGTTGATATTCCCTCTGAAATGCTTGAGGAGGGTGCAGACCCCAATGAAGAATGGAACATTTGGAGATTGTATCCATCTGTAGTTAAAGAAAGCGATTTTTCTGCTTATGAAGAAAAAATCGGCGTAAAGCTTCCTGAATGTATAAAAGCATTTTTCTCTGTTTATCATCATAGATTTAATACTGCTATTGGTTGTAATGATATCAGAAATCCGCTTTATAACCTTGTACATTCTTACAATCATCACCTGGTGAATAGCGCTTATTTACCCTTTGGCTGGGATGGTGATAACTACTTTATTCGTTGTATTGACCTAAGCAATATGCCCGACGAGGAAAAATGTAGCATTGTTGAGATCGACCATGAGCTTTTCTTTAATATGATGTTTGATTTTGAACAAAAAGGTAAAAATATACCCAAAGAGGAGCTTCTGAAATTATTCAGACCTGTTGCTGATAATTTTTACGAGTATCTGAATGGTGTGTATAATGGAACGATCGAATGATCTTTTATCTATTCATTTCATATTTGTTTTCCTGTCCCCATTTGGGCGGTATGCCCAACCACATAAAAACTTATCCCGAAACACTGCGTTTCGGGATTTTTTGCGTTTTCCTATTGATTTTTCATTGACGATGTGATATAATAGCAAATTGATAGTGACAATCAAAATCAATTATGAGGAGGCAGCGACAGTGGATAAAGTAAGCTACAACACAAAGCAGCGCGACGAGATAGTTGAATTTTTCTCGCGGCACAGAGAGGGCTGCTTCACCGCAAAGGAGCTTATACGCAGCGGCGAGATAACCGTAGGCGAGGCTACCGTCTACCGAACTCTGTCGAAGCTTGCAAACCAAGGCGTGCTGAAGCGCTACACGGGTGACGGCGCGGGAGCGTCCTACCAGCTTAACGAGGGTGAGAGCTGCAACAGCCATTTCCACTTGAAATGCGAGGACTGCGGACAGCTTATCCACATGGATTGCGGCTTTTTGGCGGACATGAAAAAGCATATAGAAAGCAGCCACAATTTCAGCGTAGATATTGGCAAGACTGTGATCTACGGACTTTGCGGCAACTGCGAGAACAAAAGAAGCGAGGAACAGAGATGAGAAAGATAATTGCAATACTGACGGCTGCGGCTGTGATGTGCGGCTTTACAGGCTGCTCGGGCGCGAGTGACGACAGCGGTGACAAGCTCAGCGTGGTAACTACGATATATCCTGCCTACGACTTTGCACGTCAGGTATTCGGAGATACGGCAGAGGTAACTCTGCTGCTGAAGCCCGGCATGGAGAGCCATTCCTACGACCCGTCCGCTAAGGACGCGCTGACCATAAGCGAGTGCGACCTGTTCATCTACAACGGCGGCGAGAGCGACCAGTGGGTTATAGATATCCTTGACGGTGCGCCCGATGTGAAAACACTTCGTATGATGGACGTTGTGGAGCTTCGCGAGGAGGAGCTTGTCGAGGGAATGCAGTACGGGCATGAAGATGATCACGAGCATGAGGAAGAGGAATATGATGAGCACATCTGGACCTCGCCCGAAAATGCCGAAAAGATAGTTGAAGCGATAGCGGAAGAGGCTTGCGTGATATCTCCTGATAACGCGGCGCAGTATGAGCTTTCTGCTGTTGATTATATATCCCGTATTGCGGAGCTTGATAAGAGCTTTGAGCAGCTTTTGGAGGGCGAGGAGCGTTGCTTTGTGTTCGGTGACCGCTTTCCGCTGCTGTATTTCTTCGAGGCGTACGACTTGAATTACTACGCGGCATTCCCGGGCTGCGGCAGCAATACCGAGCCGTCAATAAAGACCATGACCTTTCTTAGCGACAAACTGAAAGGCGAGGACGTTGTGCCTGCGGTGTTCTGTATCGAGCTTTCCAACCGCGAGATAGCGCAGACCTTAGCTGCCGAGGCGGGGCTTGAAGTTTTCGAGTTCCACACCTGTCACAACATAACCGCAGATGATTTCAGCGCAGGCGAAACATACGTCTCGCTTATGCAGAGAAATTACGACACATTAAAAGAAATACTTTCATGAGGATAAAATGGCACTTATAAAGACTAATGAGATAACGCTGTCGTATGAGAATATGACGGTGATAGACAAAATGAGCTTTGAGGTAAACGCAGGCGATTATCTTTGTATCGTCGGTGAGAACGGCAGCGGCAAGAGTACGCTTATCAAGGCGCTTTTATCGCTGAAAAAGCCCTCGGGCGGCGGTATCGAGTTCGGTGACGGACTTCGCCGCAACGAGATAGGCTATCTTCCGCAGCAGACAAGCGCGCAAAAGGACTTTCCCGCAAATGTCGGGGAGGTGGTGATTTCGGGCTGTCTTAATCAGAAAGGCTTTCGTCCGTTCTATTGCGCAAAGGACAAGGCGCTTGCTATGGAGAATATGATGAAGCTCGGTATATGGAACTTAAAAAAGCGCTCCTACCGTGAGCTTTCGGGCGGTCAGCAGCAGCGCGTACTGCTTGCGAGAGCCTTATGCGCGACAAAAAAGCTGCTTCTTCTGGACGAGCCTGTTTCGGGGCTTGACCCGATGGTGACAGCGGAGCTTTACAACCTGATTTCGGGTATCAACAAAAGCGGAGTTACCGTTATCATGGTAACACATGATATCGCGGCGGCTATGCAGTACGCAAGCCATATCCTCTGCCTGCGTTCGGGAAGCTGGTTTTTCGGCACAAAGCAGGAGTTTGCCGAGAGCGAAGCCTCCGCTTTCATGAGAGGCGGTGAGCAGGAATGATAGAGATGTTTTCCGCAATGGCGAGGTTTCCTGCGATAACCTATATGCTGATAGTCGGCGTTCTGGTGAGCCTTTGCGCCGCGCTGCTCGGAGTTTCGCTGGTGCTTAAACGCTATTCCATGATAGGCGACGGGCTTTCGCACGTAGGCTTCGGCGCGCTTGCGATAGCGTCTGTAATGAACATCGCACCGATGGCTGTCGCTATTCCTGTGGTAGTTGTGGCGGCATTCATACTGCTTCGCCTTTCCGACAACGGCAAGATAAAGGGTGACGCGGCGATCGCAATGCTCTCTACGGGCGCGCTCGCGATAGGCGTTATGGCAAACTCGCTGTCGGGGGCAAATATCGACCTTGAAAGCTATCTTTTCGGCACGATAGTATCAGTCAACGCAGACGACGCACTGATAAGCATTATCTTAGCTGCTGTAGTGCTGACGGTGTTCGTGCTGTTCTATACGCGTATTTTCGCAGTGACCTTTGACGAGAGCTTCGCAAAGGCTACTGGCACGAACGCAGGAGCATACAATCTGCTGATAGCGCTGCTCACAGCAGTGACTATTGTAGTCGGCATGAAGCTGCTCGGCAGTATGCTGATATCCAGCCTTATCATCTTCCCGTCGCTGTGCGCGATGAGGGTATTCAAGAGCTTCCGCTCGGTGACTATCTGCTCGGCAGTGATATCGGTGGTGAGCGTTGTCGCGGGCATGAGCATTTCGTTCTCGTTTGAAGCGCCCTGCGGCGCAAGCATAGTGTGCGTAAATCTCGTTATCTTCGCGCTGTTCTTTGTGGCAGGGAAGGTACGGCAGAGGAACAGGAAATAATAACAAAGCTCCGATGCGTGTTCATCGGAGCTTTTACTGTTCTATTTCCAGTTCCTCGGAGCTGAATATGTCATCATCAAGAAATTCTGTCAGTGCCATATCAAAACCACGGGCGAGCATTATCACGGTGCTGAGCGTTACGGTCTTGTTGCGACCATTCATTATGCACTGCATACTTCCGTGCTGTATACCTGAGCGCTGCTCAAGGCGGTACTGCGTCATATTCTTTTCTTTAAGCAGCTTCGATATCCGCTGTGCAACAGCATTGTTGACAGTCACGATAACACCTCCTATACTCTGTAGTTTTGCCTACATAATTATATTTTACTGATATTTCAGAAAATTATAAGAATGTATACCTACATGTTGTTGATTTTCATTTTGCGGCGTGCTATAATATGTAGGTATACCTACATAGAAAGGGCGTTGTATTATGATAGTGACTTTTTGTGGACATTCGAGCTTTACTAAAAAAGAGGAATATGAAAAACAATTGCTTGACCTTATGGAAATGAAAATCGGAGATATGAAAGCAGAACTATATTTAGGGGGTTATGGAGAGTTTGACAGCTTTGCATACTGCTGCTGCAAAAAGTATAAGGAAATGCATTCAAATGTTTCTCTTGTTTTTGTGACTCCTTATCTGACTATAGAGTATCAGAAAAATCATTTATGCGCAATGAAAGATAAATATGATTATATTATATATCCTGAAATTGAGGATAAGCCGAAAAGATTTGCAATAACTTATCGTAATAGATATATGATAGATAGCGCTGATATTGTGATAGCTTACATCGATCATGATTGGGGCGGCGCATATAAAACGTATAGATATGCAAAAAGCAAAGGCAAGGCAATTATAAATCTTGCGGAAAAGTAGGGCGGGCTGCTCTCAGCCCTCATTATATTTTTTTAAACGCTAGCGGCGGCGTGAGGGCACGCCGCCCTACAATCACCGTCTTGTCCCGTATTTTCGCCAAAAATCCCGCATATATTGTCCCAAGGCGGTGATAATATATGGTATACAGCTTCAATGATATAAGGTGCAAGGAAATAATCAATGTCAAGAACGGCTGCCGTCTTGGCTACCCCGACGATATCGAGTTCGATAGCTGCACATCAAAGATATGCAGGCTGGTCATCTACGGCAGAGCCAAGTGCTTCGGGCTGTTCGGCAGAACGGAGGATATCTGCGTCAAATGGTGCGATATCGAGGTCATAGGCGAGGATACTATCCTCGTTTCCTGCGAGTGTCCGTCAAATTCACCAAACGGAAAGCACAAGCTTTTCGGAAATTTGTTCAAATGACAGGAAATTTGTACTTGAAATATAATTTGTTTTGTGGTATAATATTTCAGTAAATGTGCTATAAGCACAAATACGCACACGGAAACAGCCGCCTTCGGTGCGCTCTCACGGCGTCGGTACGGTGTTTTTCCGTGGAGGAAAATTTATTTTTAACCAAATTCAGGAGGAAAACAAACATGGCAGTAGTATCTATGAAGCAGCTTCTCGAAGCTGGCGTACACTTCGGTCACCAGACCAGAAGATGGAACCCCAAAATGGCTCCCTACATTTTCACAGAGAGAAACGGCATCTACATCATCGACCTGCAGAAGACAGTAAAGAAGCTTGACGAGGCTTACAACTTCATTCACGAGGTTGCAGCTAACGGCGGCGAGGTTCTTTTCGTTGGTACAAAGAAGCAGGCTGCTGATTCCATCAAGGAAGAGGCACTCCGCGCTGGCGCTCACTTCGTAAACGCTAGATGGCTCGGCGGTATGATGACAAACTACAAGACGATCCAGAGAAGAATTGCAAGACTTGAGCAGCTCCATACAATGGAGACAGACGGTACATTCGATCTGCTTCCCAAGAAGGAAGTTATCAAGCTCAACCTTGAGATCGAGAAGCTTGAGAAGTTCCTCGGCGGTATCAAGAACATGAAGAAGCTCCCCGGCGCTCTCTTCATCGTAGACCCCCGCAAGGAGAAGATCGCTGTTGCAGAGGCTAAGAAGCTCGGTATCCCCGTAGTAGCTATCGTTGACACAAACTGCGATCCCGATGAGATCGACTACGTTATCCCCGGTAACGACGACGCTATCAGAGCTGTTAAGCTGATCGCAGGCGCTATGGCTGACGCTATCATCTCCGCTAACCAGGGCACAGCAGAGGCTGTTGCGGCTGAGGCAGAGGAAGCGGCTGAGTAATTCGTATAAATTGACCTAACATACATTAGTTGTAAAGGAGATTTTAAAAATGGCTAACATTACAGCAAAGGACGTTGCAGAGCTGCGCGAAATGACAGGCTGCGGCATGATGGACTGCAAGAGAGCACTGGTTGAGGCTGACGGCAACAGAGATGAGGCTGTTAAGATCCTTCGTGAAAAGGGTCTTGCAAAGGCTGCCAAGAAGGCTGGCAGAATCGCTGCTGAGGGCGTAGTTAAGGCTAAGGTAAACGGCACAAACGGCGTTATCGTTGAGATCAACTGCGAGTCTGACTTCTGCGCTAAGACAGACAAGTTCCTTGACCTCGTTGAGACGATCGCTGATACAATTCTCGCAAACGACGTTGCTGACGTTGAGGCTCTCAACGCTTGCACAGTTGCAGGCGGCACACAGACAGTTGCTGAGTATATGACAGAGAAGATCGCTACTATCGGTGAGAACATGAATATCCGTCGTTTCACAAAGATGGAGGGTACTCTTGTTCCTTATATGCACGATGGCGGCAGAATCGGTACAATGGTTAAGCTCGACACAGACAAGGCTGACAATGAGGAGGTTCTCGCTTGCGGTAAGAACGTTGCTCTTCAGGTAACAGCTCTTAACGCTCAGTTCGTTTGCCAGAACTGCATCTCCGCTGAGAAGCTTGCTGAGGAGAAGGCAGTTCAGACAAGCCTCGTTAAGAAGGAAAATGACGAGTCCAAGAAGCCCAAGCCCGAGAACGTTCTTGATAAGATCGTTGAGGGTCGTATGAGAAAGTACTTTGAGGAAGTTTGCCTCCTCGATCAGAAGTACTTCAAGGACGATTCCATGAACATCGCTCAGTATGTTGAGTCCGTTGCTAAGGCAACTGGCGCTTCCATCGCTATCGACAGCTTCGTTCGTTACGAGCGCGGCGAGGGTATCGAGAAGAAGGCTGACGACTTCGCGGCTGAGGTTGAGGCTATGACAAAGGGCTAATATCCCTGAAATACCCGATAAATTATCCCCTCCGAATTTTTCGGAGGGGATTTTTGCGTCAGAAATTGAAATAGAGCATTACTGTCATTCCGCAGACAAGCCACGCGGTGAGGTCGGCGGTAAGCGCGGCAGGTATTGCGTGACGGGTATTTTTGATCTTTGCGGCGGAGAAATATACCGCAATGGTGTAAAATGTTGTTTCGGACGATCCAAGCAGTACTGCGGCGACCCTTCCTGCGAAGCTGTCAACTCCGTTGGCAGCAGCGATCTCGTCGTAAACTGCAATGGCGCCGCTGCCTGAAAAAGGACGCAGAAGTACCATCGGCACACATTCCTCGGGGAAATGCAATAGCTCGCACACAGGCTGCAAAAGCGCTGTCAGAGCCTCGATAGCTCCGCTTGCCTGAAGCATTCCGATAAATACGATCAGAAGCACCAGCGCAGGCAGAATGTCTGCACAGGTCTTTAGTCCTTCCGCCGCGCCCTCGCAGAATACCGAAAAGACATCAACCTTGCGGATAAACCCTATGAGCAGTATCGCAGCAACTATAACAGGGACGATCATATCGGTCATTTTGCGTCCCTCCTTTTTCCGATGCGCGCAAAAAGCTTGGCTGCGAGCAATGTAACGGTCAGCGAATAGACCGATACTATCCATACGCAGGGCAGAATATCCATCGGCTGTGCCGCGCCGAACGATGCCCGCAGTGCGGCGGCTGTAGTAGGGATTATCTGAAGGCTTGCGGTGTTCATTGCGGTAAGCAGCACCATGTTGTCGGTCGCGGTGCCGTTTGCTTCTTCCTCGTCTGCAATGGCTTGCATTGCTTTGATCCCTAGAGGGGTTGTTGCGTTTCCCAGACCAAGCAGGTTTGCTGTGACATTCATGGAAATGAGCTGCATCGCAGTACCGCCCTTTTTCAGCCCTTTGAACAGCAGCGACAGCATAGGCGTCATTATTCGCGATATTGCCCTGACAACACCTGCTTTTTCAGCAACTTTCATGAGCCCGCACCACAGACACATTATTCCGCACAGTGAAATAGCAAGTGTTACGGCTTTTTCTGCATTTTCAAGTATCGCAGACGACATCTCCGAGGCTCTTCCGTTGATGAGCCCCATTATAACAGCAAGGCAGGGAATAACGCCTAAAAGAAATTTCATATCCGTATCTCCTGTTCGGGCTGAGCGGTAGGCTTGGGTTGGAGCTGATCGGAAAAAGTGCTTTTTCGAGTAAACTTCAAAAGCTTAGCTCTTTCCCTATAACCATTGCTTATGCCCCTTGTTTGTGATCAAAAGTGACACTATATTTTACTTTCTATCGACATTATTTATCTTTTTTCTTACAAATATTGCCTTTTTGCAAATTGACAAAAAAATGCATATATGATATAATTGTGGCAGAAAGAAGGACAAATTGTCACAAACAGTTTGCCTGTATTGACATGGAGGGAAAATACAATGGTTAAATCAACAGGAATAGTAAGGAAAGTGGACGAGCTGGGAAGAATAGTTATCCCGATAGAGCTTAGAAGAACACTTGACATTGGTATAAAGGACAGCCTTGAGATATATGTAGAGGACGATCAGATCATTCTTAAGAAGTATATGCCTGCCTGCGCTTTCTGCGCTAATGCGAGCGGCATTACAGTATTCAAGGGTAAGAACGTCTGCGCAGACTGCCTGAAGGATCTTCAGAAGCTGAGCTAATTGATTATATTAAGCTGATTGAAATTTTATTACATATCCGACCCGTGCATAACAAAGCGCGGGTCTTTTGTTTTACAGGGCGGCAAGCTCAGCGTTGGGATAAAAGTATGACAGTATCTCCTCGCACGTGAACCCCTTTCTTGCCATCACACAGGCTCCGTTTATGCTCATTCCGAGGTTGCCGCCCCAGCCCCTCGCAGTGAATACAAAACGCTGTTCGGTGTATTCTATTGTTATGGCTGCGCTTCGGAAGCCGAAAGCCTTTCTGAGCATTTCTCCCGACAGCCTTTTGCCGCCGAAATATATCTCCTCCAGTGTACCGCTCGGTAGATAGACGGCATCGGAAAACCACAGCTCGCGCTTATCGGGGAGCGCGGTCACACCCAAGGCTTTTGAAAGAGTCTGCATTACCATATCAGACGATAAGGTGCGTGTAGAAACGGCGTCTTGCAGGTTTTCGTCGGCAGCGACAGCCACCGATGTGAGATAGGGCAGCTCCTCACCGCCGCTGTCGGTAATACCTGTTGAAAATCTGCACATCTCGGCTGATATCATCTCTCCGTTATATGTAAGGACATACTTCATTCCGAAGTCAACGGACTTGTATATCCTGTCGCGATAATCCTCGTAGCTCTCCCCGAACTGCTCAAGCGCTTCTTCGGGCGAGCTGTACGGCTGGCATATATCATGATCATCGCTGAGATCTGCGCCCATAAAGCTGCTGCGGGAGCGGTTTTTCAGCATATACAGCGTTTTGCTGTTGAGCGCGCAGGCAATGGCTTTAAGCGCTTCCTCGCCTGAAGCGGGCGAAACGCTCGCGAACATACAGCCCGCAAGATAATCACGGTAAGAAAGTGTGATTATACGGCTTTCCTCGGTGAGATATACACTTATTCGTTCGGGAATAACGCTGTCGCTGCGTGGATACAGCAGAAATGCTGCAAGTGTTGCGCAGATAATTATGATGATGGCAGCAATAGCTTTTTTCATTTCATTCGACCTTTCTTTTAATTCGCATTTGTGATTTATGAATTTTTTTGTTTGGAATAATTCATTTTTGGCATTTTTTGCTTGACTTTGACATTGAAATATAGTATAATTAAGCTGTATTTATGTATATAAAAAGAGAGAATAAAAGAAATCAGGAGGCGGACATCATGCAAAAGATGGAAGAACTGAAATCCTCTGCTGCATTGCAGAAAATGTGCGAGGATTTTGTTACAAACAGCGTTATCGATAACGGACTTTACAATAAATTCGGAGTAAAGCGCGGACTCAGAAACTCCGATGGCTCGGGTGTCGTTGCAGGTATCACAAATGTCTGCTGCGTACATGGTTATGTCCTCAGCGAGGGCGATAAGCAGCCTATCGAGGGCGAGCTCATCTACCGCGGCTACAGCATCAAGGATCTTGTAAGCGGCGTACTGAGCGATCAGCGCTACGGCTATGAGGAGGTAGCGTATCTGTTGCTTTTCGGCAGACTTCCCGATGAGGATCAGCTTACCACGTTCTCGCGTATGATCGCAGAATATCGTGAGCTTCCCATGTATTTCAGCGAGGACGTGATCATGCGTAATCCCTCGCCCAATATCATGAACAAAATGTCGCAGGCGGTGCTTGCTCTTTACAGCTACGACTCCTCGCCCGAGGATAAGTCCATAGAGAGCGAGATGATGAAGGCTATTTCGGTGATCTCCAGACTTCCCGCTATCATGGTAACATCGTATCAGACCATGCGCCGTTTCTATCATAACGACTCCATGGTAATGCACCAGATCAAGAAGGACGAGAGCCTTGCAGAGAGCATTCTCTCCACACTCCGCGACGACCGCTCGTATACTCCCGAGGAGGCAAAGCTGCTTGACCTCGCACTGATGCTCCATGCAGAGCACGGCGGCGGTAACAACTCTACATTCACCTGCCGCACCGTTTCCTCGTCGGGAACAGACGCTTATTCCGCTTATGCAGCCGCTATCGGCTCTCTCAAGGGTCCTCGTCACGGCGGCGCGAACATCAAGGTCATGGAGATGCTTGATTACATCAAGACAGGCGTCAAGGACTGGGACAACGAAACCGAGGTAAAGGAATTTCTGCGTAAGCTTCTGCGCAAGCAGGAGGGCGACCGCAGCGGTCTTATCTACGGTATGGGTCACGCTGTATACACCCTGTCCGATCCCAGAGCGGTTATCCTGAAAGAAAATGCAATGAAGCTCGCAAAGGGCTCTGAGCTTGAAGCTGAATTCAGACTTCTCGACACTATCGAGCGCCTTACTCCCTCGGTATTCGCAGAGGAGCGCGGTGATATTAAAGATATATGTGCAAACGTCGATATGTATTCCGGACTTGTGTACAAGCTGCTGAGGATACCCACCGAGATGTACACGGCGCTGTTTGCCTGCGCAAGAATGGCAGGCTGGTGCGCTCACCGTATGGAGGAGATCATCAACGGCAAGCGCATTATTCGTCCCGCATATAAGGCTATCAACCTGAATAAGGAATACATACCCCTTAACAAGCGCGGTTAAGCTCCGCCATTTTGAAAGAGTGTCATAAATGATTAAAAACAGTAAATTTTCACTTTTTGCAATTATCCCTGCGTTTATCCTAGGCTTTTTAGCAAGGTTTTTCCAGATCGCTAACGGTACGGATTTCAGCACAGGCTTTCTTTATAACGAGAACGGCTTTTTCATGAATTTCGTCTTTTACGGATTGCTGATACTGACCTTAGGAGCAGTAATTGTGCTGTGTTTTTTGGACAAAAAACGCGGCTCGGCTTATTTTGAAAACGATGTGCGCAGCACTATGGTAGATATGCGCGCCGTCGCAGTAGGCTTTCCGCTGCTCATAGCGGGCGCTATGGCGGCGTATGAGGGCTATCTTCAGATGAGCGCACTCACCCCGTCGGCATTCCTCATCTTTGTCGATTTCTTCTTTGGTGCAGCTATGGTGATACTCGGCTTTGTTATCCTCTACAAGAAGGAGATAACTCCCGCCGTTGGCTTCAGCCTTGTTGTTCCTGCGATATACTACACACTGCGTGGTATCTGCGTGTTTATTGACCGCATGGTCATTGCAAGCGTTCCCGAGTACCTTATCGAGTGCCTTACGATAATCGGCATGGGCGTGTTCTTTATGCTGCTTGCAAAGCTGCTTTCGGGCAACGAGAGCAAGCGCACCCGTACCGCTGTAAGCGCGGTAGGCGCAACTGTATCGGTGATGACGCTGTCCTCTGCGATCGCAACTATCGCGGCTGATATCATCTATCCTTACGATATCGGCACACGCATCGTAGCAAACGCGAATGACGCAGAGCTTTACAAGCAGACGATCATCTCTCAGACTGCGCTTATGAACGTATCCGATCACGGCTATCACATGGCTTATGCTTCGTGGGTGGACGTTATACTTGCCATAGGAATTATCCTTATGCTTGCGGCTCTGTATGCAAAGGCGAAGCCTGCACAGACACAGGAGGCAAACACGCTCCCTGAGATACAGCCGTTCCCTGATGACGAGGATATCGAAACAGACGAATAACAGTTACCGACGTGCCACAAAAGTACGTCGGTTTTTCTGTGCAAAATGTAAATTGACAAGTGTTACATAAAGGTTTATACTAATAACAGGGAAAGATTCCCTTAAACTATTACATGGAGGTTTTTTCTATGAAGAAGTATATTGCTGAATTTATCGGCACAGCCGTGCTTGTTATACTCGGCTGCGGTACTGCTATGCTGGTTGGCTGCAGCTCTGTGATGGGCAGCGGCTATATTCTGACAGCGCTTGCTTTCGGTCTGGTTATCGTTGGTATGGCTTACTGTGTCGGCAACATCTCGGGCTGCCACATCAATCCTGCGGTTTCTCTCGGTGTTCTTATGACAGGCGGCATGACTGTCAAGGATTTCGTTGGCTATGTTGTATCCCAGTGCCTCGGCGCTTTTGCAGGCGCAGGCGTGCTGGCGGCTATCTTCGGTCTTGGCAATGTTACAGATATGACAGGCGGCTTCGGCTCCAACGGTCTTGGCGGCGTTGGCGGCAGCGCAGTTGCAGGTCTTATCGTTGAGGTAGTGCTGACATTCATCTTTGTTATGACTATCCTCGGTGTTACTTCCAAGAAGGCTAATCACGGCAGCTTCGGCGGTCTTATCATCGGTCTTACACTGACGCTGGTACATATCTTCGGTATCGGTCTGACAGGTACTTCCGTAAACCCTGCACGCTCCATCGGTCCTGCTATCGTAGCAGCTTTCAACGGCAACACCGACGCTATCGCTTGCGTATGGGTATTCATCGTTGGTCCTTTCGTAGGCGCGGCTCTCGCAGCGGTTGTTTACAAGTTCCTTGAAAAGGGTAAGGAGTAATTCGGTTCATTTCAAAAGGCGGCTTTGAGCCGCCTCAGCTTGTCGAAAAACTATGTTTTTGCTCGCGGAGCGAGCTTTTTAGATAACT
>CAYSYF010000009.1:0-59620 GCA_964435155.1 uncultured Ruminococcus sp. | reverse complement strand
GGCGACAGATATCTGTCAACACCGCTTTTTGCTGAATAAAAAGTTTACACCGCTGCCTTAAACGTGGGGCGGCGGTGTTTTTCTGAAAGGAAGTTATGTTAATGCAGATTTACGCTGATAATGCGGCAACAACAAAAATGAGCAGAACGGCGATAGACGCAATGCTCCCCTATTTTGACGAGGTATACGGCAACCCGTCAAGCCTGCACTCTGTCGGACAGCGTGCAAACGAGGCTCTTGCCGAGGCAAGGGAGCGCATGGCGAAGCTCCTCGGCTGTGAGGCGAGGGAAATTACCTTTACCTCGGGCGGCAGCGAGGCTGACAATCAGGCTATCATTTCTGCGGCAAGGCTCGGAGAAAGAAAGGGTAAAAGGCACATCATCTCCACCGCTTTTGAGCATCACGCTGTTCTCCACACGCTGGAAAGGCTGAAAAAGGACGGCTTTGAGGTAACGCTGCTTGATGTTCACGAAAACGGCATGGTAACTTCTGAGCAGGTCGAAGCCGCAATCCGCGAGGATACCTGCCTTGTTACGGTGATGTATGCAAACAACGAGATAGGCTCTGTTCAGCCAATAAAGGAGATAGGCGAGGTGTGCAGAAAGCGCGGCGTAATTTTCCACACCGACGCTGTTCAGGCAGCGGGACATCTGCATATTGACGTGAAAGAGCAGAATATAGATATGCTGTCGCTGTCGGCGCATAAGTTCCACGGTCCTAAGGGTGTGGGAGTGCTGTACAGCAGAAAGGGAATACCGCTCACAAACGTTATCGAGGGCGGCGCACAGGAGCGCGGAAAGCGCGGCGGCACAGAGAACATTCCTGCCATAATGGGCATGGCGGCGGCTTTTGAAGAGGCTTGCGCAAATATCGACCGCAGCACCGCAAAGCTCACAAAGCTGCGTGACAGGCTTATTGAGGGACTGTCTGAGATTCCGCACTCTATTCTCAACGGCGACCGCAACAGCCGTCTTGCAGGAAACGTGCATTTCTGCTTTGAGGGTATCGAGGGCGAAAGCCTGCTGCTCCTCTTGGACGACAAGGGTATCAGCGCGTCGTCGGGTTCAGCCTGCACAAGCGGCTCGCTTGACCCGAGCCATGTGCTGCTTGCAATAGGCAGACCGCACGAGATAGCGCACGGCTCGTTAAGGCTCACACTCTCCGAGGAAAACACCGAAGATGAAGTAGAGTATATCATCAACTCCGTTAAGGAGGTCGTGGAGTACCTCCGCAGCATTTCTCCGATATGGAACGATATGATAAACGGCAGAAAACAGTTTGTTTTGAAAGGATAAAAATATGGCTTTATACAGTGAAAAGGTAATGGATCATTTCCGCAATCCCCGAAATGTCGGCACAATGGAAAATGCTGACGGCATAGGCGAGGTCGGCAATGCAAAGTGCGGCGATATCATGAAGATATATCTGAAGATAGATGATGAAATCATCACGGACGTAAAGTTTGAAACGTTCGGCTGCGGCAGTGCTATCGCGTCAAGCTCAATGGCAACCGAGCTTATAAAGGGCAAGCCTGTTTCGGAGGCTCTTTCGCTCACAAACAAGGCGGTAGTTGAAGCTCTTGACGGACTTCCCCCACATAAAATTCACTGCTCCGTGCTTGCAGAGGAGGCAATTAAATCGGCGCTGAAGGACTACTATGACAGGAACGGAATAGCTTACGACAAGAATATATTCCCCGATTGTGAGCACTGTGACCATTGCTGTGGGGATTGATTTTCGGGTAGTGTATATGCTATAATATATCCGAGGTGATAAGATGATGATTTCCACAAGAGGGCGCTATGCCCTGCGCGTTATGATAGACCTTGCCGAGCATAATGACGGCAGCTATATCCCCATGAAGGAGGTAGCGGAGCGTCAGGGGCTCTCTCTCAAATATCTTGAGCGTATCCTGCCTGTGCTTACCAAGAACAAGCTGGTCATAGGCGTTCACGGAAAGGGTGGCGGTTACCGCCTAGGCAGGGCTCCCGAGGAGTACAAGGTGGGTGAGATACTGCGCCTTACAGAGGGCGATCTTGCGCCTGTTTCCTGCCTTGAGTGCGGCGCAGAGCCGTGCGAGCGTGTGTCGGAATGCAGGACGCTGAAGATGTGGCAGGGCTTTTTCAAGCTCACGAACGAGTATTTTGACGGCATTTCTATCGCTGATCTGATGAATACCGACGCGGCGCACTGTTATGTGATCTGAGCGCTCTGTGCGGGGCGTTGGCGGTATCTTCGCCGCGATAATCGCAGCCGAGATAATGGCGCTGATGCTCACCGTAGTATTCCTCATAGCAAAGCGGAAGAAATACGGATATTTCGGATAATTTCACATGAAAAATATGCACCCCAAAAGTGTCTAACTTTTGGGGTGCATATCAAAATGAGAGCGGTTTGATATAGATTGAATTAAAGCTCCACAGGCTTGATGTGCCATATTTCTTCGGCATACTGCGCGATAGTTCTGTCGGAGCTGAACTTGCCTGCGCTGCATACGTTCAGCCAGCACTTCTTCGCAAATTCAAGGGAATTGCGGTAGTCGGCGTTGACCTTAAGCTTCGCCTGTACATAGCTGTCAAGATCGCCGAGGACGTAATAGTGATCGGGAACGTGCCAGCTTGCGCCCTCCATGAGAGCGAAATACAGCTCGCGGAATACCTTGTTTCCGCCGTCATTCACAGTGCCGTTGATAAGAGCGTCAACAACGCGCTTGATCTTATCGTCGGCTTCTGTAACGCTTCTGGGATCATACTTCGGCATGATCTCGGTAAGCTCCTCCACCTTTGCGCCGAAGATGTAGTTGTTCTCCTCGCCTGCCTCTTCAACTATCTCGACATTTGCGCCGTCCATAGTTCCGAGGGTAACAGCGCCGTTAAGCATAAGCTTCATGTTGCCTGTACCCGAAGCCTCTGTGCCTGCTGTAGAGATCTGCTCCGAAACATCGCACGCAGCAACAAGCTTTTCCGCATAGGAAACGCGGTAGTTGCTGATGAATACGACCTGAATGAGATCCTTTGTTGCGGGATCGGAATTTACGATCTTTGCGATCTCGTTGATAAGCTTGATGATACCCTTAGCGCGGTAGTAGCCGGGAGCAGCCTTAGCGCCGAAGATATACACTGTCGGAGTGAAATCCTTGATATTGCCGTCCTTGATCTCGTAGTAGAGATACAGGATAGAAAGCGCGTTCAGAAGCTGGCGCTTGTACTCGTGCAGTCGCTTGATCTGAATATCAAAGATAGCGTTGGGGTTGATTCTGATACCCTCGCTCTTTTCGATGTAGTCCGCAAGCTGCACCTTTTTCTCGCGCTTTACGTCCATAAAGCGGCGCAGCACCTTTTCATCGTCTGCGTACTTTTTCAGTTCACTGAGCTTGTCAAGGTCTGTCACCCATTCGTCAGAGCCAAGCAGCTCTGTAATGAGCGCGGAAAGCTCGCTGTTGCAGAGAGCCAGCCATCTTCTCTGAGTGATACCGTTGGTCTTGTTCTGGAAACGCTCGGGGTACAGCTCGTACCATTCCTTCAGAACAGTGGTCTTTAACAGCTCGGAATGTATCTCGGCAACGCCGTTTACATAGGACGAGCCGAACACCGCGATATTCGCCATGTGAACAGTGCCGCCGTTGATTATCTTCATGACCTTTTTCTTGTCAGCGGGGACTTTCAGCTTGTGCATTTCGCTCTCAAACTTCTCGTTTATCATGATGATAACGGCGTAAACATCGGGAACTACCTCCTCGATAAGGCTGCCGTCCCACTTTTCGAGAGCCTCCTGCATGATGGTGTGGTTTGTGTAGGCAAACACCTTTCTTGCCATCTCGAACGCGCTTTCAAAAGTATAGCCCTCCTCGCGGATAAGGATACGGATAAACTCGGGCAGAGCGATAACGGGGTGAGTATCGTTCATCTGAATGGAGTTGTAGTCAGCAAAGCTGTCAAGTGAGCCGAACAGTGCCTTGTGCTTTCTGATAAGGTCGCGTACAGCCGCAGCGCTGAAGAAATACTCCTGTCTTAAACGAAGCTTTTTGCCGTCGCGTGTTTCGTCGTTGGGGTAGAGTACGCGCGAGATATCCTCGGCATAGGTCTTTTTGTCGCTTGCGGCGGCGAAATCACCGCGGTTAAAGCGGTCAAAATCGAACTCCTCCACTGCCTCTGCCTGCCAAAGGCGCAGTGTGCCGACATTTTCAGTGCCGTAGCCGATAACGGGGTAGTCATAGGGAACAGCGTTTACATCGCCGTCGCCGTAGCTGATAACGACAGTATCGCGCTCGCAGCGAACTCCCCACGGGTCACCGAACTTCTGCCAGTTATCGGCAGTTTCGGTCTGGAAGCCGTCCTTGATGCCCTGCTTGAACAGACCGTACTTATAGCGGATTCCGTAGCCGTCAAGCGGCAGGTCGAGCGTCGCCGCGCTGTCCAAAAAGCAGGCTGCAAGTCTGCCAAGACCGCCGTTGCCGAGCGCCGCGTCCTCTATCTCCTCCATATCGGACAGCTTTGCGCCAAGCTCACCGAGGGTGGCTTCGGCGTCCTTTAAGAGGTCAAGGCACAAAAGGTTGTTGTAAACAGCTCTGCCCACGAGGAATTCCATGGACAGATAGCTTGCCTTTCTGCCCTTGTCGTGGGCAGCCTTGCTCTTTTCCCACGAGGGTGCCAGCTCCTCCATAACGACGCCCGAAAGCACATTGTGAAGCTGCTCGGGAGAAATGTCCTTAGGCTCTGCGCGGTAAGCCTTTACAGCCGCCGCACTGAGCTTTTCCTTGAAATTTTCGATCTTCATGTATTGCTCCTTTCCTGCCCGAGGGCAGAGGTGAATTTTTAAGACTATCTCTTATTATAGCATATATTCGGGATTTTATCAATATTTTGCGCGAAATTTGTTTGATCGTTCGATCGGAATATCACATAACAAAACGATTTCGTAGGGGCGGATTCAATATCCGCCCGTTTTGCATATCGCATTTTCGGGCGGACGCATTATGCGCTTCGCGCAAAACGCCGGATTCCGCCCTACGGATAAACGGCATTGCAACGCAATCGGCAAAATATGCCCCGCAGTTTCGCAACTTACGCATATCGCAATATATCCAAAGGCGGCATTCGCCGCCGCGCGTCCCCGACAAATTCTCGTTTTGCGCTTGACAACACTCATTAACTTTGGTATAATACAGTATATATAGCATGAGCGCAGCTATGTCAAGCGCTCTGTAACGCTTTAAATCATTGTATTGACATTCCCCCGAGAGGACGAGATATATGAGTACGACACGCATGACTGTCGCGAAAGCCATGACGGAATGCCTTAAAGCGGAGGGTATCTCCACCGTTTTCGGCTACCCCGGCGCTGCGATATGTCCGTTTTATGATGAGCTTATGAATACAGATATAACGCACGTCCTCGTCCGCCATGAGGTGAATGGAGGTCATGCCGCAAGCGGCTACGCGAGAATGACGGGAAAGCCTGCCGTTGCGATAGCGACAAGCGGTCCGGGCGCGCTGAATTTAATTACCGCCATTGCTACTGCCTATATGGACAGTATTCCGATGGTGCTTATCACAGGTCAGGTAAACACCGAGCAGATAGGCAGGGACGTTTTTCAGGAGGCTGACATCACAGGCTCGGCTGAGCCGTTCGTAAAGCACAGCTACCTGCTGAAAGACCCCAAGGACACCGCTAGGGTGTTTAAAGAAGCTTTTTACATCGCAGGAAGCGGCAGACGCGGTCCTGTGCTGATCGATATTCCGTTTGACGTTCAGAAAGCGGAGATAGATTTCGAGTACCCCGAAAATGCGGATATCCGCAGCTACCGCCCGAGCAGCCTCGGCAACGGTCAGCAGATAAAGCGTGCGATGACAGCGCTTTATGAGGCGAAAAGACCTCTCATCTGTGCAGGCGGCGGACTTTTTACGGGAAACGGTGCGGAGCTTATGCGCAGGTTTTCCGAAATGACCGATATACCCGTTGTTTCCACCATGATGGGACTGGGCGCGATGTATACAGACTCGCCGCGCTATTTCGGAATGCTCGGTATGCACGGCTGCAAGAGCGCGAATTACGCGGTAAATCACTGCGATACGCTGGTGCTGCTCGGTGCAAGAGTAGGTGACCGCGCGATCTCCGCGATGAAGCAGCGCGACGATCTCACCGTTATACATATTGATATAGACCCTGCGGAGATAGGAAAAAATCTCGCAGCGGATATCCCGATAGTGGGAGATATAACGCTTGTGCTGGGACAGCTTATCGAGGCTGTGAAAGAGCCTATGTCGCACAGCGACTGGATAGCGGAGCTTGATGATAACCGCCGCGAGGACGAGATGCTCCCCGCAAAGGCAGGCTATATAAACCCGAAGCAGTTCATGCAGATACTTGACAGGGCACTTCCCGATGATTCGGTGGTGGTGGCTGACGTTGGGCAAAATCAGATATGGGCAGCGTCGAACATCACGTTCAGAGGCGGTCGTTTCCTCACCTCGGGCGGCATGGGTACTATGGGCTATTCCGTTCCTGCCGCGCTTGGTGCAAAGTCCGCTGTGCCCGAAAAGCAGGTCGTTGCGATATGCGGCGACGGCTCGTTTCAGATGCAGATGATGGAGCTTGCAACCGCACTTCAGCACGGCATAAATATCAAGGTCGTGGTGATGAGGAACAACTACCTCGGCATGGTAAGAGAGCTTCAGGAGCGCGGCTACGGCAACCGCCTGACCGCCGTTTCGCTTGACGGAAGCCCAAGCTTCACGAGGATAGCGGAAGCCTACGGCATCGAGAGCGTGCTTGTTGACAGCCCCGAAAAGGCAGAGGACGCCGTAGAGCGCATGATAAAGTCCGAAAAGCCGTTCCTTATCGAGGTAGCGGTCGAGGATCTTGAAAAGACTATTCTTTGATGGGGGTGCCGCATGAAGCATACTATTTCAGTGCTGGTTGAAAACCAGGCAGGCGTTCTCGCAAGGATAGCGGGTCTGTTCGCGCGGCGCGGCTTCAACATTGACAGCCTCGCGGTGGGAGTTACCGACGATGAGCGCGTTTCGCGAATCACGATAGTCGCGGACGGCGACGACTACACCTTAGAGCAGATAGAAAAGCAGCTCAACAAGCTTATTGATGTTATAAAGGTCAAGACCCTGCAAAGCGACAGCATCGTTTCAAGGGAGCTTGTGCTGATAAAGGTAGGCTGCACCGCAAAGCAGCGCGCCGAGATAATGAGTATCGTTGAGATAGCAAACGGCAAGATATCCGATATCTCGCAGAACACAATGACGATCGAGCTTTCCGACAGCAAGGAGAACCTCAGGAACTATGAGGAGCTGCTCCGTCCGTACGGAATAAAGGAGATCGTAAGAACAGGTACTATCGCGCTGCAAAAGGGCGACGCGACAGTGAAGATCTGATGTACAACCTCGCTCCGAGGGCAGAAAAACTGTCCGCCAAGCGTCGTATATATTTAAAAAGGAGATATAAAACAATGGCAAAGATCTACAAAAACGAATGCAACCTTTCCCGTCTTGACGGCAAGACAGTTGCGATCATCGGCTACGGCTCTCAGGGTCACGCTCATGCGCTGAACCTCAAGGAGAGCGGCGTAAACGTAGTTATCGGTCTGTACGAGGGCTCCAAGAGCTGGCAGAAGGCTGTTGACGCAGGCTTCAAGGTATACACAGCAGCAGAGGCTGCAAAGCTCGCTGATGTTATCATGATCCTCATCAACGATGAGAAGCAGGCTGACCTCTACAAGGAGAGCATCGCTCCCAACCTCACAGCAGGCAAGACACTTGCATTTGCTCACGGCTTCAACATTCACTTCGGTCAGATCGTTCCTCCTGCGGACGTTGACGTTATCATGATCGCTCCCAAGGGCCCCGGTCACACAGTACGCTCCGAGTATCAGATCGGCAGAGGCGTTCCCTGCCTTATCGCTGTACATCAGGACGCAACAGGCAGAGCGTTCGACACAGGTCTTGCTTATGCGGCAGGTATCGGCGGCGCAAGAGCAGGTGTTCTTGAAACAACATTCCAGTGCGAAACAGAAACAGACCTGTTCGGTGAGCAGGCAGTTCTCTGCGGCGGCGTTACAGCTCTGATGAAGGCTGGCTTTGAGACTCTCGTTGAGGCGGGCTACGATCCTCAGAACGCTTACTTCGAGTGTATCCACGAGATGAAGCTGATCGTTGACCTCATCTACAAGGGCGGCTTCAAGATGATGAGATACTCCATCTCCGACACTGCTGAGTTCGGTGACTACGAGACAGGCAAGCGCATCATCACCGAGGAGACCAAGAAGGAGATGAAGAAGGTACTCCGCGAGATCCAGGACGGTACATTTGCACGCAACTGGATCATGGAGAACAAGATGGGCAGAGCACACTTCAATGCTTGCAGACGCATCGAGGGCGAGCACCAGCTTGAGCAGGTAGGCTCCGACATCAGAAAGCTCTACGACTGGAACGAGGAAGAGTAATACTCTCGTCGAAAAGTTAATTCTGACTTTGTTTTGAAAAATTTAAGGCGGCGCTTTGCCGCCTTATTTTGTGTAGGGATACGGCTTGCCGTGTCCGAATAAAGGACATAACGATTTTTGCGGACATGGCAAGCCGTGTCCCTACAAAACAATTATCGTTGCGCCGTTTTATTGGGAGGTGTTTGTATGCGCAGAATAATTGCACTGCTGACGGCGGCTCTGCTGCTCACAGGCTGCAATGGCGTGCCCGAAAAGGCGGAGCAGACTATATTTGCGATGGACACTGTGATGAGCCTTACTGTGTACGGTGACAACGCCGAAACGCTTTGCGCAAATGCTGCGCATAGGATAAACGAGCTTTCGGGAAAGTGGTCAGTCACGGACGAGCGCAGCGAGATATACAGCGCAAACAATATCGGCGCTTACATTTCCGCGGCTTACGTATCGGACGAAACAGCGCAGCTTATAGAATATGCCCTTGAAATGACGGAGCTTACGAACGGCGCGTTTGATATAACGCTGTATCCTGTGCTGCGCGAGTGGGGCTTCACCACAGGGGAGTACAGTATCCCCTCTGACGAGCGCATAGCGGAGCTGCTGCGCAAAACGGGCATCGGCAGGGTGGAACTCAACGGAAATATGCTGACGCTGACAGGCGGCACGATGATTGACCTCGGCGGCATCGCAAAGGGCTATACAGGCGATATCCTGACGGAGTACCTGAAGGGCGAGGGTGTGACCTCTGCACTGCTTGACCTCGGCGGAAATATCCACGCCATCGGCAGCAAGCCTGACGGCAGCGCGTGGAGGCTCGGCATAAAAGATCCCGACGGCAGCGGAAACCTCGCGGTGCTGGAGCTTTGCGACAAGGCGGCGGTGACCTCGGGCGGCTATGAGCGGTATTTCGTGGGTGAGGACGGCGAGCGCTACTGCCACATTCTCGACCCCGAAACGGGCAGACCTGCGGACAGTGGGCTTGTGTCGGTGACTATCGTAGGCGACGAGGGGCGGCTTTGCGACGCGCTCTCCACTGCGGTGTATGTTATGGGCGCGGACAGTGCAGAGAAATTGTGGCGCGAGCGCGGCGATTTTGAGATGGTGCTGCTGAACGACAGCGGCAAGCTGCTGATAACCGAGGGGCTGAGCGGTTATATCGAAGTGACCTCGGGATATTCCGTGAGGTGGATAGAATAACGTAGGGGCGGCTTCGATATCCGCCCGTTTATTTCAATAGGGGCAGAGATGGATTCTGCCCCTACAAATATATCACAAAAGAAAACAAGCGTATGCAAAAGCATACGCTTGTTGTTCATTTTAAAGCTAACCCGAGCGTTGTTGCTGGTTATGAGGGGGATTACTCGCCTCTCTGCTTAGCGAAGCACTCGCTGCAGTATACAGGTCTGTCCTCCTTGGGCTCGAAAGGAACCTTAGCAACGCCGCCGCACATTGCGCATGTAGCGTCGTAGAATGTTCTTGCGCCCTTACCGGAGTTCTTTCTTGCGTCGCGGCAAGCCTTGCATCTCTGGGGCTCGTTTACGAAGCCCTTCTCTGCATAGAATTCCTGTTCGCCTGCGGTGAATACGAAATCAGCGCCGCAGTCCTTGCACTTTAAAGTCTTGTCTGTGTACATGGTAACACCTCTGAAAAAATTATTTGCCCTGGGTCGGATTTACACCGACACCTTTGTAAAACAACGCTCTGGTGAATTAAGCTACCGGGTCATATTTATGTCAATCCCTCGCGCTCTCAGCGCACGTCTTTGTGAAGAATTTTCCGCTATTTCGCACAGCTCCTCGCTTGACGGGCACAAAGCCCGACTGCGCTCAGATCTGCACAAACTATCGAAAAATCTATCACAAATCCGCACACTTCGATCGTGCGGGCTTGCCATTCTTGTTGTGATTGGATCGTGAAGCGTCGCTTCGCCTTGCCTGAAACGACCCTATCTCGAAAATCCTGTTAAAGTCATCGGAAATGTAAGCTTTTTTGTCAAAGCAACACCAAGTCGTGTTGCGGGACAGCATGCGCTCAGATCTGCACAAACTATCGAAAAATCTATCACAAATCCGCACACTTCGATCGTGCGGGCTTGCCATTCTTGTTGTGATTGGATCGTGAAGCGTCGCTTCGCCTTGCCTGAAACGACCCTATCTCGAAAATCCTGTTAAAGTCATTGGAAATGTAAGCTTTTTTGTCAAAGCAACACCAAGTTGTATTGCTGTGGGGTCTGCACGTTTAGATCGTGCAGACTTGCTGTCGTTGAATCAAGTTTTTATACTATATCATATCGGGGAATGCTGCGCGCAGCTTTGCTCTTGCTCTTGCGACCGCATTGTCCGCCGATTTTTTCTCTATTCCGAGCCTTGCGGCTATCTCGCTGTAACTAAGTCCGAGTATCACTCCGTCAAGACAGCGCTTTTCAAGCGGCGTGAGCAGCATATTCATCTTGTCGCTCATTTCGCTGGTGCTTTCGCGCAGTATCACAAGCTCCTCGGGCGAGGGCGAGGTATCTGTAAGCTTTTCAAGCTCTGCCTCGGTATCAAGCCGTGCTTTTCTGCGGCTTGCGCGGTCTACGGTGTTTTTCATTCCGTTTGAGATACACACCGACGCGAACGCTGCGAAGCTGCCCTTGCTTTCGTCATAATGAGATATTGCATTCAGCAGTGCGACCATGCCGTCCGAAACCAGCTCCTCATAATCAGCCGAGCCTGCATATTTTGCAGCCGATGCAAACACCGTGCTGCTGTATCGCGAGATAAGCTCTGCGGTCTTTTCCCCACTGTCGGCACTGAAACCGACGCTTGCGAGCTGCTCGTCCGTAACTGAAGAAAGATCTGCCATAGTCACCACATTTACCGAATCTGCAATGGTTTAAACACTAAACTTTTGATTAGAATAATTATAACACGGGGCGCGTTTTTTGTCAACAAAAAACGGCTCTGTGAGAAAAAGTCTTACGTTTTTCATGAAATGGATATATCGCATTTATGCAAAAATACAATAAAATTCCTGCAAAAATTCAGCTTTTAAGCACACTTTTTTATGAAAACGATATCAGCAGAAAACCGCTTCTGCTTGCGGCAGAGGCGGTTTTGGACTTTATTTTGCATATCTGCTTCTTCCCGACTTGAACAGGTTGCCGCCCTTGCAGTCTATTGCAACTATCAGCGGAAACTTGTCAAAGGTGAGCCTTTTTACGCTTTCGCAGCCGAGGTCATCGAAGGCTATCACCTCGCACTCGGTTATACATTTGCACGCGAGCGCGCCTGCGCCGCCTATTGCACAGAAATACACTGCGCCGTTGCGTTCGATTGCTTCGCATACTGCGTCGTTCCTCTCTCCCTTTCCTATCATTGCGGAAAGTCCCTTGTCGAGAAACAGCGGCGAATACACGTCCATTCTGCTTGACGTGGTAGGACCGCACGAGCCGATAGCCATGCCGTCCTTTGCGGCGGTGGGGCCTGCGTAGTATATAGCTGCGCCGTCAAGGTCATAGGGCAGAGGACTGCCCTCGTCCATACAAGCTTTTATGCGCTTATGAGCAGCGTCACGCGAGGTGTAGACCGTGCCGCTTAGCAGCACCTTATCGCCTGCGCGAAGCTCCTTTGCTTTTTCCTTAAGCTCGTTTGTGTTGAGTTCTATCATAAAAAACCTCTAACTAAGCAGAGCCGAAGCAGTGTTCGGCTCTGTTTGTATTTTATTAGTAGTCTGTAAGGACTTTCTGATAAATCAGTTAAAATCCGCCGAAGCCGCCGAACATATCACCGCTCATATCGTCATCGGAGGAGGTGGAGGAGTCACCGAAGTTCCAGATAGCTGCATCGTCAGCGGAGGGAGCAACGGGGTCTTCGTTAGCTGCGGGAGCCGCAGGCTCTTCAGCGGCGCCGAAGTTGCCGGACTGCTCCATAGCCTCAAACTGCTTTTGCAGGTCTGCCCACGGATCGCTGCCTGCGGAGGAATCGGAGGAGGTGATGACTGTATCGTTGCTTGCTGTATCTGCTGCGGGGGCAATGCTGTTGAGCGCCTCTTCTGCCTCGCGCAGAGCCTTCATCAGCTCGTCCTCGGTGCTTGCTGCGGGAGCTTCCTCATGTTCGTCCATATCAAAATCGGAGAGATCTGTATTTGTGGGCTGAACTGCGAATGCTGCCTCGGCTGCCTTTACGGCTTCAAGCAGCTCATCGCTCATGCCGTCCATAGAGCTTGAGGGCATCGTCTGAGCCAGCAGATCGTTGTCGAAGCTGTTGTCGAACTTAGCGTCGGAGATATCGGAAACATCAAGAGGCTTTATCTCTGTAACGCCTTCTTCCTCCTCGGGCTGGTTGAATGCACCTGTGAGGTCAATGTCAGCGTCCTCGGTCGCGCCGAACAGATCCTTGCCGAACAGGTCCTTTGCCTCGGGGTTGACGAGGGGAACAGCGTCCTTTTTCTCGTTGTTGTAGATAGTCTGAGCAAGCTCGTTGCCGCCCCATACATCGTCAAAGGAAGCAAGCTCCTCGCCTGCAGCCTTGTCTGCCTCTGTGATAGCAGGCATATCCTCGCTGCTTGCCTTAACCTCCATAGTGCTTGTGGAGGCTGTGATCTCGGTCACGATCTCCTCTTCGGCGGGGGCAGGCTCGGGAGCGATCTCCACTGCGGGAGCTGCGATCTCCTCAACGACTGTTTCCTCAACGACAGGAGCAGCAACGGGAGCAGCCTTTACGGGAGTTTCAAACTTAACGGCGGGTATCTCAGCCACCTGTGCACCCAGCAGCTCTGCTGCGGAAGCGTTGATGGTGTTAAAGCCTGCTGTAAGAGTTTCTATCTGAGCCTTTACGGCATCAAGGAACTGATTTGCCTTTGCGTTTACATCGGCGCAGTTCTCATTAGCCTTTGCAACGATCTCGGCAGCCTTTGCGTTTGCCTCGTCGATGATAACGCCTGCGTCAGCGTTAGCCTTATCGATAATCTCGGTGTAAGCCTTGTTTGCCTCAGCGCTTACGCCCTTGCCGCTGAGCAGCATATCGGACATCTTCTTTTTCTCGTCCTCGAGGTCTTTCTTAAGCTTTTTCAGCTCGTTGTCCAGCTTTTCAGCCTTGCTCTGCGCATCGGATAGCTGCTTTGAAAGCTCGGCATTCTTCTCCTCGCCTTCCTTGACGGCAGCCTTGATGCGCTCGTCGGCTTCTTCGGCAAGCTTTTCAGCCTCAGCGGTTTTCTTGTCGTTAGCCTTCATATCCTCTTCCATAGACTTCATCTTCTTACGAAGATCGCTTATGTAGGTGTTTACCTCGTTCTTGTCAAAACCGAAAGCGACCTGCTTGAAGCCACCATCTCCAACAGCCATGTGTGATGTCCTCCTGAATATTTTAAGATTATTACAATGCTTCATTAAAGCGAAAACATAAGTACTCTAATATTATAGCATAAAAAAGCTCCTGATACAAGTGGTTTAGCAAATTTTATAAATATGTAGATTTTTTTGAATGTTTTTTGTTAGATTATCCAAAGGGAGGAAGTTTTTTTTGTGCTTTTCATAGATTTTCGGGCTTAAACTGTGATAAAATCAGAAAGTCGGTTGTAATTTTTTTCGAGAAAGTGTATAATCATAGTGAGTTAAGAGTTGCAAAAATATCTCCCGCACTCGATGATAAGGAGGATTAAAAATATGATAGACAAGACCATGACGTTCTCTGTACACGATGACAGAGAGAATGAGATGAAAGAGATACTGACAACGGTCTATGACGCGCTGAAGCAGAAGGGCTACAATCCCATAAATCAGCTTGTCGGCTATATCCTGTCCGAGGATCCTACATACATCACCACCTTCAATAATGCGAGAGGTCTTATCCGTCACATCGACCGCGATGAGCTTCTTCAGGTGCTGGTAAAATCCTATCTTGCGGACTGACATCTGTGTATAAGGCTTTCTGCGCTCCCGCATTTTTGTGGGAGCGCTTAATTTTTGCTTAAGATATCGGCTTTTTTGTTGACATTGACGAAAATGTGTGGTACAATTACTTTAATTATAAAATATCAGGTTCAAGGAGATGGTCAAAATTAAGCTTAACTGGAACAAGAAATACACGACCATAGCGGTGTACAGCCTTCTCGTGATCGCGGCTGCGATACTGTTTGTGGTGTTCATATTCAAGTACGACTCCATCGCGAGCGGCTTTTCATGGGTAGGCGAGGTGCTTGCTCCCGTACTCATCGGTATTGCTGCGGCGTACATCATAAATCCGCTTGTTATGACGTTTGACAACAAGGTTTTCAGAAGGATACGCGAGGGCGAGGTAAAGCTGAAGCCTGAGGTAAAGAACTACGAAAAGCGCTTCGCAAAGGCTAAGAACCGCCGCAGAGTGATCGCAAGATCCTTATCTGTGCTTTGTGCATTTGTGTTGGTTATCGCAATAATCGTCGGTGTGTTTGCGGCGGTAGTTCCCAGTGTTGCAAAGAGCGTTGTAGACCTTGCTGCGCAGATGCCCGACTATATCGACAAGGCTGATGCGTTTCTTGCGGAGGTCTTTGCAAATAATACTGCCTTTTCCGAGGTGATCTCGGACGAGTTTTCCAAGATAGAAAGCATATTTAAAAAGATCGCTGAAACGGTTGAGCCTGTTGCAGGCGAGATAATCGGAAATGTATCCGCAGGCGTGATGGACTTTGTTGTAGGTCTGGTGGTAGCGCTTAAAAATGTTCTTATCGGTATTATTATCGCGATCTATCTCTCTTTCTGCAAGGAGCGTCTTATTGCGCAGATGAAGAAGATATTGTACGCCTTTCTGCAGAAGACAAAGTGTGATCGTTTCCTTGCGGCGTGCGGAAAAAGCAACAAGATATTCAAGACATATATCGTTTCCAACATTCTTGATGCGCTTATTATTTTCGCTGTAATGGCTGTTGGCATGACCGTGATGGATATGCCGTATCCTATGCTTATTGCGGTCGTATGCGGCGTTACAAATCTTATCCCGTTCTTCGGACCGTTTATCGGCGCTATCCCCTGCGGAGTGCTGATACTGCTCGTTGACCCTGTAAAGGTCATCTGGTTCGGTATTTTCGTGCTGGTGCTCCAGCAGTGCGACGGAAATATCATCAAGCCGTTCCTGTTCGGAGAAACGATGGGACTTCCTGCGATATGGGTGCTTATATCCATCGTTGTTGGCGGCGGCCTGTTCGGTATACCTGGAATGCTTCTCGGAACTCCCGTGTTTGCGGTATTCTATACACTGTTTGCGGAAACGGTGGTTACAAGGCTGAAAAACAAACAGCTTCCCACGCAGACCGATGATTATTACGGGGGGATCGTCGAGCAGGTGACTTGTCCTGCTCAGGATAATGAACAGAACGAACAATAAGATATCCGATATCATAAACGACGGGGTTCACTTCACGGTGCCCCGTCAATTTTTTTGACAATATGTACTTTTTGTATTGACAAGCTAATTCTGTTTATGGTATAATACAATAAATAGTACAATGAGAGTTTGTTTATTTTGTGCAAAATAGCTATTTTTGTAACCGTATTTTACAAAAAGTGGCTAGACAAAAGGGTTTGTTATGGTTAGAGCGGTTATTTTTGATATGGACGGGCTTATTCTCGATACCGAGAAGCTTTTGGTGAAATACTGGTGTCAGGCGGCGAATGAGGCGGGCTTCCCTATGCGCAGGGAGCACGCCCTGAATATCCGCAGCCTTGCGAGAAAGTTCGCGATACCGTATCTTCAGGGGCTGTTCGGTGAGGAATTCGACTATGTAAAGATACGCTCGCGCCGTATGGAGCTTATGACAGAGGCTCTGGAAAGGGACGGGCTTCAGCTCAAAAAGGGCATAAAGGAGCTGCTTTCTTACCTGAAGGAAAACGGTATTCCTGCGGCGATAGCCACCGCAACAGATTTTGAGCGCACAAAGGCATACCTCACAAGAGCGGGCATCTTTGACTGCTTTGACAGGATAGTGTGTGCAACGATGGTGGAGAGCGGAAAGCCAAAGCCCGACATCTACCTTTACGCGGCAGAGCAGCTTGGGCTTCCTGCGCATGAATGCATGGCGCTGGAGGACTCGCCCAACGGGGTGCGCTCCGCAGCGGCGGCAGGCTGCATTACGGTGATGGTGCCTGACCTTACCCAGCCCGACGAGGAGATATGCGCGCTTATCAGCGCAAAGGCAGACAGCCTGCTTGACGTGGCGGAGATCATACGACAGCTTAATGAATCAGAATGACAACGGCGGTGTGAATATGTTTGACGAATCGATTAAAAATGTGCCTAATAAAGGCGAAGCGGCTGCCCCGAAGATGGAGAAACCGCCTGTTATAGACGGGCGCGTGGAGATAACCTATGACAACTCGGGAATGCTCGCCAACATGATGCTTTTTGCACCGCAGAACGGCGGACGTCCCATCACTATGGAGCTTGTCGCAAAGGAGCTTGCTGCAAACGGCATAGTTTCGGGCATAGACGAGTTTGATGTGCGCGACATGGTGGAGAACCACATATACGAGAACTGTATATGTATCGCGAGAGCGATCCCTGCCAAGAACGGCGCCAATGGATATGTTGATTTCAAATACGAGAAAAAGCGAGTTGTCCAGCCTAAGCGAGATGAATTTGGCGTGGCGAACTTCCGTGAGCTTGACACTATCGTGCAGATACGCAGAGGAGATATCATCGCTGATATAATTGCACCCACTCAGGGCGAGCCGGGAGTCAACATCTTCGGAGAGCCTATCCCACCCGAGCCGGGAAGACCGGCAAAGCCTGCCTTGGGCAAAAATTCCGTCATTACCGCCGACGGCGAGCATATAATCGCTGCCTGCGACGGTCATATCAAGTACGGTGTGGGCTGCTTCAATGTTGAGGACACCGTTACGGTGTACAGCGACCTTGATATATCGGTAGGAAATATCGACTTTTTCGGTGACGTGCATATCAAGGGCAACGTCATGGAGGGCTTTTCAATAAAGGCGGGAAAGAATATCAAGATAGACGGCAGCGTGTTCTCGTCCGAAATCAGCTCGGGCGGTAACGTGACCGTAAGCGGCGGCATCATCGGAAGCACTGTAAATTCCGAGGGCAATGTCACCGCGGATTTCTTTCAAAATTCCAATATAAACGCAAAGGGCAACGTGGAGGGCAAGGAGTTTGCTTTCTGCGAGATATTCTGCTACGGCGCGGTACACGCAAAGGGCAAGAACGGCACTATCGTCGGCGGCAAGATAACCTCAATGCGAGATATCACGGCTACCTGCGTAGGCTCGGATAAGTATACGCGCACTGAGATAAGCATAGGCGACGGCTCAGTTACCTTTGCGAGAAAACGCAAGGCTGAGAGCGAGCTTGAGCAGTATGTTGACCGCTACGACAACGCTGTGAGAAACCTCGAATACCTGAAAGGCAGAAAGGTGCAGCAGGGCGGCGTGCTTACAGACGCACAGCAGAAGGCGATGAAGCTTGAAACACAGAACAAGCTTTTCAGCACGCTGAAGAAAAAGGAGCTTACACTGCTCATTGCGCAGCTTGACGAGGAGATAAAGAACAAGGACAACCTTTCCTGCGTATGTCAAAGGCTGTACCCCGGCACAAAGTTCTGCATAAACTTCCTGACGCTGGAGGTAACGCAGGTGTACAGCAAGTCGAGAGTGACTGTCATGGACGATCAGATCGTGGTACTGCCCAACTAAGGCTTACCGCGCAATACACGCACTGTCTTTGTGCGTTGTTGCCTAAACGGAGGATAAATGATTCCAAAGGATCACATTTATACATTTGGCGGCGTAAGCTTTTCGCCGCTTTCTCCTTGTGTGGAGGATATTTTGCCCGTGGATATCGCGCACGCGCTTTCCTATATGTGTCGTGCAAACGGGCATTTCAAAAGCTTTTATTCGGTCGCTCAGCACTGTCTTGCCTGTGAGGAGGAGGCAAGGCTGCGCGGACTTTCGCGCGAGGCGCGGCTTGCCTGCCTGCTGCATGATGCAAGCGAGGCTTTCATCTCCGATATAACGCGCCCCGTAAAGCGCGCTCTGACGCAGTACAAGGAGATAGAGGAGCGCCTGCAGAGGGTCATCTGGCAGCGCTTCGGACTGGATCCCGATGATGAGGAGCTTATGGCGGCGGTATCCGAGATAGACGACGCGATGCTGTATTACGAATTTCTGGAGCTTGGCGGACTTGCATTATTTGACAAAGCGCCTGAGATAGTATCAAAGCCTGATTTTGGCTTTGTTCCATTTGAACAGACAGAGAAACGATTTCTTAATGTGTTGAACGCACTTTTTATTACGGAGGAACTTATATGACCGCAGAAAACAGACTTTTCAACGACAATTGGCAGTTCTGCCTTTGCGATATGGGAACGGAGCTTTCCGCGCTGGAAAGCAAAAAATGGTACGCTGTGGAGCTTCCGCATGACTGGCTCATCGGTGATACCGCAAACCTCTATAAGACAGGCGAGGGCTGGTACAAGCGCACGCTTTCCGTAAGCTCGGAGGAGCTTTCGGGCAGAGTGCTTATAAACTTCGACGGCGTTTATATGAACTCCACCGTTTTTGTAAACGGCGCTGAGGCAGGCACATGGACCTACGGCTATTCCGCATTCGAGTACGACATCACAGACCTGCTGCGCGAGGGCGAGAACGAGATACTGGTGCGCGTAGCTCATCAGTCGCCCAATACACGCTGGTATTCGGGCGCAGGTATCTACCGCGATGTTACGCTGAAGATACGCTCCGCGACCTATATCCGCACGAACGGCGTGTATATCCATTCCGAAAAGGGCGAGGGCGATACATGGCATACAGAGGTGGAAACGGACGTGTGCGGCGCTGACTGCGATATCCGCATGGTGCTGACAGTGCTTGACCCCGAGGGCGACGCTATCGCGGCTTTTGAGCAGAGCGCTCATTTCGGCGGAGAGACCGAAACATTCGCAAACAGCTTTGACATAACCGCGCCCGCGCTGTGGGATATTGATTCCCCCCAGCTTTATACGCTTGCTGTTCAGCTTTACAGCGGCAATGACCTGCTGGAGGTGCAGTATGTCGATTTCGGCTATCGCACCGTGGAATTTAGCCCCGACAACGGCTTTATCCTGAACGGCAGATATGTGAAGATGCATGGCGTGTGCCTGCATCACGACCTCGGCGCACTGGGTGCTGCGGTGAACTATGCGGCGCTTGAGCGTCAGCTCACCATAATGAAGGAGATGGGCGTGAACGCCGTCCGCACCTCGCACAATATGCCCGCAAGGCAGCTTGTGGAGCTATGCGATGACCTCGGTCTTTTAGTCAACAGCGAGAGCTTTGATATGTGGGAGAACGCAAAGACCGAGTTTGACAACCACCGCTTCTTCGTGGAGCACGCAGAGCGCGACGTGAGAAGCTGGGTAGAGCGCGACCGCAACCACCCCTGCGTTATCATGTGGAGCATCGGCAACGAGATCAGCGACACCAACGACCCTCACGGTATCGAGATCGCAGAGCGCCTGAACAGCTATGTGCTGAAATACGACCCCAAGAAGAATGCTGCCGCTACCATCGGCTCGAACTTCATGGGCAACCCCACCGCGCAGAAGTGCAGCGATGTCGTAAAGCTTGCAGGCTATAACTACACCGAACGGTTGTATAACGAGCACCATGCGAAGTACCCCGACTGGTTTATTTACGGCAGCGAAACGGCGTCTGCTGTGCGCTCAAGAGGTATATATCTGTTCCCTGCGGACGCTCCGCTGCTTACTCACGAGAGCCTGCAGTGCAGCTCGCTCGACAACAGCGTTGTGGGCTGGGGCTCGTCCGCGAGAAAGTCGTGGAGGCTTGACCGCGACCACGATTTCTGCGGTGGTCAGTATATTTGGACGGGCTTTGACTACATCGGCGAGCCTACACCGTATTCCACCAAGAACAGCTATTTTGGCATTGTGGATACAGCAGGCTTTCCGAAGGACATCTATTATTTCTATCAGAGCGTGTGGACTGACGAGCCGATGATACACATCGCGCCCTCGTACTGGGACTTCAACGACACTGATATCATCGACGTTATCGTATACTCCAACGCTCACACCGTAGAGTTGTTGCTTAACGGCGAGAGCCTCGGAAAGCATGAGATGAAGCTTCTGTCCGACGAGGATATGAGAGCACATTTTGTTGTTCCCTACAAGGCGGGCGAGCTTACCGCAAAGGGCTATGACGAGAGCGGCGAGGTCATTGCAGAGGAAACGCTGCGCTCAAACGGCGACCCTGCAAGCGTGAAGCTGAGCCTTTATAAGGACAACGACCTGCTTTGTGCAGACGGCAGAGATATCGCATTCGTTGAGATATCCGTATGCGATGAAAACGGCATTCCCGTAGGCAATGCAAGAAACCGCGTAAAGGTGGAAGTGAGCGGTGCAGGACGCCTTGTGGGACTTGACAACGGCGACAGCACCGACTACGACAGCTACAAGGGCGACAACCGCAGGTTGTTTGGCGGCAAGCTGCTTGCAATGGTGCAGTCTGACCTTTCCGAGGGCGAGATCACCGTTAAGGTCAGCTCAGAGGGACTTGGCGGCGCAGAGCTTAAACTGAACACATACCGCCCGTTTGAAATAAGCGGAGTTTCGGTGGTATCGGAGGATAGCTTCCCTGTGGCTGCCGAGGAATATACGAACGAAGTGCCTGTACGAAAGCTTGTTCCCGTATGCGAGAGCAGAGAGCTTAATGAGGACAGAAGAACAGCCGAGATAACACTTAAGCTGCTGCCCGAGAACGCGACCTACAGCGATGTCACATGGAAGTGTATAAATCAGAACGGCGTTGAGGTGAACTACGCAAAGGCGCAATGGGACGGTCTGAAAGCGACTGTAACAGCGCTGGGTGACGGCGAGTTCCGTGCGAGAGCGTTCCTTAATAACGGCGCTTCGCAGCCGCAGGTGTGGTGCGATGTTCCGTTCGCTGTGACGGGACTCGGCGCTGCTACACGCGACGCGTACAGCTTTATCTCCGCAAGCAAGCTTGACTGCTCGAATGTGATGGTGAACCTCGTTGAGGACGGTGCTGTAAGCGGCTTTAACGGCAGGACGGTAATGACCTATAAGAACGTTGATTTCGGCAGAACAGGCTGCGATACCATGCTGCTTCATATCGGCGCTTGCTTTGACGTTGATGTTGAGGTGTGGGCTGACCTTGATGATGAGGAGAACGCTGTTCAGCTCGACACCATGCGCTTTAACGACAACAAGCACTGGTGCGGCTTTGCCGGACAGAGCTTCGCGGTACCGCGTATTCAGGGTATTCATGATATCAGCGTCATCATCAGCGCAGGCGTTATCTTCGGCGGCTTTGAGTTCACCGAGATAGCACGCGCGTTCGACACAAACTACACCGCACAGGCAGACAGCATCTACGGCGATGAGTACAAGATAGCTGACCGCAGCGTTGTGGGTATCGGAAACAACGTTATCATAAACTACGACGCGCTTGATTTCGGTGAGAACGGCGCAACGGCTGTGACTATCCGCGGAATTACCGCAAACCCGTCCAATCAGGTGCAGCTACGCTACACTCCCGAGGGCGGCGAGCAGAGCAGCGTGCTGCTTGAGTTTATGAACTCCGCCGAGATATCCGAGCAGCGCTTTGATATCCCGAAGCTTACAGGAAAGAACGACATCAGCTTTGTGTTCCTCCCCGGAACAAAGTTTGATTTCGAGTGGTTTAAATTTGAATAACCAGCGATTTTTGCGCTCCGTATGCGAATACGGGGCGCTTTTTACGCGAAAAAGCAATTTTGTAACCGTTTTGTAAGAAATTTGTAACCAAATTGTACTTGAATTTTTATATGGATATGTAGTATAATAAAGGTGTAACAAGTTACATGACTTTTGGGAAAATATAATCTACAGAAATACAGACTTTGCGAAGGGGTGATACGGTGAAGAACAATATACTGCTTATCCTTGCTGTTGCAATCATCAGCGTGGGAATAATCGTAGCTACTGTACTTATCAGCACCGCAGGCGGCGATAACGAGAGCAGCCGCGGCGATAACACATCGGCTGTCACATCGGCTGTGTCCGATGCCACCGAGCCAACCGTCACCTCTGCGGCGACTACCCGACCGCAGCCCGAGGAGATAGTTATTCCTGCCGATGACACTCCGTATGACGAGGATATGGCGGATAGTATCACTGCTACCGCGCGCTCGCTTATCGGTATCGACTTTGCTGACGGCGGCGACCACCCCGACAACGGCTTTGACAACTCGGGCTTTATATATTATGTTCTGCGCGAGAACGGCTACATCACCTGCCCGAGAGGCGTTGAGGCGCAGTCCGATATGGGCGCGGCGCTAAGCTATGATCAGCTTCGCGCAGGCGACCTTGCGTACTTCTATGATGAGGAGATGAAGGAGGTACAGTTCGGCGGTATCTACTGCGGCGACGGTATCATGATAGCTTGCCTTATGCCGGGTACAAAGGTCAAGGAGATAAACATCGCGACAAACTA
Organism: uncultured Ruminococcus sp.; assembly: GCA_964435155.1. Classification (GTDB taxonomy): domain Bacteria; phylum Bacillota; class Clostridia; order Oscillospirales; family Ruminococcaceae; genus CAG-115. The sequence continues at coordinate 36,710 of CAYSYF010000009.1, read as the reverse complement.
CTACAAAGAGCATTTTTACAGAGGCGTAAGCCTGACATAACATAACCGCCCCCGAGGAGAGATCGGGGGCGGTTTTCTGCGCAGTTTCACGATACTGTAGGGGCGGATTCGATATTCGCCCCATTTTGTGTTCATTTTCGGGCGGAAATGAATTCCGCCCCCACGCAACTTGCTTTGTTATGTGATATTCCGTAGGGACATGGCGTGCCGTGTCCGAATAAAGGTCGTAACAATTTTCGCGGACAAGCCCCCGACAATTTCCGATTTATCATATTGATTTTTCCTGCACTATATGTTATAATAAAGTATTATGGGGCGGTATGTGTTCCGCCGAGTAGAAAAAGCGAGGTGCATACAGATGAAGCTGATAAATATAGGCTTCGGCAATACCGTGAACGCGGACAGGATAGTTTCGGTGGTCAGCCCCGAGGCGGCTCCCGTAAAGCGAATAGTACAGCTTGCAAAGGACGACGGCACGGCGATAGACGCCACCTGCGGACGCAAGACGCGCTCTGTGATTATCTGCGACAGCGGTCATGTGGTGCTGTCTGCGCTTCAGCCCGAAACTATCTCGGGTAAAACGACTGAGGAGGACGACGATGAGTAAGGGACTTTTATTTGTGGTATCCGCTCCCGCAGGCTGCGGCAAGGACACTATTTTAGAGCAGGTGCTGGCTAAGGAGGAGAATGTGGGATACTCGGTATCCGCTACTACAAGAGCTCCGCGCCCCGGCGAGGTTGACGGCACTCACTACTTTTTCCTCACAAGAGAGCGCTTTGAAGAGATGATAAAGAACGGCGACGTTCTCGAGTATACAGAGTACTGCGGAAACTACTACGGCACACCCAAAAAGGGCGTAGAGGCTATGCTCTCCGAGGGCAAGGACGTTGTGCTGAAGATAGAGGTAGAGGGTGCGATGAATATAAAAAAGCTGTTCCCCGATAGCTGTCTTGTGTTTATTCTGCCCCCCTCCATGACGGAGCTTGAGCGCCGTCTCAGAAAGCGCGGTACAGAGGACGAGCCTACCATCATGCGCCGCATAGCGCAGGCTAAGAATGAGATAGACACTGCGGTGAACTATGACTATTTCGTAGTCAACGACGACCTTGAGGACGCGGTGAACGACCTTATCGCGGTTATCCGCGGCGAAAAGTGCCGCAAGGAGCGCAATTTGGAAAAGCTCAATACTATCAAGGGTGAATAATTTCAGATGAATGACAGGCTGATAGCGCTTGTGGCGGCGGAGAATACCTCTTACAGCTTTGATACGCTGTACAGCTACATAGTTCCCGAGGAGCTGTGCGATACGCTCCGTGCGGGAATGAGGGTAGCCGTGCCGTTCGGCAGGGGCAACCGCAGCCGTATAGGGCTTGTTTTTGAGATTACGCGCGGCGACGGGGCTAAGCTTAAATCCATGCTGTACGCAGTGGACGAGGAGCCTTGCATTTCCGAAGAGCTGCTGAATTTGTGCCGCTGGCTTCGGGATAACACGTTCTGCACGTATTTTGACGCGTTCAGGGCGGTGCTGCCGACGGGGCTGAGCTTTTCGCTGAAAACGCACTACTGCGCGGCAGAGGGCTTTTCGGGCGAGCTTAACGATAAGGAACGCGAGTTTGTGGAAAGGCTATCTGAAGCTAAGGACGGTATTTCGCGCGCCGAGGTGATAAGCTCCTGCGGCGACGGCGGCAGACTGCTTAACAGCCTTATACAAAAGGGCGCGGTCACAGAAAACGAGGAGCTTAAGCGCCGCGTAGGTGACGAAACTGCAAAGCTTGTGCGCCTTGCAGAGGTTGAGGAAGCGCCTAAGCTCACCCCAAAGCAAAAGCAGGTAGTTGAGTTCGTTGAGGGCGCGGAAACTGCGTCGGTAAAAGAGGTGTGCTATGCCTGCTGCGTTACTGCGGCGGTGGTAAAGCGGCTTTGCGAAAAGGGCGTGCTTACGCTGTACGAGCAGACGGTATTCCGTACCGAGCCGACAGAGTGCGCTACCGAAAGCCCCTCCGACATTGTTTTTTCCGAAAAGCAGCAGCAGGTCTTTGACGGACTGCTGTCGCTGATGAATGATACAGACCCGAAATGCGCACTGCTTCGCGGCATTACAGGCAGCGGCAAGACCTCGGTGTTCATAAGACTTATTGACGAGGCTGTAAAAAGCGGCAAGTCCGCTATGATGCTCGTCCCTGAGATATCGCTTACTCCGCAGATGGTGGGGAAATTCCGCCGCCTTTTCGGAGCGGAGGTAGCGGTGCTGCACAGCAGCCTTTCGCTTGGCGAGCGCGCGGACGAATACCGCCGCATACGCGAGGGCAAGGCTAGGATAGTCATCGGCACGAGGAGCGCGGTGTTTGCGCCCGTGCAGAATTTAGGTGTTATCGTAATCGACGAGGAAGGCGAGAGCAGCTACAAGAGCGAAAATTCGCCGCGCTATCACGCGAGAGAGGTCGCTAAGCAGCGCTGCTTTCATCACAAGGCTTTTCTTCTGCTTGCAAGCGCAACTCCCGATCTTACAAGCTACTACAACGCGAGAACGGGTCGCTACAGCCTTTTTGAGCTGGACGAGCGCTACAACAACGCGGTGCTGCCCGATGTTTATATAGTTGACATGAAGGAGGAGCAGAAAAACGGCAATCATTCGTCGTTCAGTATGCCGCTCCTGAATGAGATAGAAGCGAATTTAGAACGCGGCGAGCAGTCTATATTGCTGCTTAACCGCCGCGGCTATCATACAAGCGTTCGCTGTACGCTCTGCGGCGCTGCTGCGGAGTGCCCGAACTGCGCCGTGCCGCTCACCTACCACAAGGCAAACGGCAGCGTGATATGCCATTACTGCGGCTTTTCGCAGAGATTGGCTGCCGCTTGCCCGAAGTGCGGCGGAAAGTTCTTTTCCATGAAAGGCACAGGTACGCAGCGCATTGAGGACGAGCTTTCCGAGATTTTCCCCAAAGCGCGTATTCTCCGCATGGACGCAGATACTACCTCTACAAAGCACGCATTTGAGAATAAATTCAGAGCCTTTGCAAACGGCGAGTACGATATCATAGTCGGCACGCAGATGATAGCAAAGGGGCTTGATTTCCCGAATGTAACGCTTGTCGGAGTGCTTAAAACAGACAATTCGCTGTACGCAGGCGATTTCAAGGCGTATGAGCGCACGTTCTCGCTGGTAACTCAGGTAGTGGGGCGCTCGGGACGCGGCGGACGAAAGGGCAGGGCAATGCTCCAGACGTTTAGCCCTGAGCATTATGTGCTTAATTTAGCGGCGCGGCAGGACTATCCTCAGTTTTACGAGGAGGAGATACGCTTGCGCGAGGCTATGCTTTATCCGCCGTTCTGTGATATCGTTGCGGTCACGTTCTCCGCGATAAATGAGATAAGCTGCGAAAAGGCAGCGCGGAAATTCGCGAGGATACTGACGGAGCAGCACAAGGCGCTCCCGAAGGAGATACCGCTGCGTGTTCTCGGACCTGCCAAATGCGCGGCGGCAAAGATAAACGGCAGATACAGATACAGACTTATACTGAAATGCCGCATGAGCAGCCTTTTAAGGCAGCTTATTGAAGGCTCGCTGAAAGCGGCGGGTCAGGACGAGGATTTCAGAAATGTAGGCTTTTTCGCTGATGTAAACGGCGAAACCTTATGATAATGTTAGAGAGGAAACAAAATGGCTTTAAGAGAGATAGTAAAGCTCGGAGATGAGATACTCCGCAAGAAGTGCAGACCTGTTACAGCTTTTGATGAAAAGCTGTGGACGCTGCTGGACGACATGAGAGAAACAATGGCGGAGGCTCAGGGTGCAGGTCTTGCAGGTCCTCAGGTGGGAATGCTGCGCCGCGTTTGCGTTATTGATGTGCGTGACGAGCATGGAGTTATCGAGCTTGTAAATCCCGAGATAATTGAAGCTGTCGGCTGTCAGTCGGGCGGCGAGGGCTGCCTGTCGCTCCCGGGCGAATGGCGCGAGGTAGACCGTCCCGCTACTGTCACCGTAAAGGCTCAGGACAGAAACGGCAAGGAATTCACCCTTACAGGCACAGGAATGCTAGCCCGTGCCATCTGCCACGAAACAGACCACCTCGATGGCGTGCTGTTTATCGACAAGGCGAAGTTTGAGGAAGAAAAGTAATATATCCCTGAAAGGAATTAAATATGGCAAAGCGTGAAATAGTAAGATTCGGAGAGGAAGTGCTCCGTCAGAAGTGCGAGCCTGTCACTCAGTTCAATGAGGAGCTGTGGGAGCTGCTTGACGATATGTACGAAACGATGGTTGACGCAAACGGCGTGGGACTTGCCGCACCTCAGGTTGGCGTGCTGCTGCGCGTGGTGGTGATCGACGTTGAGGACAAGAACGGTAAGATAGAGCTTATAAACCCTGTTATCACAGGTATGCGCGGAAAGCAGACCGAGAGCGAGGGCTGCCTGTCCTACCCGAAGAAATACGGCTATGTGGAGCGCCCCGCAAAGGTAAAGATAAAGGCGCTCAACCGCTACGGAAAGCCTGTTTCCTACATCGGAACAGGACTGCTTGCGAGAGCGTTCTGCCATGAGGTAGACCACCTCAACGGAAAGCTCTTTTCCGACAAGGTCATTGAGTGGATAGAGGAGGAGCAGAAATGAAAATAGTTTTCATGGGAACTCCCGTTTTCTCGCTTGCCTGCCTTGAAGCGCTGATAGACGCAGGTCATGAGGTAAAGGCTGTATTTACGCAGCCTGACAAGCCCAAAAACCGCGGCAAGCAGATAATGATGCCCCCCGTAAAGGAATGTGCGCTGAAGCACGATATCCCTGTGTACCAGCCGCTCTCCCTCAGAAAGGGCGAGGACGCTGAAAGCTCCATGGCTGTACTGCGCGAGATAGCGCCTGATTGCATCGTTGTCGTAGCCTACGGACAACTGCTCCCGAAAGAGGTGCTGGAGCTGCCGAAATTCGGCTGCATAAACGTGCACGCTTCGCTTTTGCCGATGTACCGCGGCGCCGCGCCTATTCAGCGAGTTATCGAAAACGGCGAGAAAATGAGCGGTGTTACCACAATGTACATGGCTGAGGGTCTTGATACAGGCGACATGATACTGAAAGAGGAGGTCGCTATTCCCGATGATATGACGGGAGCGCAGCTCCATGACGCGCTGTCCGAGTGCGGAGCAAGGCTCATCGTAAAGACGCTCGAGGCGCTTCACGACGGCACGGCTGTACGCACTCCGCAAGAGGGCGACACCTGCTATGCGAAGATGATAACCAAGGAAGAGCTGAAGCTTGACTTCACAAAGCCCGCGAAGCAGGTGTACGACTTTATAAGAGCCATGTCGGACGCGCCCTGCTCATATACTATGCTGGAGGGCAAGCGTATGAAGGTATACATGGCGCACCTTGTGGAGAACGTTTCGGGTGAGGCAGGCAGTATAGCGGACGCAGAAAGCTTTACGGTTGCCTGCGGCGACGGCAACGGCGTAGCCTTTACCGAAATACAGCCTGAGGGCGGAAAGCGCATGGAAACATCTGCGTTTTTGCGCGGAAAGAAGCTTACAAAGGGAGCGCTCCTCGGCTGACCGAAAGGAGAAATAAATGCTTAATACAATTATGCTGATATCCTCCGCAAACCGCGTAGGTGTTCAGCGTGAAACAGCAGGCGAGGGTATCGGAAGATTTCTCGGCGAGAATTATATGCTGACATATATCCTGTGTATAGCGGCGCTTATCTTCGCCATGATATGCTCGGCAAGGGTGAGATCCACCTTTGCAAAATACAGCAAGCAGACCAGCCGCACGCATATTCAGGCGTGGCAGGTCGCAAGGCAGATACTCGACAACAACGGACTTTATGATGTTTCGGTAGTCCACATCAGCGGTCATCTTACCGATAACTACAATCCCAAGACAAAGGTGCTGTCGCTGTCGGACAGCGTTTATTCAAGCAGCTCGCTTGCAGCTATAGGAGTTGCGGCGCACGAGTGCGGACACGCTATCCAGCACGCACAGGGCTATACGCCGATAAAGATACGCTCGTGGCTGGTGCCTGTCGCAAATCTCGGCAGCAGGCTGTATTTCTACGTTTTTCTTATCGGACTTATATTCACGCTTGATTTTTTAGTCAACGCAGGCATTATCCTGTTTGCGTTTGTGGTAGTGTTCCAGCTTGTGACGCTCCCCGTGGAGTTCAATGCAAGCAACAGAGCCATGAAAACGCTGCAAAGCGAGCTTATCTTAGAGCGTGATGAGCTTCCCTACGCGAGAAAGACCCTCAATGCCGCAGCCATGACGTATGTTGCGAGCCTTGCGGTGTCCTTTACGCAGCTTGTTAGACTTATCGCTATGGCTAACAGACGTAAATAATTTCAAGAAAAATGACATCATGAGAGGTATTTGTAAATGGCTGACGCAAGAATGACGGCAGTGAAGATGCTGCTCAAAATGGAGGACAGCGAGTCCTACTCAAATATACTGCTGGACTCCGTTTTGTCCGAGTCCGACCTTTCAGACCGCGACAAGGCATTTGCGGCGGCGCTGTTTTACGGCGTGACCGAGCGCAGGCTCACTCTTGACTATATCATAGAGCAGAATTCAAAGATACCCTTTCATAAGCTTGATAAGGCGGCGGTGCAGATACTTCGCATAGGTCTGTATCAGCTGCTGTACATGGACAGCGTACCCGAAAGCGCCGCAGTAAACGAGAGCGTAAAGCTGTGCAAGCGGCTGAAATTATTCTCGGCACAGGGCTTTGTGAACGGAATGCTGAGAAGCTTCGTCAGAAACGGCAAGAAGATAAGCTACCGCGGACTTGAGGCGGCGGACAGGCTGTCAGTGGAGTATAGCTGCCCGAAGTGGCTTGCACAGAAGTGGATAGACGAGTATGACATAAACAACACTGTAAAGGCGCTGAAGGCGTCTGTCGGAAAGCCGCCTGTATACGCAAGGGTGAATACCCTTAAAACAAACACCGAGGATCTGCTTGAAGCGCTCAAAAGGGAGAAGATAGCGGCAAGGAAATACGCAGGGCTTGACGACTGCATAGTGCTTGAAAAAACAGGCGATATCGAGAGGTCGAAGGCATTCAGGGCGGGACTTTTCCATGTGCAGGACATATCCTCGCAGCTTTGCTGCCTTACGCTGCGCCCCGTTGTAAACGAAACAGTCATTGACGTGTGCGCTGCTCCCGGCGGAAAGAGCTTTACAATGGCGGAGCTTATGGGCAACAACGGCAGACTGTGCAGCCTTGATCTGCACGATATACGCGTTGCGCTCATAGAGGACGGCGCGGCAAGGCTCGGAATACGCATTATCGAAGCCAAGCAGGGCGACGCGACAAAATACAATATCGAGCTTCCGCAGGCGGACAGGGTGCTGTGCGATGTTCCGTGCTCGGGGCTTGGCGTTATCCGCAGAAAGCCCGAGATAAAATACAAAGACCCCGAGGAGTTTAAAGACCTCCCCGATATACAGCGCCGCATACTTGAAACGGCGAGCAAGTACGTAAAAGTCGGCGGAACGCTGGTGTACTCCACCTGCACGCTCAGCCGCGCCGAAAACGACGATGTGGCGGACGCTTTCGCGGCGGTTCACCCCGAGTTTTCGCCCATAGTCCAGCACGTTCCGTACGAGGGGGCTGCGAACAGCTTCAAGCGCACCTACTTCCCCGACGAAAACGGCGGCGACGGATTTTTTACAGCCTCATTCAGGAGAATAAAATAAATGGATCAGCTTGAAAAGATAGACATACTTTCCCTCTCGAAGGACGAGCTTACCGCAGAGATAACGGCGCTGGGCGAAAAGGCTTTCAGAGCAAAGCAGATATACGACTGGCTGCACGTAAAAAAAGTGTCAGATTTTTCGCAGATGAGCAATATTTCTGCACAACTCAGAGATACGCTCGAAAAAAAGTTTTGTCTAAAATCACTAATTATCAAAAAAAAGCTTGTATCTGAGATAGATAATACGGTAAAATACTTATATGGTATGCCCGACGGAGAATCGGTGGAGACCGTACTTATGGAATACAAGCACGGCAACAGCCTTTGCATTTCTACACAGGTGGGGTGCAGAATGGGCTGCCGTTTCTGTGCGTCTACGATAGCGGGCTTTGTGCGGCACCTGCTGCCGAGCGAAATGCTCTTGCAGATATACGAAACGGAGCGCGACAGCGGACGTCATGTTGACAGCATAGTGCTTATGGGCATAGGCGAGCCGCTGGACAACTTCGACAATGTGATGAAATTCCTGTCGCTGCTGAATAACGAGGGCGACGGAATGAGCCTTCGTCATATATCCCTTTCCACCTGCGGCATAGTTGACAGGATATACGACCTTGCGGAGCTTAAAACAGGGCTTACGCTGTCGATATCGCTGCACGCGGCAACAGACGAAAAGCGAAGCTCCATCATGCCGATAAACAAAAAGTATAACCTTGAACAGCTTATGAAAGCCTGCCGCGACTACTTCAAAAAGACGGGCAGACGCATAAGCTTTGAATATTCCCTCATCGAGGGCGTAAACGACACGGAGCAGTCCGCGGACGAGCTTATAAAGCTTCTCGGCGGAATGCTGTGCCATGTAAATCTTATCCCGATAAACGAGATAAGAGAGCGAGATTTCAAAAAGAGCCGTTATGTTGAGAGATTTCAGAAGCGTCTTACGGACGCAGGAATAAACGCAACGGTGCGAAGAACGCTCGGCGCTGATATAAGCGCGGCGTGCGGACAGCTTCGCAGGGACGACGGCACAGGTCACGAGGCGGTGAAAGAATGAACGTATACAGCAAAACAGACATAGGCTTACAGCGCGAGGAAAATCAGGATAATGTGTGGTCCGAGATGCTGAGCGATACCGCGTGCGCCGCAGTCTTATGCGACGGCATGGGCGGTGAGCAGAGCGGCGGACTCGCTAGCCAGATGGCAGTGGACATCATCTCGAAGCGTATTAAAGAAAGCTTTTCCGAGATGATGAACAAAAATTCCGTAAGAAACCTGCTTATCACGGCGGTTTCGGCGGCAAACAGCATAGTTTACGAAACGGCACAGCGTGATTTCGACAAGTGCGTTATGGGAACGACCTGCGTTGCGGCGATAGTTTTCGGCGGCTGCGCATACATAGTAAACGTCGGGGACAGCCGTGCTTACCACCTGTTTACAGCAGGCGAGGACGAATGTATCCGTCAGGTGACGCGCGATCATTCCCATGTGCAGGAGCTTGTTGAGCGCGGCGAGATAACCGAGGAGCAGGCTAAGACCCACCCCAAGCGCAACAAGATAACACGCGCGATCGGCGCGGACAGCAGCGTTACTCCCGACTATTTCGAGCTTGATCTGAACGACGGAGATATGCTGCTTATGTGCTCGGACGGACTTTCAGCCTACGGCGACGATATGGATATCCTTGATATCTGCTTCGAGGTACGTCATGAGGACTGCGCAGAGGCACTGGTGCGCTACGCAAACAACAACGGCGGTCACGACAACGTTTCGGTCGCATTTATAACGCTTTAAGCGCGTAAATTATTACAGTTTGATTACAGTTTCCCGAAATCTGTTGACAAAATCTCGGATACATGATAGCATAGGTATGTAAGATAAAATGCGTTTCCATACGGCGCGACAGAAAATTTGGCTAAGTCGGTCATTGGGCGAGAGGTCATTGGACGACGATGCCTCAAAAAATGTGTGGAGAAATGGCGGAAAATACATGGATAGTAACATTGGAAAGAAGCTTGACGGGCGCTATGAGCTGCTGGAGCTTATCGGCGTCGGCGGAATGGCAGATATCTATCAGGCAAAGGATATCGAGGAGGATCGCATTGTTGCGGTGAAGATCCTCAAGACGGAGTTTGCAGGCAGCGATGAGTTCCTGCGCCGTTTCCGCAACGAGTCCAAGGCGATCGCGCTGCTTTCTCACCCCAACATCGTTAAGATATATGATGTCGGCTTTACCGAGAAGGTGCAGTTCATCGTTATGGAGTATGTTGACGGTATCACTCTGACCGATTATATCGAGCAGCAGAGCGTGCTGAAGTGGCGCGATTCGATCCACTTCACCGTGCAGATACTGAAGGCTCTGCAGCACGCGCACGACAGAGGCATAGTTCACCGCGATGTTAAGTCGCAGAATGTAATGCTGCTGCGTGACGGCACTATCAAGGTCATGGATTTCGGCATCGCGCGCTTTAACCGCGAGAACAACAAGACCATGTCCGAAAAGACCATCGGCTCGGTACATTACATCAGCCCCGAGCAGGCTCGCGGCGACATCACTGACGAGCGCAGCGACATCTATTCCGTAGGTGTTGCACTTTACGAAATGGTGACAGGCAAAAAGCCCTTTGATGGCGATACACCCGTTTCCATCGCGCTTATGCATATGCAGAGCACTCCGAAGAAGCCCACAGAGCTGAACAGCACTATCCCCGAGGGTCTTGAGCAGATAATCCTGCGTGCTATGCAGAAGGAGCCCAGCCAGCGCTATCAGACAGCAGGCGAGATGATAAAGGATCTTGAGGAGCTTAAGAAGAACCCCGGCATCATCTTTGAATACAAGTACAACTCCACCGACGGCACAACAAAGTATTTTGACCGTCCCATTCCCGCAGGAGAGCAGGAGCAGTCCCGCCGCCGCAAGGAGATGGTGGTTCAGATACCCGATGACTACGATGACGACTACGACGATGATGAATATGATGACGACGAGGACGAGTATGAGGAGCGCCGCTCGCCGCTCATTCCTATCCTGTTTGCGGTAGGTACGGCATTCATAATTGCTACCGTGTTCCTCGTGCTGATGCTTGTAAACAAGTATTTCGGTGCGAACAGCACTTCATCGTCCGATATATCCAATGATTCTCCCACTATCAGCATCACTGCAAGCGACGAGCTGCTGATGCCTAATCTTATCGGCTATACATGGGACGAGGCAGTTGAGCTGTACGGCGAGTATATAAACCTTGTTGCGGAGCAGGAGTTCTCCTCTTACGCAAAGGACGAGATATTCGATCAGGAATTCCCCGAGGGCAGAAAGGTAAAGGTAGGCGCTACCGTTACTGTAAAGGTTAGTAAGGGTATCAAGGAAGTTGAGATACAGGACGTAACAGACCTCACTGTTGACGCGGCTGAAAGAAAGCTGCTGAAGGACGGTTTTGTTGTTAAAAAGACCTTTGAGGAGAGCGAGGATATCGCCAAGAATAATGTTATCAGAACAGAGCCGCCCGCTCATGAGATGGCACAGCAGGGCTCTACCGTTATCGTATATGTAAGCCTTGGCGCAGGCGAAACGCTGATAACTGTTCCGAAGCTCACGGATATGCCTATCTCCGAGGCGCTGGAGCGCTGCAATGAATACAGCCTTGTTCCCAACATAACGCTTGTTGACAGCGAGGAAGAAAAGGATCTCGTGCTTTCTCAGAGCATTGCGCCCGGCGAGTTCGTTGATAAGAACACCGAGATCGAGCTTGAGGTAAGTACAGGCGAGATTCCCGAAAAGACCATCAATATCAGAGTTCCGATCCCTGCGAGCGCAGAGGGTGAGTTTGAGTTCAAGTACTACCTTGACGGTCTGCTTGACACAGAGCGCGGCGAGGAGATCCGCGACGTTGCACTGGTTGCTGATGAGGGCATTGCTTATTCTCTGACAGGCAGAGAGGGCGATGTCAAGGAGTTTGTTGTTAAGGTTACTTCCACCAAGACAGGTGCAAGCGGAACCTATATGATAATCGAGTTCAAGTTTGGCACAGGCGACGAGGACAATTCCTACGACATTATCGAAAGAAATTCGAGCGTGTTCAAGGAGCTGCTTGCTGCTGACTCCGGAGATAGCGGTGATGACGACGTTATCGGCGGCGATGACGAGGTGCTTGACGGCGATCAGACCACCGAGGCTACAGACGCGTCTGTTGAGGAAACGACAGAGCCTGCTCCCGAGGAAGATCTTGAAGATGTACCCTCTGAGAACGAGGGCGGACTTCCCGTGGAATAATTAGGAGGAGATCATTATTTCTGCTGAATTTAACGGCAAGATAATAAAAGCGGTTGGGGGTATCTACTATGTAGATGCCCTCGACGGCGTATTGAAAGGCGAGATAGTAAAGTGCAGCGCACGCGGAATATTCCGCAAGGACGGCATAAGTCCCAGTGCTGGCGATAATGTAAGGGTAGTGACAGAGGACAACACCGATCCCGTCATTGCCGAGATATATGACCGCAGGAATTACCTTATACGTCCGCCGCTAGCAAATCTTGACGGAATAGTTTTTGTGAACAGTTGTATAGAGCCGCTGCCTAACCGCTTTGTACTGGACAAGCTGGTTGCAATTGCAGACAGCAAGGGCATAGAGCCGCTGATAGTATTTACAAAGACCGACTTAAAGGACGCGGGCGAGCTTATCGACATATACAAGTCCATCGGTATCGAGGTCTGCCTCGTAAACAACATCACAGGCGAGGGTGCGGACAGCGTTCTGCGCTTTATCAAGGGCAAGGTGACGGCGTTTGTGGGAAACTCGGGCGTAGGCAAGAGCAGCCTTATGAACGTGCTTTTCCCCGAGCTTTCGCTTGAAACTGCGCATATCAGCAAAAAGCTGGGCAGAGGCAGGCACACCACACGTCAGGTGGAGATGTACAAGCTTGCAGGCGGCTACGTTGCGGACACTCCCGGCTTTTCCACGGTGGAAACGGAGCGCTACTGCCGCATACCCAAGGGCGAGCTTGACAGCGCTTTCCGCGAGTTCGGAGAGTTTATGACGGAGTGCCAATTTGCAAACTGCGCACATATCAAGGAAAAGGGCTGTGCTGTAAGAGCGGCACTTGCGGAGGGGAAAATTCCGCAGTCGCGCTACGACAGCTATCTCAGAATGTACGAGGAAGCGAGCAAGATAAATGACTGGGAATAAGATATGCTCAATAATCTGCGGCGCGCCTGATGGCAGCCTTGAAGTATCGCTTGTCGAGGGGTCGGTTATATGCGCGGACAGCGGACTCCACCATGCGCTTGCGGCAGGCATAATGCCCGATATCGTGGTGGGCGACTTTGATAGCTGCACCGCCGAGATACCGAGCGGCGCGGAGTGCATAAGGGTATCTCCGATAAAGGACGATACCGACACTATCCTCGCAGCCGATACCGCCATTGAGCGCGGATATACGGAGCTTCGGTTTTTCTGCGCAGTTGGCGGCAGGTTCGACCACACCTTTGCGAACGTGCAAATGCTTCGGTATCTTCGCGAAAAGGGCGCAAGCGGCACGCTCTACGGCAAGAGCGAAAAGCTTTACCTGCTGTGCGAGGGCGAAAGTGTTGATATCGCGAAATTCAGCGGATTTGTTTCGGTGTTTGCGCTTTCCGACAGCGCAGAGGTGAGCGAAACGGGAATGAAATATCCATTATTGCGCTACACGCTCAAAAGCAGCTTTCCGCTCGGCGTCAGCAATGAGGTTGCAGAGGAGTTCGGCAGGATAGAGGTGCACAGCGGTACGGTGCTGGTGTGCGAATACAGGGAATAAATAAAGCCTGAGAGCGTGCTCTCAGGCTTTTGTTGTCAGCCTTCCTTTTTAGGGGAAGGTGTATGTACATATCGTTGTTATTGCAGCATTTGAATAAATTAACGTCTTTCCACCTCATCAGTCCTCGCCACCGCACGCGGTCGCTCCGACAGCTTCCCCTCAAGGGGAAGCCATAGGCAGATCGTGCTTAGGGTACTTCCTGCGCATAATTATGTAGCATATAAGATGAGTGAGAAAGGTTATCGTCCAGGACAGAGGATAGGAGAGGAACAGCATAAATTCCGTGTGGTACTCGGGGATAGTAAATATCGTGAATATCCACAGAATCCTCAGTCCGCACGCGCCGAGCAGCGACACTATAGTCGGAGCAACAGCATAGCCCATACCGCGTATCGCGCCTACAATGCAGTCCATAAGTCCACAGGTGAAGTAGAACACGCACACAAGGCTCATTCGGGTAAGTCCCGGCTGTATTATTTCGGGGCGAGGGTCGTAGATACTCAGCAGCGGACCGCCGAAGATGTACGCGAGATTTCCCAGCACAAAGCCCGTCACTGCCGCACAGGCACAGGCTATTATCGCAATGCGGTTTATGCGGCTGTATTTCGCAGCGCCGATGTTCTGGCTGACAAATGTCAGTGCGCCCTGCGAGAATGCATTCATCGACACCCACACAAAGCCCTCAATGCTTGCTGCGGCTGCGCTGCCCGACATAACTACCGAGCCAAAGCTGTTTATCGACGACTGGATAACTACGTTTGACAGCGAGAACACCACGCCCTGAAAGCCTGCGGGAAGTCCTATGCCGAGTATCTTCATGGTTATCACGCGGTCAAGGCGAAGCTTTCTGAAGTCGAAATGGAAAGCGTCTGTTTCTTTAATAAGGCAGCGGATAACGAGGAACGCGGAAACGCACTGCGAGATAACAGTTGCCAGCGCAACGCCTGCAACGTCCATCTTGAACAGAATTACGAATATGAGGTTAAGCACCACGTTTATTACACCTGCAAGCGCGAGGTAATACAGCGGACGCTTCGTATCGCCCTTTGAGCGCAGTATCGAGCTTCCGAAGTTGTATATCATCATGGCTATCATGCCGCCGAAGTAGATGCGCAGGTACACAGTGGAAAGCTCCAGCACCTCGGGCGGAGTGTTCATCATAAGCAGCATTTTGTCTGCAAAGATAACTCCAACAACGGTGAGGATAAGACCGCTGATCACGCTGAGAAGTATCGAGGTATGTACAGTTCTGTTTACGCGCTCGTTGTCGTTTGCACCCATATAGCGCGAGGTCATTACGTTTGCACCTGTGGAAAGTCCGAGAAACAGGTTGGTAACAAGGTTTACAAGCGACGAGGTAGAGCCAACAGCGGCGATGGAATTTTGAGAGCCGAAGTTTCCTACTACGATTATATCCGCGGCGTTGAACAAAAGCTGCAGCACGCTTGAAAGCATGAGCGGCAGGGTAAGCTTCAAAAGCTTCGGGAGTATCGCGCCGCTGCACATATCTATCTCATATTTTTTTACTGCCATGTTACGGCGCTCCTTTCTATTATATCAGTATCATCAGTATACGCCTATTCGGAGGAATAGTCAATATCAATATTTCACAAACTAAATTAAACCGAAATTACCTTTTTTGACGGTATCAGCCACTTGCAAGGTGTAGGTGCACACAACTATTTGTATAATAAGATTTGAGTTTAACTAAAAGTATCGCGATTTGGCATAAATAAAGCGGAGCATTAGCTCCGCTTTTGCTATCATAGTCCGTTATCTCAGCACCGCGCTCGTCTGTGCGCCGAGGGTAAGCTGTGAGCCGTCAAGGCTCGCGTCACCCATTCCGACAACTGCCGCGATCTCGCTGAAGCTGAGCGTGGTAGCCTGCGCGAGGTCAACCGTTATCGGCTCGGCGGTGGTGTTGTGCAGCACCGCAACGCTGCTGTCACCGAGAGTTGAAACAAAGCCGCCAAGCTTCGTATCAACAAATTTCAGCGCCGTGAACTCGCCCCTTGATATCTCGGGGAATGCCTTTCTTATCATGATAAGCTTTTTGTAGTGGCTGTACAGGCTGTCAGGGTCGGTGACCTGCTCTGCGGCAGTGCCGTTCTTTTGCTTATCCAAGCCATAGGTCGCGCCCTCGGGATCGGAAACTGTATCGCCGTCGCCCCACAGCATTGCAAGACGTCTGTTGGCGTCAGTGTTGTCTGAGCCGCGCGAGCCCTTCATGCCTATCTCCTCGCCGTAATAGATGAACGGCGCGCCCGGCAGCAGCAGATAAAGGCTTGCCGCCATCTTCATCTCGCCGCTTGCGACAGTGAGGAAGCCTGCCGCCCTGTCCATGTCGTGGTTCGTGACGAACGGCACTAAAAGCGCTTCGCCGTTTGCGGAAAGCTCGTTCAGGCGGTTTTCCACATAGGCGGTGTAGACGTTCACATCGCCGCCCTTTGCCGCACAGGCTATCTCACCGCCAAGCTGTGCCATACTGAAATTAAAGCAGCTTGTGGCACTCGTGTACGGCAGTGACACCGAATCGTGCGCCCATACCTCGGCTACGGTGAATATGCCCTCGTATTTTGCCTTTAGTCCGCCGATGTAGCTGTTCCAGAAATCTATGTTCTTCTGCTCCTCACCGAGGAAGATATACTTCGCCGCGTCAAATCTGAAGCCGTCCACGCCCATGTCGAGGTAATACTCCGCAATGTCCGTCACAGCCTTTACGACAGCGTCGTTATCAAAGTCAAGCTCAGGCATATCGCCCGAGAAATTGCACTCGTAGAACTGTGTTGTGCCGTCTATTGCCTGAAAGACCTTTCCGTCTGCCGAAACCGACTCGCCCACGGAGTAGAAATTATAGTATTCATTGCTTGTATCGCCTGCTTTTCTCGCCTTGCAGAAAGCCTTGAACCACTCGTTCCTGCTGCTTGTGTGGTTTATGGGCAGGTCGAGGATAAGCTTCACGCCGCGCTCGTGGCAGAGGGCGATAAGCTCTCTGAGGTCGTCCTCTGTGCCGAAGCTTTCGTCTATAGCATAGTAGTCCTGCACGTCATACTTGTGGTAGGAGGGCGACTTGAATATCGGGCTTAGCCAAATACCCTCTACGCCGAGGCTGTAGCCCGAGTTCGGGTCGCCGTCATTGAGGTAATCAAAGCGCTCTATGATACCGCGGATATCGCCTGTGCCGTCCCCGTCCGAGTCGGAGAACGAGCCTACGAATATCTCGTAAAAAACGCGGTCGTTGCCATCGGTGGGAGCGTCACAGCGCAGCGCTTCGGAAAACACGCTGACCTCGCCGTTTTCGGGAGGCTCGGGAACGCTCGTTTCGTCCGATACGGTATTTCCCGTACAGCCGCACAGCAGCGCTGCCGCAGTGAGCGTGCAAAGAGCCTTTGATATATGCTTGTTCAAAATTATCATCTCCGTAAATTGATATTGAAGTAATTATACCGCAAAAAACCACTGCTGTCAATCGCCGCAGGCTTTTCTGTCACCCTTTTTGCTGCAGTGAATATTATGTAGTAGCGCGGAAACGGCAAGGAGGTGACGGCAGTGCGCAGAAGAAGAAAAAATCGGGGCGGCAGGTGCGCGACTCTTGCGCTGATAGCGTTTTTCGGTGCGCTGATGTGCATAGCGTTCTTTTCGCTGAAGTTTCTGCTTTTCGTCGTTGCTCTGCTGTTTATAATCCTCGGACTGTTTCTGATAAGGCTTTGAAAGGAGTTACATATATGAAGATAGTCGTAGTGAAAAGCCCAAAGCTGTTTGCAGGCATTTTAAGAGCGCTGTTCGGAATTAAAAAGCAGCAGTCGGTGGATTGAAGCTTATGGGGGAGCAATTCCCCCATATTTTTTTAAAAAAGTACTTGAAAAAAATCTTTGTTCATGATATAATTTATACAGTGAACGGAGGAGAGGCTTATGTATAAGGTTTCATTTACGGGATATCGTCCCTCAAAACTGCCGTTTTTCGGTGAGGACGATCCCTTGTGCGAAAGTCTGAAGGCTCGTATCGCGGCGGAGATAGAAAGGCTTGCGGCACACGGCGCGACGGCGTTCTATACGGGTATGGCGCTGGGAGTTGATATATGGGCTGCCGAGGCAGTGCTGAAGCTTCGTGAGAGCCGCCCTGAAATTACGCTGACCGCGATGATACCCTGCCGCGGACAGGAGGTAAAATGGAGCGCGCGTGATCAGCAGAGATATCATGATATCCTGTCGAAATGCAACAAGTCTATCTGCATAAGCCCCGAGTACACGAGGGACTGTATGCATAAGCGCAACAGAGCGCTGGTGGATATCTGCGATGTGCTGATAGCTGTCTATGACGGGCAGAGCGGCGGCACGAAATACACCTACGAATACGCACTGAAGCGCGGAAAAAAGGTCATTACTGTTCCGCCGATAGCATAAAATTGCCCCGAGATCGCTCTCGGGGTTTTGTATTTTTATCCCCACTGGTTCTGCTGGAGGACGTTTGTGTAGATCTTGGTGTCCTCGCCGCTTATCTCAATGCCCTTGACCTCAAACAGCTCGGAAACTGTAACGAACTGATAGCCCAGTGCTTTAAGCTCGGGGATAAGGGTATCCAGTGCCTCGACGGTCTGATCGTTGCCCTCAGCGTCATGCAGGAGAATGATACAGCCGTCCTTTACCTGCTTTAAGATGCTGCGCTTGCGCATTTCGGCGGTGATCCTGTCCTCCCAGTCATTGCAGCCGATACCCGAAATGAACGGCACGTCAATGCTGTTCAGCATATCGTCGTTCACAGAGATGTAGGGCGGACGGAAGAACTTTGAGCGCTCGCCTGTGATCTCATAGATCTTATCGTCGGTGTAGGTGAACTCCGCGATTATCTCGTCAACGCTCATTTCGGTCATGTTGGGGTGTGACTTTGAGTGATTGTTTATCTCACAGCCCATGTCGTAGGCGCGCTTTACCACCTCTGCGGAAGCGTCGTTGATGTTGTTTCCGATGAGGAAAAAGGACGCTGTTACGTCATGCTTTTCCAGCATATCGAGCACCTGCACAGTAGTGGTGGTGTTGGGTCCGTCATCAAAGGTGAGAGCAATATACTTTGTTTCCATGGGTACTTCCTCCTGTATCGTAGGCTCGGTTGCGGTGGTCGCAGCCGTTGTAGTTGCGGTAGTAGTCGCGGCTGTCGTAGCCTCTGTTTCGGCAGGCTCGCTTGCTGTAGTCGAGGCTGTTGTGGCTTCACTCGTCACTTCTGCGGTAGCAGCAGCCGTAGTGGTAGCGGCGGCTGTCGTGGTCGCTGCGGTGGTCTGCTGCACTTCCTCTGCGATATCCGAAGCCTCTGCGGTCTGCGAGGGCTTTGCCTCAACTGTTCCGTCAACGCTTACGACAGCAGCACTTCCGCAGCCTGTAAGCATAAGTGCCGCAAGCAGCAGCGCGATGATTTTTGAGCATTTTCTCATATAGAATCTTCCTCTCACGGATATATGTAGGGCGGGCTGAAGGCAGCCCGCCGTATATTTTTATTTTACTACGATGTTTACAAGCTTGTTGGGAACAGCTATCTTCTTCACGATAGTCTTTCCGTCGGTAAGCTTCTGTACCTCGGGCAGATCAAATGCCATCTTTTCGAGCGAATCTCTGTCGGAGTTTACAGGTGCGTCGAAGTGAGCCTTAACCTTGCCGTTGATCTGAACAACGATCTCAACAGTGTTGTCAACGCACATAGCCTCGTCGTATTCTACCCACTTCTGCTCGTTCAGCACGCCGCCGAAGCCCATAGCCTCATACAGCTCCTCTGTGATATGGGGAGCAAAGGGGTTCAGCATGATGAGCAGGTCGCGGTATTCAGCCTTTGTGAGAGAGCCGATCTCGTCGATCTGATTGATAAGACCCATCATTGCGGCGATAGCCGTGTTGAAGCGCAGATTTTCGATGTCCTCGGAAACCTTCTTGATAGTCTTGTGCATGGAGGAGCGCAGCTTGTCGCTGTATCCGTCACCGTCAACAACCTTCTCTTGCAGCTTCCATACTCTGTCGAGGAAGCGCTTGCAGCCCTTCATGCTGCTTTCGCTCCAGGGAGCTGCCTGCTCATAGTCGCCCATGAACAGAACGTACAGTCTGAGTGTATCGGCACCGTACTCGTCAACAACGTTGTTGGGGTCAACTACGTTGCCGCGGGACTTACTCATCTTCTGTCCGTCAGGACCGAGGATAAGACCCTGTGCGGTACGCTTTGCATAAGGCTCGGAGGTGGTGACCTCGCCGATGTCGTACAGGAACTTGTGCCAGAAACGGCTGTAGATCAGGTGGCGTGTAACGTGCTCCATACCGCCGTTGTACCAGTCAACGGGCATCCAGTAGTCCAGCGCCTCCTTGGAAGCGAGGCTTTCGGTGTTCTTATTGTCGCAGTAGCGCAGGAAGTACCATGAGGAGCCTGCCCACTGTGGCATTGTATCGGTCTCGCGCTTTGCGTCCTTGCCGCACTTCGGGCACTTGCAGTTTACAAAGCTCTCGATCTTTGCGAGGGGGGACTCGCCGTCGGAGCCGGGCTGGAAGTTGTCAACGGGCGGAAGCTTCAGAGGAAGCTCCTCATAGGGAACAGCAACCATGCCGCAGTCCCTACAGTGAACGATCGGGATAGGCTCGCCCCAGTATCTCTGACGGTTGAAAGCCCAGTCCTTCATCTTGAACTGAACGCCCTTTTCGCCAATGCCCTTTTCACCGAGGAATGCGAGCATCTTCTCGATAGCGTCCTTCTTGTTTGTAATACCGTTCAGCACGCCGCTGTTTACCATCTCGCCGTCGCCTGTGTAGGCTTCAACGGAGATGTCGCCGCCCTTGATGACTTCAATTATATCAATACCGAACTTCTTTGCGAACTCATAGTCGCGTGTATCGTGCGCAGGAACTGCCATGATAGCGCCTGTGCCGTAGCCCATCATTACGTAGTCAGCAACGTAGATCGGAATTTCCTTTTCGGTGATGGGGTTGATCGCTGTAAGACCCTCTATCTTAACGCCTGTCTTGTCCTTTACGAGCTGTGTACGCTCAAACTCGGACTTCTTAGCGCACTCTGCCTTGTAAGCGTCGAGAGCGTCGATGTTAGCAATGGAATCGCGGTACTTCTCGATAATGGGGTGCTCGGGCGCGATTACCATGAATGTAACGCCGTAGAGAGTATCGGGACGTGTGGTGTAGATACGAAGCTGCTCGTCCTGCTCCTTGATGGAGAAGTTCACGAACGCGCCTGTGGACTTGCCTATCCAGTTCTCCTGCTGAAGTCTGATGTTGGGAAGGTAATCAACCTCGTCAAGACCCTGAAGCAGCTTGTCTGCGTACTCTGTAATGCGGAGATACCATACCTCCTTATCCTTCTGCACGATATCGCTGTGGCAGATATCGCACTTGCCGCCCTGAGAGTCCTCATTGGAGAGAACTACCTTACAGCTCGGGCAGTAGTTTACAAGAGTCTTGTCACGGAAAACAAGATCGTTCTCGAACATCTTCAGGAATATCCACTGAGTCCACTTGTAGTAGTCCTCCTCGGTGGTATCAACCACTCTGTCCCAGTCAAAGGAGAAGCCCACGCGCTTTAACTGCTGTGTGAACTTTGTGATGTTGTTGTCTGTTACCTGCCTGGGGTGAACGCCTGTCTTTATCGCAGTGTTCTCGGTGGGCAGACCGTAAGCGTCAAAGCCGATGGGGAACAGCACGTTGTAGCCCTGAAGTCTGCGCTTTCTGCTGACTACCTCAAGACCCGAATAAGCCTTGATATGACCTACGTGCATACCTGCACCCGAGGGATAGGGAAATTCTACCAGAGCATAGAACTTTTCCTTGCTGCGGTCGTTGGTTGCGCGGAAAGTACCGTGCTCGTCCCAGTATTTCTGCCATTTGCTTTCAATGGCACTGAAATCGTACTTCATTGTTTTGTCGTCCTTTCAGAAATTATAATAAATTCCAACTATATATTATACTATATTTTACTGGCGTTGTCAATATTTTAATGGACAATTGAATTGCCTCATCTGTTCCAATACTTCCTGTCAAGGCTGCGGTAGCTTATTGCCTGTGCAATATGCTCCTTTTCGATGCTCTCGCTGCCTGCAAGGTCGGCACAGGTGCGTGAAACTTTCAGTATCCTGTCATAGGCACGAGCCGACATTCCGAGCTTGTCGAATGCGCGGTGCATCATATCCTCCGCGTCGGGGGTAAGCCTGCAAACCTCGCTGATTATATCCGAGGTGATACCGCTGTTTGAGCGTATTGCAGTTCCCTTGAAGCGCTTTGCCTGAATATCGCGGGCTTTCTGTATGCGCTCTGCAATGGCGGCGGAGCTTTCCTGCGGCGTGCGGTGGGAGAGGTCGCCGTACTCCACGGGCTTTACCTCTATCTGAATATCTATCCTGTCAAGCACAGGCTGGGATATCTTGTTTAAGTAATTCGACACCTGCGCGTCCGAGCAGCGGCATTTTTTCTGCGGATTTCCGAAGTTTCCGCAGGGGCAGGGGTTCATTGCCGCGACTAGCATTATATCACAGGGATAGCACGCAGAGCCGCTTGCACGCGAGATGTTTATTTCGCCGTTTTCGAGCGGCTGACGCAGTGTTTCAAGCACCTTGCGGTCGAACTCGGGCAGCTCGTCCAGAAACAGCACGCCGTTGTGAGCGAGGGATATCTCGCCGGGGTGCGGGATAGTGCCGCCGCCGATAAGTCCCACAGCCGAAGCGGTGTGGCTGACCGAACGGAACGGACGCTGTGTTATCAGCGGCTCGGCAGGGTCGATAAGTCCTGCGATGGAGTGTATCTGAGTGGTTTCGATGCTCTCGGCAAAGGTTATCTTAGGAAGTATCGAGGGTATGCGCTTTGCAAGCATGGATTTGCCCGACCCGGGAGGTCCCAGCATAAGTATGTTGTGCGAGCCTGCCGCGGCTACTTCAATAGCTGATTTAGCGCTCTGCTGACCCATTACCTCTGCGAAATCCGCGGCGTAGGCAAGTGACCTTTCGGACGGTATGTAGCGTTCCTCGGGGGAAAGTCCCGTACCTCTGTTAAGAAATCCCACAAGCTGCGTGAGATGCTCCACACCGTAGACCTCAATGCCCTCGACAACGGAGGCTTCCTTTGCGTTCTGCTTTGGCAGGAACACGCGCTTTGCGCCGCCTTGTGCGGCGGTTATCACCATGCTCAGCGCGCCGTTTACGGGGGAAAGACCGCCGTTCAGCGATAGCTCGCCTATGAATACCGCGTCCGAGATATCCTTGTCGATAACTCCGCCGAGCTTCATCAGCGCAACGATTATCGGCAGATCAAACATCGAGCCTATCTTTTTCACGCTTGCAGGCGCGAGGTTTACCGTCACCTTACCGCCGAGCAGGTGGTTCATCTCCAACTGCGAAAGCGCCGAGCGTATGCGCGACTTGCTCTCCTGCACCGCCACATCGGGCATACCTACTATATCGAAAAACGGCTGTCCGGGCGAACTGCTTGCCTCCACGGTCACAGCAAAAGCATTTAGTCCGAAAAGACCAATGCTGTTTATCTGACTGAACATAGCTTACCTCCTGCGTAAGATATATTTCTTTCAGTATAGCATATTTTATAAGAAATTACAATAAATCCGCAGCTTGCACTATTACAAAAATCAGTCCGAGTTTTCAGCATTTTTTCACAAACTGTCTATTGACTATTTGGGTGAAATGTCTTATAATGTTGGATATACGACAATTTGAGATACAACAAACGGAGGAAAATATGGAACAGCGTTTTATCGGAATAGAGCTGCGCTCGCTGAACAACGCGGTGCGCAGATATCTTGAAAATAGCGAGCTGCCTGTTTCGGGTGACAAGCTGACCTGCAGCAACGCGTGGATAATAGGCTACCTTGCCCGCGCAGAGGGTGATGTTTTTCAGCGCGATCTTGAGGAGGAGTTCGGCGTTACTCGCTCCACTATCTCAAAGGTGCTGATGCTGCTGGAGAAAAAAGGCATAATACAGCGCATAGGAGTTTTACATGACGCGCGGCTGAAAAAGCTGGTGCTGACGGAAAAGGGAAGAGAGCTGGCGGCTCACATGGAGGATAACGGCAACCGCATGGAGGCACAGCTTACAAAGGGCTTTTCCGATGAGGAGCTTTACAGGCTGTATGAATATATGCGCCGAATGAGAATCAACCTTGGGGATATGAGCATAGAAAAAGGAGAATTGGTATGATAAAAAAGCTTGGTGCTTGCGTCAGGGAATACAAGCTTCCCGCGCTTCTGACACCTTTATTCGTAATTCTTGAAACAATAGCAGAGATACTTATTCCGCTTGTAATGGCGGAGCTTATTGACAAGGGTATCTACATGGGCGATATGAATGCCGTTGTAATGGCAGGAATAAAGCTGCTGATACTTACCTGCGTTGCTATGGGCTTCGGCGTTGCGGCAGGCTTTACCGCCTCGCACGGCAGTGCGGGCTTTGCGGCAAACCTGCGCCACGATATGTTTTATAATGTGCAGAGATTTTCGTTCTTCAACATAGACAAATTCTCCACTGCAAGTATAGTTACACGTCTTACAACGGACGTGTCCAATGTGCAGATGGCGTTTCAGATGATAACCAGAATTACCGTCAGAGCGCCGTTCATGCTTATATTTGCGTTTATTGCGTCGTATAATATCTCGTCCGACCTTTCTTTGATCTTCCTGTATACGATACCGCTGCTTGCTGTGGGGCTTTTCGTGATCGTGAAGTTCGCGTTCCCGCGCTTTCAGAGGGTATTCAAGACCTACGACAAGCTGAATGCGGTAGTTGAGGAAAACCTGCAAGGAATAAGAGTAGTAAAGTCCTTCGTTCAGGAGGATCACGAGATAAAGAAGTTCGACAATATCTCGGGCAGTATCTACGAGGATTTCACAAAGGCTGAAAAGACGGTAGCATGGAACGCGCCGCTGATGCAGGTGGCTGTTTACACCTGCATGGTGCTTATCTCGTGGTTTGGCGCTCAGGCGGTCATCGCAAGCGGCAACAACGAGGCGCTGGGTCTTTCCACGGGCGAGCTTATGAGCCTTTTCACCTACACCATGCAGATGCTTATGAGCCTTATGATGATCTCCATGATATTCGTAATGCTCACAATGTCCAAGGCGAGCGCAAACCGTATCGTTGAGATACTTGACGAAAAGACCGACATCACCGACGGCGAAAAGGGTCTGACAGAGGTAAAGGACGGCTCTGTAGAGTTCAGAAATGTAAGCTTCAAGTATTTTGAGAGCGCAGAGAAGAACGCGCTTGATAACATCAATATAAGGATAAATTCGGGCGAAACTATCGGTATCCTCGGCGGCACAGGCTCGTCGAAATCCACCTTTGTGCAGATGATACCGCGCCTTTACGATACCACCGAGGGCGAGGTGCTGGTAGGCGGCGAGAACGTGCGCGACTATACCCTTGAGGCGCTCAGAAACAACGTTGCGATGGTGCTTCAGAAGAACGTGCTGTTCTCGGGTACTATCAAGGAGAACCTGCGCTGGGGCGACGAGAACGCAACCGACGAGGAGATAAAGCACGTGTGCGAGCTTTCCTGCGCCGACGAGTTCATTCAGAATTTCCCCGACAAGTACGATACCTACATCGAGCAGGGCGGCGCGAACGTTTCGGGCGGACAGAAGCAGAGATTGTGTATCGCGAGAGCGCTGCTGAAAAAGCCTAAGATACTGATACTTGACGACTCCACCAGTGCTGTTGATACCAAGACCGACGCGATGATAAGAAAGGCATTCCGCGAGGAGATCCCCGATACCACGAAGATAATCATTGCACAGCGTGTTGCAAGCGTTCAGGACGCAGACAGGATAATAGTGCTGGACAACGGCGCTATATCCGCTGTGGGAACTCATGACGAGCTTCTCAAAACGAGCGCTATCTACCGCGAGGTATATGAATCGCAGATGAAAGGAGCTGAGGAAGAATGAGCGAAAACAAGAATAAGGCTCCCGTAATGCCGCCTAAAGGAAAGCAGATGGGCGGCAGACCGCCTGTTAAAGTAGGCAAGGGCGTGCTGAAAAGGCTCTTATCCTATATGAAGCCCTACCGTGTTCAGCTTATCATCGTTGCGATAAGCATTGTAATAAGCTCGGTTGCAGGCGTTGCGTCGTCGCTGTTTATCAAAACGCTTATCGACGACCATATACTTCCTCTTGTGGGAGTGACCGAACCCGACCTTTCGGGACTGCTTTCCGCTATCATCGGAATATGCGTGATCTTCGCGATAGGAATTCTCTGTACGCTGCTGTATAACCGCATGATGGCTAACATCTCGCAGGGCGTGCTTAAGACTATCCGCGACGATATGTTCAGGCATATGCAGAAGCTTCCCGTAAAGTATTTCGACACCAACACCCACGGCGACGTAATGAGCTTTTACACAAACGACACCGACGCGCTTCGTCAGATGATATCCCAGTCGCTGCCGTCCTGTATTTCTTCGCTTGTTACGATAGTTTCGGTGTTCGTTTCCATGCTCACCATGAGCGTGTGGCTGACGCTTATCGTTATCGCGTTTCTGTTCCTTATCTTCAAGGTTACAGGCACAGTTGCAAAGAAGAGCGGCAAGTACTTCATGCGCCAGCAGACTTCCATTGCTGACCTCAACGGCTACATTGAGGAGATGGTCAACGGTCAGCGTGTTATCAAGGTGTTCTGTCACGAGGATAAGGCAAAGTCTGAATTTGGTGACAAGAACGAGGTGCTTCGCAATGACATTGCAAAGGCTAACGGCTATGCAAACGTGCTGATGCCCGTAAACAACTGCATGGGCTATTTCCTGTATGTGGTGATCGCGATAGTCGGCGGTATAATGGCGATAAACGGTGTTACGAATGTTGCGGTGTTCGCGGTGAACGTGCTGACGCTCGGAACGATAGCGTCGTTTTTGCAGCTTACAAGAAGCTTCATCGGACCTATCGGTCAGGTGTCGCAGCAGATAAACTCCGTTGTAATGGCAATGGCGGGCGCACAGCGTATATTCTCGCTGCTTGACGAGGCGCACGAGCCCGACGATGGCTATGTAACGCTTGTAAATGCGAAGTACGACCACGACGATACCCTTGTCGAAACTGATGAGCGCACGGGTCTGTGGGCTTGGAAGCACCCTCACAGCGACGGCACGGTGACATATACAAAGCTGTGCGGCAATGTGGTGCTTGACGATGTGGACTTCGGCTACAGCGACGACAAGCTTGTGCTGCACAACATCGACATCTACGCCGAGCCGGGTCAGAAGATAGCCTTTGTTGGCGCGACAGGCGCAGGCAAGACCACTATCACAAACCTCATCAACCGCTTTTACGACATTGCGGACGGCAAGATACGCTATGACGGTATAAACATCAACAAGATCAAAAAGGACGATCTGCGCCGCTCGCTGGGCGTGGTGCTTCAGGACGTAAACCTGTTCACAGGCACGGTAATGGACAATCTGCGCTACGGCAAGCCCGACGCTACCGATGAGGAGTGCATTGCGGCGGCAAAGCTTGTAAACGCTGACGGCTTTATCCGCATGCTGCCCGAGGGCTACAACACAGTGCTTACGCACGGCGGCAGCGGACTTTCACAGGGTCAGCGTCAGCTTATCTCCATTGCGAGAGCGGCAGTAGCAGACCCGCCCGTAATGATACTTGACGAGGCTACCTCCTCTATCGACACGCGCACCGAGGCTATCGTTGCCGCAGGTATGGACGCTCTTATGATGGGCAGAACGGTATTTGTTATCGCACACAGGCTGTCCACTGTAAAAAATTCCGATGTCATCATGGTGCTTGACCACGGCAGGATAATAGAGCGCGGCAGCCATGAGCAGCTTATTTCGCAGAAGGGTCAGTATTACAGGCTGTACACAGGCGCGTTTGAGCTGGAATAATGAATTTAATCAGAAATTAGGAATTAGGAATGAGGAATTAAGGAGTCCGCTTGCGCGGACGGATTAAAAAGCGGCGTCACCGCAGCGTTGCAATGAATTAAATCTTTGCTATGTTACGGCACAGCCGTCATTTAAATCCATGCCGCGAAGCGGCATACCGAAATTTCTCACTCCTCACTCCTCATTCCTAATTCTTTATTATTTTCCCCCTTGTAATTTGTGGACAGATGTGCTATAATTATACTATTGCTTTTAAATAGGAAAGGAATGATAGAATTGAAGCGTGTTGGTCTGGATATAGGCTCTACAACTGTAAAGGTCGCTGTTATAGGTGATGACGGAGAGCTGTTATACAGTCAGTACAAAAGACATTTTTCCGATATAAGAAAGACTGTTTCCGATATCATTGCTGACGCAGGCGAGAAGCTTGCAGGCGAGAAGATAATGATAGCGGTGACAGGCTCGGGCGGTATCTCGGTATCAAAGTGGCTGGGGATCCCGTTCGTACAGGAGGTTGCGGCAGGCACCAACGCTATCCGCAAGCTTATCCCGCAGACAGATGTTGCTATAGAGCTTGGCGGTGAGGACGCAAAGATAACCTACCTCACAGGCGGTCTTGAGCAGCGTATGAACGGTACTTGTGCAGGCGGTACAGGCGCGTTCATCGACCAGATGGCTGCGCTGATAAACACCGACATCGGCGGTCTTAACGAGCTTGCTAAAAAGCACACTACGATATATCCCATCGCGTCGCGCTGCGGTGTTTTCGCAAAGAGCGATATCCAGCCGCTGCTGAATGACGGCGCAAAGAGAAGCGACGTTGCGGCGTCCGTTTTCCAGTCTGTTGTAAATCAGACGATAAGCGGTCTTGCCTGCGGTAAGCCTATCAAGGGCAATGTCGCGTTCCTCGGCGGACCTCTGCATTATCTGTCTGAGCTTCGTCAGCGCTTTATCGAAACGCTGAACCTGACAGCTGAGCAGATAATCTTCCCCGAAAACGCAAACCTTTTCGTGGCTATGGGCTGTGCGCTGTCCGACGAGAGCGCACAGGCTGATATGGACACGCTTGTAAAGAAGTCCTCAAACCTCGAAAGCAACCAGCTTCGCGAGGTAGAGCGTCTTGCTCCGCTGTTCAAGTCCGACGAGGAGCTTAAAGCGTTCAAGGAGCGTCATGCAAAGGCTGTTATCCCGACTGCTGATATCGCAAAGCACAGCGGCGCTTCCTACCTCGGCGTTGACGCTGGCTCCACCACCACAAAGGCGGTGCTGCTGAACAAGGACGCGGAAATTCTGTATTCCCACTATGCAGGCAACGGCGGCGATCCGCTGAAGTCCGTTATCGGCATACTTAAGGAGATATATTCGCTGCTCCCCGAGGGTGCGTACATAGCAAAGGCTTGCACCACAGGCTACGGCGAGCACCTCATCAAGGCGGCTCTCGGCGCTGACTTCGGTGAGATCGAAACGATGGCGCACTACAAGGCTGCCGACAAGATACTGCCCGGCGCAGAGTTCATTCTTGACATCGGCGGTCAGGATATGAAGTGTATGCAGGTAAGAAACGGCGAGATAGAGAGCATTCTTCTGAACGAGGCCTGCTCCTCGGGCTGCGGAAGCTTTATCGAGAACTTCGCCAACGCGCTCGGCATGACCAGCGAGGAGTTTGCAAAGCTCGGTCTTACAGCCGAAAACCCCGTAGACCTCGGCTCGCGCTGTACCGTATTCATGAACTCGCGTGTAAAGCAGGCTCAGAAGGAGGGCGCAACTGTCGCTGATATCTCGGCAGGTCTTTCCTATTCGGTAGTAAAGAACGCGCTGTTCAAGGTAATAAAGCTGCGTGACACCTCCACGATGGGCGATAAGATAATCGTACAGGGCGGTACGTTCATGAACGACTCTGTTCTGCGTGCGTTCGAGTCCATCGTTGAAAAGGACGTTGTACGTCCCGACAAGGCAGGACTTATGGGCGCTTACGGAAGCGCGCTGATAGCTATCGAGCGCGACGACGGCGAGGGCTCAAATATCGCAAAGGCTGACAGCCTTGACAGCTTCAAGGTCGAAAAGACCACCGCACGCTGCGGAAAGTGCAGCAACAACTGTCTGCTTACTATAACGAAGTTCCCCGACGGCAAGCGCTACATAAGCAACAACCGCTGTGAGCGCGGAGCGGGCAACGTTTCGGGTGAGGAAAAGCTCCCGAACCTCTACGACTACAAATATCACCTGCTGTTCGACCGCGAGAGCCTGCCCGAGAGTACCGCAAAGCGCGGTGTTATCGGACTTCCCAGAGTGCTCGGTATGTACGAGAACTATCCGTTCTGGCATACGTTCTTTACAGAGCTTGGTTTCAGCGTAAAGCTGTCGCCGAAGTCCTCGCGTGAGATATATGACCGCGGCATTGAAACCATGCCGTCCGAGTCTGTTTGCTACCCCGCAAAGCTTGCACACGGACATATACAGGCGCTTGTTGACGACGGTATAAAGCTGATATTCTATCCCTCCATGCCTTATGAGATGGGCGAGGCTAACGGCGCGGATAACCACTACAACTGTCCCGTTGTCGCAACCTACAGCGAGGTAATAAAGAACTCCGTTCCCGAGCTTCGCAAGGACGTTAAATTCTTAAATCCCTTCCTGCCTATCTTCCATAAGAAGAGAATGGGAGAGCGCCTTTTTGAGGAGCTTTCCAACTCCCTGCCCGAGCTGAAATTCACAAAGGCAGAGATAAAGCGCGCGCTTGAGGCTGCCTATGCAGAGGACGAGGCATTTAAGCTTGAAATGCGCACCAAGGGCGAGGAAACGCTGAAATATCTTGAAGAAAACGGTAAGCAGGGCATCGTTCTCTCGGGACGTCCCTACCATGTCGATCCCGAGATAAATCACGGTCTGCCCGAGATGCTGACAGGCTACGGCTACGCGGTATTTACAGAGGACTGTATCTCCCATCTCGAAGAGATCGTCCGTCCTATCCGTGTAGTAGACCAGTGGATGTATCATACAAGACTTTACGGCGCGGCTCACGTTGTCGGAAAGCATGACTGCTTAGAGCTGGTCCAGTTGAACAGCTTCGGCTGCGGTCTTGACGCTATCACGACAGATCAGGTGCAGGAGATACTGCGCAGCTTCGGCAAGATGTACACCTGTCTCAAGATAGACGAGGTAAACAACCTAGGTGCGGCGAGAATAAGACTGCGTTCGCTGATCTCCGTAGTAGAGGAGAGAAAGCGCCACAACTTCAAGCCTGTACAGGGTCATGTCGGCTACATAAAGCAGCCCGAGTTTACAAAGGAGATGCGCGAAAAGCACACTATCCTTTGTCCTCAGATGGCGCCTATCCACTTCGATATGCTGGAGGCTGCATTCCAAAACAGCGGCTACAATGCCGTGATCCTCAAGGACTGCTCCAAGGCTGTCGTTGAGGAGGGTCTGAAGTACGTAAACAACGATGCTTGCTATCCCTCTATCCTTATGCTGGGTCAGTTGCTCCACGCGCTGAACAGCGGAAAGTATGACCTCAACAACACATCTGTAATGATAACTCAGACAGGCGGTGCGTGCCGTGCGACTAACTATGTCGGTATGCTGAAAAAGGCGCTCAAGGACGCAGGTCATGAGAATATCCCGCTTATCTCGCTGAACGTTGTAGGACTTGAAAAGCAGAGCGGCTTCAAGCTTTCTGTCGGAATGGCACTGCGCGCATTCATGGGTGTTGTATACGGCGATGTGCTGTCGCGCTGCCTGTACAAGGTGCGCCCCTACGAGATAGAAAAGGGCAGTGCAAACGCACTGTACGAGAAGTGGAGAGTATTCCTCCGCGACGAGCTAAAATCCCTGTCGCTCAGCCGCTTCAACAAGAACGTCCGCGCTATCGTTGAGGACTTCTCGAAGTTCCCCGTACTGGACATCAAAAAGCCCAAGGTAGGACTTGTCGGAGAGATCCTCGTAAAGTTCCACCCTGTTGCGAATAACGACATCATCGGACTGCTTGAAAACGAGGGCTGCGAGGTAGTGGTTCCCGATCTTATGGGCTTCTTCTACTACGTATGCTCGCACGGCGTTACAAAGAGCGAGCTGCTGTACATATCCAAGAAAAAGAAGATCGCGGAGAACGCAGCGGTGAAGTTCATCAGATTTTTGGAGAGCAGCTACCGCAAGGCTGTAAAGGGTACAAAGTTCGGCTGCCCCGGCGATATCTATGAGATGCGCGAGTCTGTAAAGTCCATCGTATCCCCCGGTAACATCGCGGGCGAGGGCTGGTTCCTTTGCGCCGAGATGATAGAGCTTATCAACGAGGGTGTTCCTAATATAGTTTGTATGCAGCCGTTCGCGTGTCTGCCCAACCACGTTACGGGCAAGGGCGTTATAGGCGAGCTTCGCAGACAGTATCCGCTCTCAAACATCGTAGCGGTAGACTTTGACCCGGGCGCTTCCGAGGTAAATCAGGTAAACCGTATCAAGCTCATGCTGACGCAGGCTTTTGCAAACGCAGGCATCAGCCGCAGCGCGGTAGTACCGCCTGTCGAGCTTGAGGATAAATATTCCGAAATAGCAAATTCCATGAACTAAAGAAAGGAAAAAACTATGGCTACATTCAATTTCTCCACAGAAAAGAAGCCCGAGGGCAACGGCAAGGGCTTTGGCGTATTCGTGCTCATCGGCGTTATCGTAGTGCTTGTGCTGATCATTCTGTTCAACAGCTTTACTGTTGTAAACGAGGGCTTCATCGGCGTAAAGTACCAGTTCGGTAAGATCGTTGACAGCAGCCTGTCCGCAGGTCTTAACTTCCATATCCCCTTTGTTGAGGAGATAGAGCAGGTAGACACCCGTGAGCAGATCTATTCCGTAACGACAGACGCGTACACAAGCGACACGCAGACAGTAAACACCCTTGCACTCAAGGTGAACTATTACTACGACGGAACTCAACTGTCCGAGATCATCAGAACCATCGGTATCAACAATGTTGAAACAAAGCTGCTTGTTCCGAACGTTGCAAAGATTGCAAAGGACGAGATCGGTAAGGTTCAGGCTGAAAAGCTTGTACAGAACCGTTCCGATGTTCAGAACTCTATCTACGTGGAGCTTAAGGAAACTCTCGCTCCTCAGGGTATCATCGTAACAGCGTTCGCTATCGAGAACCTGTCCTTTGACGACGCTTTCGAGCAGTCCATTCAGGCTAAGGTCATCGCAGCTCAGGACGCTCTGAAGATGCAGAACAAGACCGCCGAGAAGGAAGAGGAGGCTAAGCAGCAGGTAATTGCGGCAGAGGCTGAGGCTGAGTCCCAGAAGATCAAGGCTGACGCGGAGGCTTACGCTATTCAGGTAGTACAGGAGCAGATCGCTCAGTCCCCCGATTACATCGAGTATCTGAAGATCAGCAACTGGAACGGCGTTCTTCCTCAGGCTATCGGCACCGAGGTAAATCCCTTTATCGCGCTCGGCGGAGATTACTCCACCGCGACAACAGGCGGCTCCGCTTCGGCAGCAACGACACCCACAGAATGATATACAATTAGGAATGAGTAATGAGGAATGAGGAATTTCGGTGCGCTCCGCGCGGATTTCAATACGGCTGCGCCGTAACGTTGCAGGCAGCTAAGCTTGCGCGGTATTTGAAATCCGTCCGCGCAGCGGACACCTTAATTCCTCATTTCTAATTCCTAATTCCTCATTATAAAACAAGGACGGTAATTATTTTGGATTATTTGACCCTTAAACGCAACGCGCTGAACGGCTTTTTCTCGCGTACCAACGAAATGCAGCGCAAGGCTGTTTTCAAAGTAAACGGCGCGGTGCTGATAATCGCCGGCGCAGGCAGCGGAAAGACCACTGTGCTGTGTAACCGTATCGCGAATATGATGCGCTTCGGCAATGCTTACAACGACACAGAGGTGCGCGGAATTACTCCTGCCGAGGAGGAGTTCCTGTATCAGTTCCCCGCGCTGGAAAAGACCCCCGAGAATGCCGAGCGCCTTGCTGAGATAATCTCGGTCGACCCCGTAAATCCGTGGAATATCCTTGCTATCACGTTCACGAACAAGGCAGCAAGCGAGCTTAAAGCGCGACTTATCTCCATGATAGGTGAGGACGCGGAGAAGATAAACGCGTCTACGTTCCATTCCGCGTGCGTGAAGATACTGCGCCGCGAGATAGAGCACCTCGGCTACAAGAGCAGCTTTACGATCTACGATGAGGACGACGCAAAGCGTATCATCAAGGACGCCATGAAAAAGCAGGGCATAGACGAAAAGGTGTTCAATCCCAAGGTGTTCAAGAATGCCATTTCCCGCTGCAAGGACAAGATGATAGGACCTAAGGAGTACGCGGAGATAGCAAACAGCTCTCTTGACATCATGGACAAGCGCACTGCGGATATCTACAAGGATTATCAGGCGGCGCTCATGGCGGCAAACGCGGTGGATTTTGACGATATCATCTGCCTTACCGTGCGCCTTTTTGAGGAAAATCCCGATGTGCTTCAGCACTACCGCAATCTTTACAAATACATAATGGTGGACGAGTATCAGGACACCAACATCGCGCAGTACCGACTTATCGCACTGCTTGCAGGTGAGAGCGGAAACCTCTGCGTTGTAGGTGATGACGATCAGAGTATCTATCGCTTCCGCGGCGCTACCATCGAGAATATCCTGAGCTTTGAAAAGCAGTACAAGGGCTGCGAGGTCATTCGCTTAGAGCAGAACTACCGCTCGACGGAAAATATCCTCAATGCGGCAAACGCCGTTATTAAGAATAACCGACAGCGCAAGGACAAGGCGCTTTGGTCGGAGCTTGGCGCAGGCGAGAAGATACTCTGCCATAAGTTTGAAAGCGAGATGGCAGAGGCTAAATTCATCGCGGATAAGATACTTGAGGGCGAAAAGGACGGCAAAAAATACTCGGATTTTGCACTGCTGTACCGCAATAATGCACAGTCCAGAAGCTTTGAGAACGCGCTTGCAAGGTCGGGTATACCTTACAAGATCGTAGGCGGTATGCGTTTCTATGACCGCAAGGAGATAAAGGACATCATGTCCTATCTCGCGCTGCTGAACAACCCCTATGACTTAGTGCGTTTCCGCCGCGTCATCAACGAGCCCAAGCGCGGTATCGGTGATACTACCGTTGACGAGATAGTGCGCATTGCAGAGGGGCTTCGCATATCTCCGATCGAGGTGTGCCGCGACGCTTCGCAGTATGACACGCTTTCCCGCAAAGCAAACGCGCTGAAGGCTGCCGCAAACCTCTTTGAGGAGCTTGATGAGCTTGCGGATACGCTGCGCCTTGATGAGCTTATCGACGCGGTAGCCGAAAAGAGCGGCTATATGCAGGCTATGAAGGCGCTGGGTGACGAGGGCGTAGCACGTATTGAGAACATCACAGAGCTTAAATCAAACGCGCTTACAGCGCTTGAAGAGGATCCCGAGATGACGCTGCCCGACTTTTTGGAGCAGGTAGCGCTGGTATCTGACCTCGATAACTACGATACTGACGCTGACCGCGTTTCGCTGATGACAATGCACAGCGCAAAGGGTCTGGAGTTTGACACGGTATTCCTTGTAGCGGCGGAGGACAACATCTTCCCAAGCTACAGAAGCCTCGGTGACAATTCCGAGATGGAGGAGGAGCGCCGCCTTGCATACGTTGCGATAACAAGAGCAAAGCGCAATCTTTACGTCACACACACGCAGTACCGTATGCTGTACGGTCAGACCATGCGCAACAAGCTCTCCACCTTTATCCGCGAGATACCCGAGGAGCTTATTGTGATGAAGGGCGACAAGCCGCGCGCCACAAATTCCGCAGGCACATGGACAAAGCCTCAGAAGCCGAATTATCTCGCACAGGAGAATGCAAAGCAGTCCGTTATAAAGCCGCCCGTTCAGACAGGCGAGGTGTTTGCGGCTGGTGACAGAGTGCGCCACAACGTATTCGGCGAGGGTACGGTAACACAGGCTACACGCATGGGCAACGACACCATGCTTGCTATCGAATTCGACAAGGCAGGCAGTAAGAAGCTTATGGCGAACTTCGCGAAGATAACAAAGGCATGATAAAACTCCCCGAGAGGATAGTCCTTTCGGGGAGTTTTTTTATTTGTTTTCAGAAAGCAGAAATTCGGGCGAGCTTCCTATGGTGACAGCGCCTGTTACATCAGTAATATCATAGCCGTTTTCGTGGAATTGCGTGATCAGCTCCTGCTCGCTTTCATAGATGATCTCCTTGCCGTAGAAAGGCTTTGACGACTGCGGCGTAAGCTCGAGATAAACGACTTTGTTTTCCGCTTCAAAAATCAGTATCGTATGCGGAGTGCCTTTGACCTTGTTCAACGTCAGCCATATCTTGCTCGGGATATCGCGCTCGTCCAGCAGTTTTTTCATCACCAAGACAGTATCAATACAAGTACCTGTCTTTTCGCGCATGGTGACAAGCGGCGGCTGAACGCGATACACCGTCTTTGAAAGCCTTGCGTATTCCGCGTCAAAGCCCTTGCTCATATCGGGCTTATACTTTTTGCCGTTCAGAAAAAAGCCGTATTCATAGCCGTTGTTAAACAGCTCTTTTCTAAGCAGATCGCATATTTCGGTTATCGTCATAATGCACCTCTGAATCATCTGATACCATACTTCTCAATGATATAATCCATATCCTTATCGCCTCTGCCCGAGAGGTTGATGAGTATAGAGCCGCGGCCCATCTCTTTTGCAAGCTTCATAGCGTAGGCTACCGCGTGGGAGCTTTCGATGGCGGGGATTATGCCCTCCATTCGCGACAGCTTGAAGAACGCGTCGATGGTCTCATCGTCGTTTACAACATCGTACTTCACTCTGCCGAGGTCATGCAGGAATGCGTGCTCGGGACCCGATGAGGGGTAGTCAAGACCGCTCGCAACGGAGTATACAGGCGCAGGCTCGCCGTTTTCGTCCTTAAGCATTATGCTGTTGAAGCCGTGCATTACGCCCTCTGTGCCGTATTTCAGGCTTGCCGCGTGGTCGCCGAGCTTCTCGCCTCTGCCGAGCGGCTCAACACCGTAGATGTCAACGGGGTAATTGAGGAAGCCTGCGAACATACCTGCCGCATTGGAGCCGCCGCCTACACAAGCAACTACCGCGTCGGGAAGCTCTCCTGTCATTTCGATAAACTGCTCTCTTGCTTCAATTCCGACAACGCTCTGGAAGTCGCGCACCATCATGGGGAACGGGTGAGGACCTACCACCGAGCCAATGCAGTAGATAGCGTCCTTGTATTCCTTTGAGTAGGCTTCAAATGCCGAGTCAACGGCTTCCTTGAGGGTCTGAAGACCGTGTGTTACTTCAACGACATTAGCGCCCAGTATCCTCATTCTTGCACCATTGGGAGCCTGCTTTCTGATG